>JAGPDW010000124.1:0-8877 GCA_018057345.1 Bacteroidia bacterium | reverse complement strand
ATTTGCTACCTGATCGTTAATGCCCGTGCCTAAAAAGATGATCCTGTCCATCATCAAACGCGAAAAAACGTCCATTTGTGCAACGTTTAACTGACGCTCCTCGATGATATATGGAGTTAGTGATGAGCTTATACGCGATGAATAATTATCATACGTTAAACTGTTAATGCCCATATGTTTTGTGGCATATTTTCTGAATTCATTGTTATCGAACATAGATTGAGGATTTAATTTGAACCAAAATTAGTTTTGTTAATTGACAATACAAATTCTAATCCAATTAGTTTTCAACGGTTTTGTCATGAAAAATCATGACATCCTAGCATAAAGGAAGATAGGGCAGGTTTATTTTAAGCGGTAGGTTATGCCAAAAGAGGTATAGATGCTCTTTAATGACAAAGATATAGCTTGATCGCCCTTGTAAATTGAGTTGTTGCGGAAGAAGTATCCTTCTCGGATATACAACTGAGTTCTATTATTAATGTTATATCCTAATTTAAGTGCTGCATTAAAATAAAGATTGTTTCTAAGATCTGCCTTTTGTTTTTTGTAATCAAATTTATAGGCATCTGTTGCTACCAGGTGCGATGATTTTAACGGCATGGTATAAATAATACCAGCTTGCGGTTCAATAGAAAATTTAGCGCCGATCTTAAAATTATAACTAAGGTTGAACGGGATGCTTATGTATCTAATTTTGTTCACATAACTCGATGTACCCACAGAATCTCCGTTCACTAATGCTTTCACTGTGTTGTAATTCCCTGTGGCCACTTGTTTATAGGCGGTATCAACTATTTTTAAAGTAAGTGTTGGAGGAAAAACGGATGAATCTTGTACCCAATTCCAAACAAAGTAATCAATAGCCGTTGTATATTCCGGAGTTCTTGAGGCCGGTAAATCTACTTTGGTCTCCAAATTAAAATAACTTACTCCGGCGCTAATACCAACTCCTTCATTATAAACGTAACTCAAATAGGCAGAACCATTAAATAATGAATGTTTTCCATTGCCTGCAGCGTTGGCATATGCAGTAGTGAATGCCGGATCTCCTACGCTGAATTGCGATGGTGAGTTAGGATTTTCTTTTGTGTTGTAGAATAATGTACTGTAGGAAACTTCGGCTCCTAATAAGAATTTATGTTTGTTGCGAGGACTCACCGAGCCGGTACCAATTACTCCTGGAATGTGAGCGGCTGCATTGGCAGAATCAACTTTGTTGACGACTGTGTTGTTGTTGGATACTGAATCTGTTTTGGCAACCTGATCAGTTGAACTTTCATTTTTAACTTCAGAATTGGGGTTATTCGTATTGCCGTTGTTATTTTGATCGTTAGATCCTTGTTGGGCAAAGGTAGATTTATCCGCGTTTCCAATGTTGTTCTCAGGGGCTTCATTTTTTGCAATATTTTTAGTGTTTTCTCCTTTTGTACCGTTTGATGGAATATCGCTACTCTTGCCTGTCATGTCGGTAGGCAGATTTTGATCTCCAGTTTTAGTCAATACGTCTGAATTTGCTAAAGGTTGGGTATTGGCTGTATTATTAGTTTTATTGTTAAAAATAGCTTGGTTTTGTTCTTTTTTGCTTGGTATTGTATTCATTAAGCTGCTAGACCTCACTTTTCCTTTTATAATAGGCCTGTTCTCGTTATTTTTTGTTCTTGCTGCAATATCATTGTTCACCGAGCCTCTATTATCAACAGGTTTTATTGTGGTTTTTGCCAATGATTTTTTTTCTTCACTGCTTGAATTGGAAGTGTTGTTGGCATCATTTGATGATCTTTCGGTCGAAACTTCTTTAGCAACCGTATTTGAATTATTTTCTTCTTTTTCGGTTTCAGAAACTGTAGCATCTGAATTTTTGAGCTCCACAAATTCATCTTCATTTGTAGTTACTGCCGAATGAATGGTGTTTTTATGAGATGAAGAATTTGCTTCTGCTGTGGTATTGCTATTATGAGAAGGTGTTGTTTGAGAAACTTGAGTGTTTGATGACTCATTTAAGGCTAACGCTTGTTCTGAGCCTGAGTTCAATATAAAATAGGTAGATAAAAGAACAGCAATGCCAATGCCTCCAAAAATGAAGTATAAACCCCATTTATTGGAAGAAGCGTCTTTAGCTTTGTCGTAATTAGCTTTTACTTCGGCAAACTTTAGTTTGCGAGGCTCAATGCTAACACCGTCCAGCTTGCGCTTAATAAGCTCATCATTATGCTTACTGCTCTCCATTGCTTTTGTTTGATCTCTTCTTTTTTGTTTATTAATTCTATGAGGTATTGTCGCCCTTTGCTATACTGACTACGACTCGTTGCCTCTTTTATCCCCAACTGTTCTGCTATTTCTTTGTGACTAAAACCTTCTATCAAATATAAGTTAAATATGGTTCTATATCCCATCGGTAATTCATTTAAGCATTCAAGGATGTATTCTGCTTTAATGTCTTGATCTATTTCCTCTTCGGGTTCGTCAACAATGTAAAGTTTATCGGCTGTTTCAAATTTGATCTTTTGTTTTTCTTTAAGGTAGGTGAGCGCGGTATTCACTGTGATGCGTTTCATCCAACCTTCAAAATTGCCTTCCCCTCTGTATTGATTGATATTTAAAAGTATTTTAATGAACGAGTCTTGTAGTACATCTTCCGCATCATCTCTGTTCTTTAGGTATCTGCAACAAATTCCATACAACGATTTAGAAAAAGAATTGAAAAGAATTTCCTGAGCTTTTGGATCATTTTGTTTACAGCGATTAACTATTTCTACGAGATTTTCCACTTTTAACTAAGAACGAAAGCACACCGGTTGGTATGCTTTCGCTTCTAAGTAAAGATAAGATTTATTCTTTTATTAAACGAACGGTCTTTTTAGCACTGCCGCTGTTAATTGTTACAAGGTACATTCCTTTTGCAAGTGAATTTGTGTCCATATCTATTGTATTAACACCTTCACTTAAATTATAGTTTCCTTGTTGTACCAATTTTCCTGTTATTTCGTAGATCGATAAAGTAACATCACCCGCTGCATTCATGTTCAGCTTCAAGCGTGATTGTTCTTTGGCAGGATTAGGATATAGTACCAGTTCTGTCATTGCCTCATTAGCAGAATTATTCTTTATACCGGCTACAGGTGCTTGAGAACCTACCACATTTACATGGTACATTGGCATTTGTGCTTCGGCGCTTTTATTGATAAATGTATTAGAGCAGAAACTAGCAGTACCTGCACATGAAACTGTAATGGTTACACAGATATTATAAAAACCAGAAGCAGAATAGGTGTGCGACGGATAGAATCCTGTTGAGCTTGTATTATCACCCCAACTCCAAACAGCGTTTGTAGTATTAGAAGGGTAGTTAGCAACAGCCCACCATGTTAATGCTTGTGTGCTGTCTTGAACCATTGAAAAGCTTACACTTGGATTACAAGGGTTTGTAGGAATGAGAACTGTATCGCAATAGGTGCTCCAGCAATTTGAAGTAGAATCGATAATAGTTAAGCAAACATAGTTAAAGAAGTTAGTAAAGGTTGTTGATGTTTGCGGATTTGAATTAAATGCAAGGAAGTTGTTGTTAACTGTCCAGTAGTAATACGTATTGTTTGTAGTTCCGGTTGAATTACTTGTTAAAGTAACGCTGCCACTAGCACCTACACTGTAAGTAAAGCTTGCATTACAAAAACTGTTAGTGTTTGCACTACCCACATAAATACTTTGGCAATAACTGTCATTGCAATTGTTTGTTGAATCGGAAATAAACAAACATACAGTATACCATCCATTGTTAGCATAAGTAGTACTTGCGTTTTGTGTATTAGCAGATTGACTGTTGCCAAACCACCAGCTGTAAATTGTATTTGTTCCTGTTCCTGTAGAAGTGCTTGCAAATGATACGTTACCACCTGCACCAACTGTAAAGTTAAAGTTTGCATTTAAGCTACAAGTGTTGGTTGAATTATTAATGAACACTGAATCGCAATATGAATCAAAACACATGTTAACTGAATCAGTAACATTTAAGCAAATAGTATAATAGCCATTGCTTAATGTTGTAGTTGGATTTTGAGCCGATGAAAAGAAACTGCTGTTGATGTTCCAGTGGTAAGAAGTTAAAGTACTGGTGTTGGTTGATGTATTAGTAAAATATACCGCACCGTTTGCGCCAACTGTTTTTGTGAAACTTGCATTTAAGTTACATGTACTTGTAGGAGCATTAGTGATGGTAATTGTTTGTTGTGAACTCGTACTACAAGTAGGCATGGCCCAAATAAATAGAGTTACGGTATAAGTTCCGTTTGCTGTATAGGTAATGGCCGGACTAGTTAAAGTACTGGTTTGACTGTTACCAAAGTTCCAATAACAGTTTACAGTGGTTGGAGATGACGTTGATTGGAACGATACGTTACCGTTCGCATTGATCGTGTAATTAAAACTAGAAGCGCACTGTGCGTTCATATTCTTGCCAAGCAAAAATACAAATGCAAAAGCTAAGGCTTTTAGGATGTTTGTTTTTGTAATTGTTGTTTTCATTTTTTATGTTGTTATAGGTTATTATTAATGTTGGGTTCTATATATAAGAGGAGGGGAGGCTTAAAACGTTGCCCAGGGACAGCAAATGTTTTTGTAAACAATTGATTATCAGTTATAAAAAATGAAAAAGCCCTATAATGAGGTAGGGTTTTAAATGTTAAAAAAAAGAATTATTTTTTGATGATCTTCTCTACAAAAGGGATACTATTGGGAACTTGAAATTCAAGGAAATAGCATCCGCTTTTTAGCCAATTAACGTCAATTTTCTGTTCCCTTTCGGATAGAGTAAGTTTTTTTATTTCTTTGCCTGAAACGTCTTTAATGCTTAGTTTAATTGGAAAAACTATGTTCGATTCATCGCTGCATTTAATGCTCAGTTGATTATCAAATGGATTCGGAAACACAGAAAGAATAGAATTTAATAGAGATTTTTCATTTAATCCAACATATGTAGTATTTATTTTAGCAAGAAGTATAGCGCGAGAATTTCCAGTTGTATCCCAATTAGTTAAACTACATGAATCCATTTTAATTCGTTTGCAATCAAATCCACCACCAATATATATGTCATTCACAATTCTTGGTGAAATGCTGTGAGGCATTATAAAACTATTTCCGGTTTGCGCTTTTTGTAATATAGCATCTTTTCCCCACAAGTCAATTCCATTAACATTGTATTTGGCCAGAAAGATATTGCCGTAGATATTATTATATTTTAATTTATTATTCCCGAATTGAGTAGAATCACGATAATTCCCTAACAAATAAGTATTATCCAAATTATCTATCCCGATTGAAAGAACTTTAGTTCTTCCTTTGCTTTTTGCCCAAGTAACATTTCCAGTTGATGAATATTTGGCAAGAAATAGATTCTCATGGGGTATTGTTGTTTGAGTATTTGTTAATACAGTTGAACCAAACTTAAGTGTATCACTTTCAAAGTACCCTGTCATTAAAATGTCTCCATTAGAACAAACTGCAACACCCGTTGCAATTTGATAGTTATCACCGTTCGGTTTCCTTGTCCATAGGGCAGTGCCGCTTGAATTATACTTTGTAAGAAAAACATCAGTTAGCCCAGTTTTAATCAAAGACACGCTTGAGCTAAAACCTACAGTTGAAGTATTGAATTGTCCGGTTAAATAAACGTTTCCACTTGCGTCAGTAGCGAGTGCAGAAGGCCAGCAACCATTTGAACCAACACTGTTTCCTGTTGTATTTTTTGCCCAAAGGATATTTCCATTCGTATTATATTTTGCTAGAAATGTACTTCCAGTTTTATTTACAGGGTCAGGATTTAGCAAAGTAATAGACCCAAAGTTCACATAAGATCCAATAAAATCTCCTGTTACAAAAACATTACCATTATTGTCAACTGCCAAATAATAACTATTGGTATAATAATCACCGCCAACCCTTTTAGCCCACATTACTGGTCCATTTGGATCAAACTTAGCGACAAAGACATTGTCGGTATTATTATTTGGATATGAAGTTAGTCCGACTGTATCTAGAGCCATTCCCCCTCGGTAATCTCCAACCATATAAACATTATTAAATGCATCAGTGGCAATACAAACAGCTCTGCATGATGCAACAATGGAAGATTGTCTTGCCCAAAGCACATTTCCGTTAGGGTCATATTTTACAAGGAAAATATCGGCAGTTCCTCCCCAATTCAAACTTAAGGTTGTAGTATTAAAAACCATGCTATCAGGTCCAAAAACCCCAGCCGCGTAGCAATTGCCTGAATTATCAATGGCAACTGAGTTAAGGTCTCCATTTTTTCTTGCACTTTTAGCCCAAATCCAATCAGGAGTTTGAGCGAAAAATTCGCTAACCGTGAATAGCAAGATTAAGAATGAAATAATGAGTTTTACTTTAAACATTCATTTAAAGATACAAAAAATAAGCAAAGTCTGAAATGGCTTTTAGAGTTAATTAGACGGCATAGACGTCCCCTCAAACTTTATTCGTGTATCATAAATGCTAACCAGTTCAGATAGTTCGTAAACGTTTTTATAACCATATCCATACAAATTAATATAGGTGGGAATGTTTAGGGCCATTGTTATGGTCTTTTCTTTTTTTACTGCCGGCACATAAGCCTTGGTTGGAAAATTATCGTCGTCCTTATCAAAATTATTATTGCAATAGATAAGGATCTTGGTATCCTTTGATTTGATCAATCGAGCCAAAGTGGCTTGTGTAAAATCAGAAAAATTCAAATGTACCGCACCTTTAACATGTTTGCTTTTATACATGGCATCCGATCGCGTATCAATAATGATCACTTTATCTTCTTTGCTCATCTTTAAAAAGGTTTCCAGGTTAACCAATCTGCTTTTGCGATGTTCTTTTACTTCGGCCACTAATTTCTCGTAAGCGTCGAAATCAACTTTAGCAGGCGTAAAGTCATCACTTTGAGCAATCAATCCCATGGTATTCATTACCAGTGCGGTTATTATCAGTTTTCCTTTTGTCATTGTTATAGGTTTTATATTAAGATGTCAAAAAGATGAATATTCCATAAACATCGTTTTGATACAACCAAAGTACATAAAGCCACTTTTTGGAGATGATAAAAAATGCCAAAAAGGGATAAGAGATGTGAAAGGGTAATTAGCGCATTAACGCTATATTTGCGGTAAACAACATTTGATATGACCGAAGAAACTAAAAAACAACTCATGCAGTCCCTTCATAAATTGGCTGAGCATTACCAAATTCCAAACGCCACTTTAGTTTCGTTCAAAAAAAGAAACCTGTTGTTAGAATTAATAAATACTAAGAACGAAGATGCTTTTGGTATGATAAATGATGTTATTGAATCATCCATGATCTTAGATCGAATTCAAAACGATACAGAAAAGCAAACAAAAAAACCGGAGCATTGGAATGAGGAAGTTGAAACGGCAAAAAAAGTGGTAGCCTTTACACAGGAAAAATTAAACGCGTTCTTTAAAAGCGAAGGGATAAAATAAATGCACCGCGTTTAGAAACTTAACACGAAGGATGACTTATTCAAAAGAGATTACTTCCAATACTTTTACCTCCGTCAACATAAAGTACTTGTCCGGTGATGAAATTCACTTCGTCAGATCCTAAAAAGGCCACCGCGTTTGCAACGTCTTCCGGTTTACCGATTGTTTTGGTTGGTTGTGCTTGAATTAATGATTCAATCACATCCGGTTTTAAATTTTGTGTTAGAGGTGTGTCAATTAAACCAGGCGCTACCGCATTCACGCAAATATTGTATTTCCCAAGTTCTAATGCTAAAACCCTGGTCATAGCGATCACCCCGGCTTTTGATGCAGAATAATTGGATTGACCTCGATTACCTAACCAAGCTCGCGAGGCAATATTCACTATTCTGCCATGGTTCTGGCTTTTCATTATCATAGCAGCTTGTTTGCACATTAACCATGTTCCTTTAAGATTGATATTTATTACTTTGTCAAAATCCTCTTCCGGCATATTCCATATCATATTGTCTTTGATGATACCGGCGTTATTCACTAAAAGATCGACCTTCTTGTGGGAGTTGAGTACGGTGTCGAATAACATTTTTACATCATTTGCTCGTGTTATATCACAATTCAAATATGTACAATTATTGTCATTCAATTTTTCGGCAGTGTTTATGATGTGTTCAAGATCAGCAATAAAAACATAGTAGCCTTTTTTTAACAATGCAACGGAAATGGCCATGCCTATTCCTCTTGCTCCTCCTGTAACTATAGCTGTTTTGTTTGTCATGGGCAAAACCACATTAACCAGTATTTTGCTGAATACTGGGAATGATTGATGGGGTAAAGTTAGTTCTTAGGTAATAATTAAGGTATGATTGAAATCATATAATACTGAGCGCTTCTTTTATACCTTGTCGTAAAATTACAGCTGTACTAAAGTTGTATTTAAGAGTATCTGACGCACAAATATTTTCGAATATGAAAAATCTGAAGGAAATAATAAACGAATGCAAACAGTTGGCTTTTGACCTTAACTTTTCGAGAGCTAAACAATGGAAGGCGGAAGGTTCCGTACAGATGCTTTAAGAATAAAAATGAATACAATTAATGATTTCTCTTTTGAATTAATCGATTTGTTCGAGTCGTTTTATAATAACAAAAGTTTTCTAAAAGGTCACGCGAAGAAACATTATACTTTAGTCTAATTTCTTGTCGGTGGAGATTTTTGTCTACCGGGAATCGTCCGCGGCCATTGTACATAACGGTTTGCGAATAGACGTAGGCGGGCTTTCGGAGCTTCCTGTGTCTACATGCACAAATGTTTATATGAAGATACAAATGTTTGTATTCCCTCGTCCGCCCGCTTACGTTTATTTGCTGTTAG
>JAGPDW010000300.1:0-2576 GCA_018057345.1 Bacteroidia bacterium | reverse complement strand
CATTTAAACCTCTTCCTGTGCCACCACCACCATCATAAAAATTTATAAGCTGGCTCATTGTTTTAAAAACACCGTTATGCATATAGGGTTTTGTTTTATCCGCATTTCTAACTGTGCCTGTTCTAAACGCGTTGGCAGTTTCTTTTGCAGGGTTAATAAAGTAGCGTCCTTTATCATCACTTAAAGCTTTGTAGTTTGTGTCTTTCGGAACTCCTAATACTTCAAATTCAGATCCAACATAGGGTGGTTTTACGCCATTGAATTGTGGAGCAAAATGACACGTGGCACATTGTGCTTTACTCATAAATAGGTTGTATCCTTTTTTGGCACTAATGCTAGTTTCTTTTTTATTATTCATCGCTATATCAAATGGTGATTCGAACATGCTGAATTTTCCGTAGTATAAGGTTAGGGCAGATGCAATATGGTCAATAGTAACAGTTTTTTCTTGAGGTGTATATTTTAGTAAGCCTTCAAATATGGTTTTATACTCTTCACAGCTCATCACCTTTTCAACAACATCTTTTTCAGTGCTTCCCATTTCAACAGAACTTGTTATTACGGCCTTAGCCTGATCTTGTAAATTAAAATGTAAACCATCGTGCATGATCAAATGATTGAATGTGCTGTTCAATAGAGAGGGGGTGTTTCGTTGGAGCGATTCTTTTTTATCAAATTGTAATGCGGCACTTTGAATAGTATCGGTAAAAAAATGCGAAGGTGCGTGACATGAAACGCAACTCCGCAAATTATTACCTGATAAAATGGGGTCGTAGAAAAGCAGTTTACCTATTCTTTCTATTTCACCCAAAACTTTTTCATCTTTTATATTTTGAAAAATACCTTTTGTGTTTTGCCCAACAAACAATTGTTTGCTAAAAATAGATGATGCTTCTTTTGTTAGTGAATAATCTACATAACTATTGCTTTTCACTTGGTACTCATTTATTAATTGTTGATTGATGCTAAACAAGGGGTTTATATGATCCTTAACAAAGGAAAAATGATCAAATACCTCAAAATCTTTTGATTGAGCTTTAACAAAATTGATGCAACGTTCATACGAATTTAAATATGAATTTGGTAGCGGTTTGTTGGGAAAAGATAAATTGTACGACGAATAAATTTTGCCAACAGAAAGTAACATACTCTCTAGTTCCTTTATAACATTGTCCGTTTCGGGGCATTCAAATCCTGTTGTGTAAATTGTAGCTAAGTTCAATAGGAATAAACGATTGCATAAATAAAAATGATCGAACGTTTTTAAATACTTCGTTATTGAATCTTGCTTGTAGGTTTGAATGGCAATTAGTGAGTAGTTTATTAGTTTAGATAGTGAGTCTTTATGTTTTTTTTCCTCGTCGAGGTAGAGCGAAGCTAATGTTAATCCGGCTCCTTCTCTTTTATATGGTTTTTCAAATTTCTCAAACACTTCGGTTTCCCATTCAACGGGTAATGGCCCATTAATGCGTTTATATGAAATAGGTTCAAGATATCTTAACCAAATATCAATTCCTTTAAGTTCTAAGCGGCAAGAATTTATTTCATCCCTGATCTTATTAATATCTGCTGCATTTGTAAGTTCACGCGCATTGATCACTCCCTGGAGCTCTTTAAGCTTACTTTCAAAATTTCCAATTCTGTTGCTGTAAAGATCAATATAATCGTTGCCTGAATTATATTTTTTGAACGAGAGTAAAAGTAGGGTAACAATTATTAAAATAAATGCGCTTTTCTTCATGTTGACCGTATCTCTTTATAACAGAAATTCCGGATGCCTCATCAGCATCCGGATCTTTCTGAATAGTTCTCAAAAACTAGTGAGCAACCACCATTTTAATGGTTGAGCTCTTTGTTCCTACTTTTGTTTTTACAAAGTAGTTACCATTGCTTAAAGTAGTAGTTTGTATATTTATTAATTGTTCTCCTTTAGCAATATCTTTTTCAAGTTGCATCACTTGTTTGCCTTGAATGTCTATGATAGTAACAGTAACATGCTCTGCTTTTTCGCTGTTTATTTTTAATGTAGCCATTTCGTTGGTTGGATTAGGGAATAGGATAACATTTTCTATTTCATTTGCCACTTCGTTTAATCCAACGGTTGATAAACCATTTCCTTCGATCTTGTATTGATAATAGTCTTCGTCAAAATCATTACTTGCTAATACAATTGTTGTTGATCTTGATCCAATTGCCGAAGGCGTAAATTGTACACTAAAAGTGATCGAACCACTTGGTGTAACAGTGAACGGAACCGATGGCGGATTGATAAAAGAATAGTCACTTGAGTTTCCACCAACAAAATTAAGACTCGTAATTTTTAATGGACCTACACCTGTATTATTTACAACAAATGTTTTTACTGTATTTGAAGGCATAATTACCGAACCAAAGTTTGTATTATTAGTTGTTGCAGTTGCAACAGCATTGTTGGTGATGTTGTTTGAGTTACCGCTTACATTGATCTCAGGACTTCCGTTAGCTGTGGCAGGAACATAAAATGCTAGTAATTGTCCTTTTTCTACCATTGGTAATGGTGATGCGGTGTGTGCTTGGTCGTATGCAATATACCATCC
>JAGPDW010000299.1:0-2577 GCA_018057345.1 Bacteroidia bacterium | reverse complement strand
CCGAACTTACTACAATAATTTTCTTAGGATGTAAACGATCCAAAATTGAAAGGATACTTTGCTTTAATGTTGTGCCACGAACAATGCTATCATCAACGATCACCAAATTATCTACGCCTTTTTTTACAGTTTCGTAAGTAATATCATAAACCAAGTTCACTAAACTATCGCGTGTTTCATCGGCTGTAATAAACGTGCGTTGTTTTGCATCCTTTAAAATTACCTTGTGAATTCGTGGATGTATGTCTAATATTTTTTTCAGCTCCGCATCCGATAAATTTTTATTCTTACTTATCCGGTCGTATTTTACTTTATCACAATGTCTGTGTAAACCATCGATCAATCCGCCAAACGCAACCTCAGCAGTATTTGGAATATAACTAAACACTGTATTCTCCAGATCGTGATCAATAGCTGTCAAAACCGAATCCACTAAGTTTCTACCTAATGCATTTCTTTCTTTATAAATGTCCGCGTCATTACCTCTGCTAAAATAAATGCGCTCGAATGAACAGGCTTTTCTTTCAAGTGGTTCAATTATCTCTTCTTCACTAAAAGTTCCGTCTTTTTTTACAATAACCGCATGGCCCGCTTTTAACTCTTGTACTTTTTCGTAAGGAACGTTCAATACAGTTTGTATTACAGGGCGTTCGCTTGCAACAACAACTATCTCCTCATCTTTATAATAATATGCAGGACGAATTCCGTTAGGATCCCTTAAAACAAAGGCATCGCCATGTCCCATTAACCCACACATCACATATCCACCGTCCCATTTTTTACTACTCTCTTTTAAAATTGAGGTAACATTGATGTTTTTTTGAATAAGCTTACTTATCTGCTCATTGTCATCAGTTTGTTCTTTAAACTGACGAAATAATTTGTCATTCTCTTTGTCCAAAAAGTGACCTATTTTCTCAAGAACCGTTACCGTATCTGCTTTTTCACGGGGATGCTGCCCAAGTTCAACCAATTGCTGAAACAATTCCTCAACATTGGTAAGATTAAAATTACCGGCTAATACAAGGTTCCTGCTTTTCCAATTATTTTGTTTCCTAAAAGGATGACAACTGTGAACTGTATTTTTTCCAAAAGTACCATATCGCAAATGGCCTAAGATCATTTCGCCTAAAAAAGGGATATTCTCCTTCTGCCAATCGGCACTTTTATAGGCTTCGGGCTCCTTAAGTGAGGCATTTACAAAAAGCTCGTTTATCTGACCGAAAATATCTTGTACAGCTTTGTGTTCAATTGACCTCAAACGGTCTATATAGGTAGTTCCTGGTTCAGTATCAAGTTTAACGGTTGCAATTCCGGCTCCATCTTGCCCACGGTTGATCATTTTTTCCATGATCTGGTACATTTTATGCAAACCGTATCGAGCCGAACCGTACTTTTCCTTGTAGTAACCATGCGGTTTTAAGAGCCTTATAAAAGCTACGCCGCATTCGTGTTTGATCACTTCGCTCATCTAGGAAATTAAGGAAAACACAAAGGTACAAGATAATTCATACAATTAACAGGTAATATTTAACAAAAATGACCCCTAACCCAACTTTTCTTTGGGTTTTAGCGTATAGCTTAGTATATTTGAATTGATTTATTTTAACATCTAAAATTTATGCAAATGCCAAGATTTAAAGGGGTTTATATTTTCCTGTTTTTGCTGTCCACTTTTTTTACAAAACTCGCTTATTCTCAATCAGCTGTTGCCATTTGCTTAAATGAGTATCAGGTTACAAATACCACTAATTCTAATTTAGATAATTACTTCAAACCTTCTGATTGGGTAGAGCTTTACAATAACTTTACCGCATCGGTTAGTTTATCGGGTTATTACCTGAGTAACGACCGTTTCAATCTAAAAAAATGGCAGTTCCCTTCAACGTTTACTATGACACCCGGCATGTACTCTATTGTTTGGATGAGTGGCCGTAATGAAACTAAAATAGTAAATGGTTTGCATCATCTACATACCAATTTTACAATTGATCAGTGTAAAAATCAATGGATCATTTTAACAGCACCAAATGGTGTGGTTCGCGATTCGATATTTGTAAAAGCAACCCAAGAGAATCATACGCGCGGGCGTTTAAACTCGCCTGTTGCTGATTATGTAACTGTTGGTGTTCAGGGATGGAAAGTTTATACATCTCCAACATTTTCGGCCGTAAATAATCTTACTCCTTATCTCGATTATTGTCAAAAGCCAATTTTTTCTGAACCTCCGGGAATTGCAACCGTTACTTCACCAACATTTGAGATCTTTCATGTTGCGCCTGGAATTCCAATCGACACATCTTGCGTTACGGTTTATTTTACAATTGACGGTTCCTTTCCATGGCCTAATGCACCAAATCCTTGGGGGCCGGTGAATCCAAATTCTCAACAATTCTATGATCCTGCATCACCTTTATTACAGCCACCAACACAAATGATCATGTATCGTGCTGTAACATATCCTCAAACTAATTTTACAATAACTCCTGCAATACCGCCAAGATATTGCGAATTAAATTACTTGCCTAGCTTTTGCGAAACCAATACCTATTTCTGTGAAGCGGGTGTTCTTGAATC
>JAGPDW010000298.1:0-2588 GCA_018057345.1 Bacteroidia bacterium | reverse complement strand
TTTTATAAACCCAGATTGGTGTAATTAGTAAAATTCGTGGCTTCTATCATTACTGCTCTAAATGGCAGCTTTTCCTTTTTTTAACTTTTCCTCCGTCTGCCATTTTAAAGAAATCATCTAAAAATGGACCTGATACAGATAATTGTTTTGTTTTATTCAAATTTTTTTGTATAACTTTATAGGAGAGACATAAATTATTCACTCAACAAGACATACATTTTAATCACCCGCACACATGATTGCCGAAGTAGGAACACCAGAATTAATAGAATCACTAAAAAGCTTTTTTGGCTTTGACAAGTTTAAAGGAACTCAAGAAAAGATCGTTAAAAGCATACTAGCTAGTAAAGATACATTTGTAATAATGCCAACAGGTGGCGGAAAGAGTTTATGCTACCAGCTACCTGCCATATTAAATGAAGGAACTGCCATCATCGTTTCGCCATTAATTGCTTTAATGAAAAATCAGGTAGATGCTATCAGAGGTTTTAGCGACCAAGATGGTATTGCCCATTTTTTAAATTCATCGTTAAATAAAGCAGATATACTTAAAGTAAAAAAAGACGTTACCGATGGTAAAACAAAATTACTTTATGTTGCACCGGAGACATTAACCAAAGAAGATAATTTAGCTTTCTTCAAGGAATTTAAAATTTCATTTTTTGCTATCGACGAAGCGCATTGTATTTCGGAGTGGGGACATGATTTTCGACCTGAATACCGCCGTTTACGTCCGCTAATAGATTCGTTAGGAGATAATATCCCTGTAATGGCATTAACTGCTACTGCAACTCCAAAAGTACAACAGGACATTCAAAAGAACCTTGGCATGCAAAATGCCAATGTATTTAAATCGTCATTTAACCGTTCTAATCTTTATTACGAAGTTCGTCCTAAACAAAACGTAATTAAAGAAATTATAAAATACGTAAAACAAAATGCCGGCAAAAGCGGAATTATTTATTGTTTGAGTCGTAAAAAGGTAGAAGAGGTTGCAAATGTTTTAAAAGTAAATGGTGTAAAGGCAGCTGCGTATCATGCGGGACTTGATGCTAAAGAGCGCGCAAAAACGCAAGATGGATTTTTGATGGAAGATTTGGATGTGATCGTTGCTACGATTGCGTTTGGAATGGGAATTGATAAACCGGATGTGCGTTATGTTATTCACCACGATATTCCAAAATCATTAGAAGGTTATTATCAGGAAACAGGTAGATCTGGTCGCGATGGCGGTGAGGGAAATTGCCTTACGTTCTATAGTTACGATGATATTGTGAAACTGGAGAAATTCATGAAGGATAAACCGGTGGCAGAACAAGAGATAGGGAAACAAATGTTGGCCGAAACATCGTCGTTTGCAGAAACTAGCAGTTGCCGTCGTAAATTTTTACTGCATTATTTTGGAGAAGAGTTTGATGAAAAGAAATGTAACGAACAGTGTGATAATTGTCGCCATCCAAAACAAAAATTTGAAGCGAAGGAAGATCTTGAATTAGTTATTGAAGCTGTTGTAGAAATGAAAGAGAAACACAAATTACGCGATGTGATAAATGTGTTGATGAGTACTATGACCGCTACGGCAAAATCATACAAACATAACACGCTCGAAAGTTGGGGTAAAGGAATAGAAGATGATAAAGAAGAGCGTTATTGGCAAGCCGTGCTTCGTCAGGCCATTGTAAATGGTTATTTAATAAAAGATATTGAGAACTATGGTTTATTAAGAGTGAGTGATAAAGGGCATGCCTTTTTGAAAAAACCACACAGTATTAAATTCACGCGCGATCATGATTACAGTAATACAGACAGAGGTGGTGATGATGATGCAATGATGGGTGGAAAAGGTGGCGCAGCTTCTGATGAAGTTTTGTTTGGCATGCTAAAAGATCTGGTAAAGAAAACGGCGAAAGCAAAAAATTTACCACCTTATGTTATTTTTCAAGAAACATCTTTGGAAGAAATGGCCATTCAATATCCTATTACCAACGAAGAAATGACCAAAATAAGTGGTGTGGGTTCAGGTAAAGCTATTAAATACGGAAAACCATTTATAGATCTCATTAAAAAGTATGTTGACGAGAATGATATTGAGCGACCAATGGACATGGTTATTAAATCGGTTGTAAATAAATCTGGTTTAAAAGTGTATATCATTCAAAATATTGATCGTAAAGTTGGTTTGAAGGAAATGGCCAAGAGCAAGAGTATTACAATGGATGAATTGATTTCGGAAATTGAGACCATTGTTCAATCGGGTACAAAAATGAATTTGAATTACTACATCAACGATATAATGGACGAAGAGAAGCAGGAAGAAGCGTTGGAGTATTTTAAGGAGAGTACAACAGATAGTATTGACGAAGCCTTAAAAGAATTAGGCGGAGATGAATACACCGAACAAGAATTACGCATCATGCGAATAAAATTTTACTCCGAATTTGGAAATTAAAACTAGTCCGCCGATGGCGGACTTTTTTATTTTTAACCACAGAGGCCTGCGGCTTCACAGAGGTTTGCACAGAGGACACTGAGCTCACTAACCGTCTATTTATCAAACACAGGTTTTCTCTGTGAACTCGGTGTAGACC
>JAGPDW010000015.1:0-30984 GCA_018057345.1 Bacteroidia bacterium | reverse complement strand
GATTGCCACTTTTGCTTATGTAATAATAAAACGCTCCTGTATCTGCATACATTTGTTTCAAGATGAGTTGCAACAGCTCATTATAATTCAATTCAGCATACTTAGGATTTTCTCTATAGAAACTCCATAAAAAAGGTTCGTAATATGACGTTAACAATTGTATCCTCAAAATTCCCTACTTAATAATTCTATATAAAAATTTTTAAATTGATCTTAGCTACTTTTATTTGGTTGCATCAAATAATAATACTCTTCATTTAATTCTAAATAAACACTATCTTTTATCACGTAATCCGCTCTTAGGTCCATTCCACCTTCCTTAAATATTCTGTTTTGATCAGGGCCATTTAATATCTGTTCAGAGATGACCAAAAAGGGCTTGCTTGCCTTTAAATTCATCTTTCTAAAATATTCGGCATTTGCGCCGGCCATTTCATCCGGATCGGCGATCCAGCAAATTGCAAAAGGTTTCATCTCGGTTAATAATAAACCGCCTAATACAGGTGGACTGCTTAATACAGGAAGGTCTTGCGCGTTATGGAGCTTTAGTTTATCCGAAAGTTCTTTAAACTTAACCAAACGTTCGTTTGTCTCGAAAATATTTTTCACTTGAGCACTTTTGGGAAGAATTGTTGCTTTAGAAATTAAATTAGTTTGGCGATATGGAGTCTTGATCATTCCGTGATACAAAAAGCTTCCTATAAAAAACATAAAGAAGACACTTGAATACGCATAGTACAAGTCCATTTCGCTTTTATTGATTCGAAGCAATAATAAAAACAATCCTGCAATGCTTAACACGATAAGTTGTGATGACGTATAAAAAATAGAATTAGAAGTTCCGGCCGCTAACAAAAATGGAGAAAGAATTAGCAAAACTGGAACGAAGATGTTTTTTAGATCATAAGTGCCTGAGAAAAACAGAATAATGGTAGCAAGGCAATTAAAAGCAAATACAGTAAACACTTTGAATTCGTTCGACACATCATAACTATTGCCCTTAAAATAACTCCATGTGAAATAGGTATTAAAAGCAAGCAGCAATAATCCCATCATTACATTCAAATTTAAACGCCTGATAAAGTACATTGATGCTAACAACACTCCTTGTAAAAGGAAAAAACGTATTCCCAAACCGTTAGAGATCATTTCCGATATCTGACCAAAATAACTTCCTACTTCGGTATGCTTGGTATTTAAAATGGTTTGGTAAAGGTTTATCGTTGTGTTCCGGAAATCATCAAACGATAAGAAAAGAATAATGATGCCTGCGATCTTTCCTAAACCAAAGAGCAAAAATGTATTCAGTAAATTCTTACGTTGAAAAAGGAGGGTATAGAGAACAAAAACAAAACCCATTACCAATGCATTAGGCGCTTTTGTGTAAAAGAGAAATAGAACAGAAAGTCCCATTAACATATTAGAAAAGGCTAACCCCTTTTTTGATTCGGTAATGTGAGCAAATAATAAACCCGACCAAAACAATAAACCAAAATTCAGCGACCAGCTATTGTATGATAAGGTCATGGGCAAGTAATCATAATTTGATAGGCCGCTTATAATGACGAGTACCGAAAGTAAAAGAACATTATTTCGTTTTGCTTTTAAATTTCTGATGGCAAACAAAAAAAACGCTCTTGCAAAGATCCCAAGGAATAGTAATTGGTAAATAAGTTTGAATAAACGTAAGGAATAAAGATCATTAAGCCCAAACGCTAAACGATGGTTGATTAGACCAAATGATGAATTAAGTAAACTTGTGTCTAACGGATATTTAGTGCAAAGCAAATAATAACTTTCGTCGCTCAATTCAAAACCCTTATTTAAACAGGAACTTATCACACCAACAAAACCGACCAAACAAATGAGTGCCAATACCAGCGATGTATTAACCAAAACATGTTGTTTCATCATTTTATTTTCCATTGATGATCAATTAACACCGAGGGCTTATGGCCAGGCAATATTTTTCCGGAACCATAAAAATCTCCTTCATAAACGGTGAATGAAAAACCTTCTTTTACATAATCCTGAAGGATGCCATCTTTGTACATGCTTAAATTGGCAACATAATCGCCTTTGGTGAGTGGGAATTTGTTGATGTTGCAAAATATCTTATTGTCTTCCAAAACAGTTTCAAAAGGTTTATCGGCTATGTGGTTGGCAAGCGTCATCATTTCAATTCCTTCATCAGAATAGATAGTGATGGCTATACCAACATTATTTACTTTTTTTGCTCCTACCTGAGTTTCGATCACAAAATTTATCTCTTCCCCACTTTTAATTCCATTTACTTCTGCCCCACTTTTGTCAACTAAAGAAATACCGTCGAACTTGATCTGCATTTCCCCTTCTCTATCAGTACGCTCACGTAATTGTGTTTTTCCAAGAACAATTGACTCTTTTATAAAATGACGAATAGCCTGATCGGTATCGTTCATTGCGAAATCGACTTTACCATTTTTAAGCACTAGTGACTTATTGCACAGGTTTTGAATGGCAGCCATGTTATGACTCACAAACAAAATGGTTTTTCCTTGACCGGATATTTCGCGCATTTTACCCAAGCACTTTTTTTGAAATGCGGCATCACCAACAGCTAAAACTTCATCAACGATCAATATCTCAGGATCTAAATGTGCCGCAACGGCAAAAGCCAATCGCACATACATTCCGCTGCTGTATCTTTTTACGGGAGTATCTAAGAATTTTTCTACTTCACTAAAGGCAACTATTTCGTCAAAACGCGCGTTGATCTCCTTTCTACTCATACCTAAAATAGAACCATTCAAATAAATATTTTCTCTTCCGCTCAAGTCGCCATGAAAACCGGTTCCTACTTCCAATAAGGAAGCCATACGACCATCATATTCAATTCTTCCGGTAGTTGGAGCAACAATTCTGCTTAAGATCTTTAATAGAGTTGATTTACCGGCCCCATTTCTTCCAATGATACCAACTCTATCACCTTTTTGAATATCGAAGCTGATATTTTGTAAAGCCCAAAATTCTTCATCGGCTTGCGAACGTGTAAATAAATTCTTTCCCCAATTCTTTACCGAATGAATGAACATATCATCTTTGCTTCTGCCAAGCAAATGTTTAAGCTTATAGCTTTTACCAATATTATCGATATGGATGATAGGGTTTGACATTATATGAAATCGGCAAACGTTTTTTCGAATTTTACAAAATAGCGTACGCTGATGAAAAGCAATAAAAATGTGACGCCTAAAGAACCATACATGTAAATGGTTGGTATCATCATAGGTTCTCCTAAAAAACTATACTTAAAACCTTGAATAATGGTAACTAAAGGATTCAAAAGAAAAAGAGGCTCAAGGTTTGCGGGCAATTTATCCAAATAAAACCTTAAGGATAAAAATACAGGGCAAACATAAAATCCAATTTGAACCAGAACAGGAATTACAAACTTTACATCTCTGAATTTTATATTGAGCGATGCAAAAAACAATCCAATAGAGAAACTAAACAACATGGCATATATAACAAACAAAGGCGCTAACAAGATCTCGAAACCCGGTAAGCCTAAATAAAAAATTCGGAGTACAAGAAGAATAATAAATGAAACGATAAAATCGATCAAGCAAACTGTAAGCGACGAAAGCGGAATGATGATCTTGGGAAAATACACTTTTGTAAGAATATTTGAATTAGCGATCATGGAGTTACTGATATCATTGATAGCAGTTGAGATCATGGTCCATAAAACAACACCCGCCGAAACGGTTATAAATTTATCAGATAAACTTGCCGAGCGTTCGATGAACTGAGCTATTAAACCAAAAATTAAAATATTGATCAGTGGCCTTATTACAGCCCATAAAACTCCAATAAATGTTTGTTTGTAACGGATCAAAACATCGCGCTTTGAAAGATTCCATAAAAGGTCTTTGAATCTCAAGATCTCTTTGATATCTAAAAAGCTTGCCGAGCGGCTATCAATAATGGTTTTCAAGCATAACAAATATACCCAAATACCTTTATAGAAGCCTTAAAGCCAAGGCAATATTATGAAAACCGATTAGTTTATAACTTAGAAATTTGTTGGATGGTATTTAGCAGCTAAGTCTATTGCTCGCTGAATTTTTCGGTCTTTTTGTTCTTACCGTTCTCATCGTAAAAGGTCCACATGCCGTCTTTGAGATATTTTTGCCCATCGGCGCTTAATCTAAGAGTTCCCTCTTCTCTTACTTGCCCATTTGAATAATATTTTTTCTCAACGAATACTTTCTCTTTTTTATCTTTTAATTCGATAATATATTCCATTTGCCCGCTAGAGTACCACGTTT
The DNA here is from genome assembly GCA_018057345.1 of Bacteroidia bacterium. Lineage (GTDB taxonomy): Bacteria > Bacteroidota > Bacteroidia > B-17B0 > Aurantibacillaceae > Aurantibacillus. Next base: position 26,671 of record JAGPDW010000015.1, on the reverse strand, counting down.
TTTTTGAAGTGATATACTTCATTTCCTTTTCGTTCTCAACAGCAATTTTTGGCAACCCATTATCGTAGAACTCATAGTATTTTTGAGGCTTTCCTTCGTAATAGGCTATTTTTTTCTTTGCTGTACCATTATCGTAAAAAACATCTACAGCGCTATGCAATGGGTCGGGATTTACAAATGAACGCTCTACTTGTCCGTTCTCATAAAAATTCTTGAACACTTTTAATTTTCCATCCACGTAATACCCTTTGTGAAGCATTTTTCCGCTACTATAGAATTCTTCATTCCAACCCTGAGCGTTGTAACCTGCTTTGTTGTATTTCACCGAATCTCCACCTAAACACTCTATAAGTTTATTGAAAATAATGATCCCATTAACACTATCAAAAACTTCTGATTGGGTATAACGTTTAATTTGTGGAATCTGGTCGGCAAAGCGTTGACCAAAGCAAAAAGCCTGACTTAAAAATAATACTATAACGGTCCTTTGAAACATTTACTCAAAGATTATAACAAAAATTGAACCAAATAATATCGTTAAAAAAAACTAATGAACAGGTTGTGTTGCTAACCAACGCTCAGCGTCTAAAGCTCCCATACAACCACTTCCCGCTGCGGTTACTGCCTGGCGGTATGTTTTATCAAAACAATCACCTACGGCAAATACACCTTCAATTTTGGTCTTAGAAGAACCAGCTACAACCTGAAGATAACCCATATCATCCATGTCCAATTGACCTTTAAAAATATCGGTATTAGGTTTATGTCCAATAGCCACAAAAAATCCTGTTATAGTTAAAGTTCTACTTTCACCTGTTTTGTGATTCTTTACAACCGCGCCTTCTACGGTGTCTTTTCCTAAAATATCTTGTGTTTCGCTATCCCAAAGAATTTCGATGTTTGGCGTGTTAAGCACTCTGTTTTGCATGGCTTTGCTTGCGCGCATCTCACTACGTCTAACGATCATATAAACTTTCTTACATAGCTTTGCTAAATACGTAGCTTCTTCGGCTGCAGTATCACCTGCACCAACAATTGCAACGTCTTGGCCTTTAAAGAAAAAGCCATCACAAACTGCACAAGCACTTACACCACCTGCGTTCATACGCAAACGTGTTTCGTTAGGTAAACCCAACCACTTTGCGCTAGCACCGGTTGATATAATAACGGTGTCGGCAGTTAACTCAATTGTTTCATCAACCCAAACACGTTTAGGATTACTGTTAAGCTCCACCTTTGTTACCAATCCAAAACGTACTTGTGTACCAAAACGTTCGGCTTGGGCTTTAAGATCTTCCATTAATTCAGGGCCTGTAATACCTTTTGGGTAACCCGGAAAATTATCTACTTCGGTAGTTTCGGTTAATTGGCCACCGGGAGTTAAGCCGGTATATACAACAGGTTTAAGATCTGCGCGAGCGGCGTATATAGCTGCGGTATATCCGGCAGGACCAGAACCAATAATTAAGCAATGAATGTGTTCAACTTTAGACATAGACGTTTTTTTTTCAGACTGTAAAGTTATAACAACATTACATAAAATGCACTATACTTTTAAGCATAAATAAACATAAAAATTTGAGCAAAAAAAACTACGCCAGTAGCGTAGTTTAAAGAACCTTTATAAAGGATGTTAAATATCTGCTACCAGTCGTCGCCGTAGCCTTTACTATCGAGCATCATTGCCTCTTTGATATCGTTGATGGTATAATTGGCGAATTTAATAGCTTCTCCTTTTATCTTTTTCCACTGAATATCACTCATGATCATACTTCCGCAATCAGGAACAACATTGTCTATGCTTCCACCTGATGTCTTTCCGCTTTTGCTTGTGTGCTTGATGCTGTTAATTGTATATCTGTATTTTCTATCCTTGCATTCAATTACCACTTTCATAGTAATGGTTCCTGTATGATCGCATTGAGGATTTAGTTCTTTGGGAACAATAGAGAAAGAAGCTACACATTCTGCCTTTGCAGAAGTTGTAACTCCATTTAATTTATCATACTTAGGAACGTCTAATTTAACCCAATTTACAGCTCTTTTTAGTAGCTCACCTCCTGATACAGAATCAGTGGGAATGGTTTCGGTGTACTTAGTTTCCTTTTTTGGTTTGCCTTTAGGTTCAGTTCCGGCAGCAGTTTCCTGCGAAAAAGCATGACCAGAAAAGCCAAACAAAAATAAGAACAGGAAAAATCTAAATATGTTCATTTTAAAAATCTTCAATTTACGCATTAAAATGTATGCCATTTCTGAAATAAAGCTCGAATTTAATAAATTTTGGGGAATTTAACCGGGTCAAACTCATTCATGATGGAATACAAAATATCAAAAACATCATCAGAGCTAGGCTTGCTAAAGTAATCTCCATCGCTTCCGTAAGCAGGGCGATGTTCCTTAGAAGCAATGGTTGTAGGCTTAGAATCGAGGTACTGAAATGCTTTTTGCTCTTCTAATATCTTTTGCAAAATATAAGCGCTTGCCCCACCCGGTACATCTTCATCTAATACCACCAAACGACTGGTTTTCTTTACAGAATCAACTATTGAGTGATTGATATCAAAAGGAATAAGTGTTTGAACGTCAATTAACTCAACGTTTATACCTAATTCTTTTAATGAGGTAACTGCTTCCATAGCAATTTTAATAGTACTGCCATAAGAAACAAGTGTAATATCGTTTCCTTCAGTTAATACTTCAGGAATTCCTAGCGCGAATTTATACTCTCCAAAATTGGAAGGTTGAGTTTCTTTTAAGCGATAGCTGTTCAATGGTTCAACTATCAAAGCCGGCTCATCGGATTGCAATAGCGTATTATAAAAACCCGAGGCTATGGTCATGTTGCGAGGAACGCAAATATTAATTCCGCGGCAAGCATGAACTATCATCCCCATGGGAGAACCACTGTGCCATACACCTTCTAAACGATGTCCACGCGTACGAATAAGCACAGGAGCTTTTTGCAAACCTTTTGTTCGCCACTGCACGGTAGCCAGATCATCGCTCATTAATTGAAGCGCGTATAATAAATAATCTAAATATTGAATTTCGGCAATTGGACGAATACCGCGCATAGCAAGTCCTATGGCTTGTCCCATAATAGTTGCCTCGCGAATTCCAGTATCAAACACACGATGTTCGCCGTATTTTGCTTGTAAGCCTTCTAAACCTTGATTTACACCACCAATTTTTCCGGAGTCTTCGCCAAAAATTATTACTTCAGGATATTTTTCAAGAATAGCATCAAAATTATCTCTCAAAATCTCGCGACCATCCACTTGTTTTTGCTCACCATACACAACCGGGTTTCCGGAAATGTTTGCTACTCTTTTTTCTGATGCAGAATATAAATGAGAGCCATAACGCGCATCGTTTTCAGCTTTTGAATTCTTTAACCAAGTAATGAGCTGTTCACGCGCAGGAGAGGTTGAACCAATAGTTTTGCGAATTGCTTTTTTTATAGCAACGTGAATTTCTTTTCGAATTGGTTCCTTTATAGAAGAAAGATCAGTTCGAATGGCAGAAATATCCGCTCCTTCGGTGATCATATTATCTAACAATGTTATAGCTTGAGAAGCGTCTTCTTTAATTGGAAGCAAATACGCTGCCCAAGCCGCGTTCTTCGCATTCTTAACTGCTTCTTTAGCTTCTTCTTCAATTTTATCTAATTCAGTATCTGTGCCCAATGCATTTTGAATGATCCACTCGCGCATTTTTTTCACACAATCAAAATCTGTTTCCCATTGTAAACGCTCCTTGCTTTTGTATCGCTCGTGCGATCCGCTAGTACTGTGTCCTTGCGGCTGAGTTACTTCTTCAACATGAACCAAAACAGGAACATGCTCTTCGCGACAAATTTTTACCGCTTTCTCGTAAGTTTCGCATAAGTGTGGATAATCCCAACCTTTTGTTTTTAAAATTTCGTAGCCTCTTCCGTTCTTATCTCTTTGGAAACCTTTTAGTACTTCGCTAATACTTTCTTTGGTGGTTTGATATTTTTTTGGAACTGATATCCCATGACCATCATCCCAAACGCTTATTAGCATGGGTACTTGTAGAACACCGGCTGCATTTATAGTTTCCCAAAACAAACCTTCGGATGTGCTTGAATCTCCAATTGTACCAAAAGCAACTTCATTTCCCTTATTGCTAAAGTCAGTAAAAGGTGCTTTATGTAGATCTGTATTTAACTTATAAAAATGTGAAGCATATGCTAAACCTAAAAGGCGAGGCATTTGCGAACCCGTTGGAGAAATATCGCTTGAAGAATTCTTTTGTTGTGATAAAGGCTTGAAAGTTCCATCTGCATTTAAACTATGTGTTGCAAAGTGGCCACCCATTTGCCTTCCGGCGCTCATTGGATCATGTTCAATGTCTGTGTGAGCGTATAAACCCGCGAACCATTGTTGTAAATTCAATGCCTTAATAGCAAACATAAATGTTTGATCGCGGTAATATCCACTTCTAAAATCACCGTTTTGAAATACTTTCGACATGGCAACTTGAGCCAATTCTTTTCCATCGCCAAATATTCCAAACTTGGCCTTCCCGGTCAAAACTTCTTTTCTTCCTAATAAACTTGCTTGTCTGCTTTCGTTAATAAGTCGGAAATCATTTAAAACCGCCTTTTTGAAATCGTCGAAACTCAAACTTTCGGCAGAAGCAGTATTAATTTTTTGGTCCATAACAATCTTTAGAGCTTATCATACAAATATAACAATTTGTTTCACAGACAAACCGGTATTTTTTCCCTGTTTTTGATATTAACAAAACCTTAATTTTGTAGTAATGGCGCATAATTTCTAAGAAGCCATCTCAAAAATAAGTTTTCATGCTTTTTCAAGTATTTTTCACAAAGACGAGGCGCTTTTTGTAGACCATACCCAGAGGGTGTCTGGTCAAAAAAAGGAACGAAGTCTTCGGGGTAAAGACGCTGAAAAAGTAGAGAAGGTATTTTTGAGATGGCTTCTAAATATTTACTATCTTCGTGCCGACTTAAAACCTAAGTTGTATTTAGGCAAAAATATATGATCAAAATAACACTACCCGATGGTTCAATTCGCGAAGTTGAAAAAGGAACCACCTCACAGCAAGTAGCTTTAAGTATAAGCGAAGGATTAGCAAGAAACGTTTTAGCGGCAAAAGTAAATGGCGAAGTTTGGGATTCCAACCGTCCTATTGAAGCCGATGCAAAACTGCAATTATTAACCTGGAATGACGACGAAGGAAAATCAACCTTCTGGCACTCTTCTGCCCATTTAATGGCCGAAGCATTGGAAGCATTATATCCCGGTGTTAAGTTTTGGGTTGGTCCGCCGCTCGAAAACGGTTTTTACTATGATGTAGATCTTGAAGGAAACATTTTAACTCCTGCTGATTTTGAGAAAATAGAATCTAAAATGTTAGACCTTGCAAGGCAAAATAATGCTTATGTAAGAAAACCTATCTCAAAAAGCGATGCTATCAACTATTTCAAAGACAAGAATGATGTGTACAAACTCGATCTTTTAGAGCGTTTGGAAGATGGCAATATTACTTTGTATACACAAGGAGAATTCACAGATCTTTGTCGTGGCCCACACATTGCAGCCACGGGCGTAATTAAAGCTGCAAAAATTTTGAACATTGCCGGCGCTTATTGGAAAGGTGATGAGAAAAATAAAATGTTGACGCGCATTTACGGTATTACTTTTCCTAAAGACAAAGAACTAAAAGAGTATTTGGTTAGGTTGGAAGAAGCAAAAAAACGTGATCATCGTAAGCTTGGAAAAGAGTTAGAGTTATTTACGTTCAGCGAAAAAGTTGGAATGGGTTTGCCATTATGGTTACCTAAAGGAACAATGTTGCGCGAACGTTTAGAACGTTTTATGCGTGATGCACAGGCAAAAGCAGGATATTTACCTGTAATTACGCCACACATCGCCTTAAAAGAATTATATATTTGCAGCGGACACTACGAAAAATACGGAGCAGACGCATTTCAACCGATCAATACACCTACAGAAGGCGAGCAATTTTATTTGAAGCCGATGAATTGTCCGCACCACTGCGAAATTTATAAATCATCACCGCGTTCATACAAGGATCTGCCTGTTCGTTATGCAGAATTTGGAACAGTTTACCGTTACGAACAACATGGCGAATTGCACGGATTAACTCGTGTAAGAGGATTTACACAAGATGATGCGCATTTATTTTGCCGTCCTGATCAAGTAAAAGAAGAATTTTGCAAAGTAATTGATCTTGTATTGCATGTATTCAATGCTTTGGATTTTAAAGATTATACAGCGCAAATTTCGCTACGTGATCCTGAGAACAAAACAAAATACATTGGAAGCGATGAAAATTGGGTATTAGCTGAGCAAGCTATTATTGAAAGTGCAAAGGAGAAAGGTTTAAAAACAGTAGTTGAATTAGGAGAGGCGGCGTTTTATGGCCCGAAGTTAGACTTTATGGTAAAAGACGCTATTGGAAGAAAATGGCAATTAGGAACCATACAGGTTGATTATAATTTACCTGAGCGGTTTGAATTGGAATACACAGGAAGTGACAATCAAAAACACAGGCCTGTTATGATCCACAGAGCGCCATTTGGAAGTTTAGAACGTTTTGTTGCAGTATTAATTGAACATTGCGCAGGAAGTTTCCCGTTGTGGTTAACACCCGAGCAGTACGCTATTCTACCAATCAGTGAAAAGTTCAATGATTACGCTAAAAAAGTTATGGCTGAGCTTAACGCACTTGGTTTAAGAGGAAGTGTTGACGATCGCAATGAGAAAATAGGTAAAAAGATTCGCGACAACGAAATGAACAAGATCCCTTTTATGTTGGTAGTTGGCGAAAAAGAGGCTGCTGAGAATATGGTAGCGGTGAGAGAAAGAGGAAAAGGAGATATTGGAGCCTTAGGAATAGCTGAATTTGCCAAAAAGGTAGAGGAAACCATCCAAAACGACTTCAAACAAAAAGCAATAAATTAATTTTAGAGAAATAAATTAAATCGTAAATTTACGGGTACAACAGTGAAGCAGAACATGGTTCGCTTCACTATAAGGAACAATTATTAATTAAAAACGGAGGTAATTATCGCATTCAAGAAACCAAACAACAGTAACTATTACAAAAAACCTGCACCAAATACAAATACTGCTGCTGCAGGAACTGATGGTGCACCAAAAGTATATAAACCTAGAGGTTTAAAAGAAGGGTTCAAACGCCCGGGAGTTAAAGAGGAACTACATAAGATCAACGAACGCATTTACGCAAAAACAGTTCGTGTTGTTGGAGATGGCATTGAAGCTGGAGTTTATCCAATTGCCGAAGCCCTTCAAATGTCGAAAGCAGCAGGTTTAGACCTTGTTGAAATAGCCCCAAATTCAGATCCACCTGTATGTAAGATCGTTGATTACGGTAAATTTCTTTACGAGTTAAAGAAAAAATCCAAAGAAATGAAGGCGCGTGCAGCTAAGATCGTTATTAAAGATATTAGATTTGGACCACACACTGATGAGCACGATTATAATTTCAAAAAAAATCACGCCATTAAGTTCTTACAAGAAGGATGTAAAGTGAAAGCTTTCGTATTCTTTAGAGGACGTGAGATCGCTTTTAAAGAACAAGGAGAAATATTGTTATTACGTTTTGCCAATGACTTGGAAGAATTTGGAAAAGCAGAGCAGCTTCCTGTTTTAGAAGGTAAGAAAATGCAAATGGTAATTGGTCCTAAGAAAAAGTAGTATAAACACTTTAAAGGCTCTGAAAAGGAGCCTTTTTTAATTGATATAAAAATGAAAACAACAACCCTATTAGTCATATTAGCAGCAGTAATTCTAGCCATTTTAGCTATCAGCTGGAAAAGTAAAAAAGCGGATGCGAAAGTTTGGATAGCTACAAAGCCCGGAGAACTTTATAAGTTCAAATTAAAAACCCTTAGTGGTGAAGAGATAACTTTAGAGAAATTCAAAGGAAAAAAATTATTGCTTGTAAATGTTGCGAGCGAATGTGGTTTTACCCCTCAGTACAAAAACTTGCAGGCCTTACACGAAAAGTACAAAGATAAATTAGTGGTGATAGGTTTTCCTGCAAATAATTTTGGTGGACAAGAACCGGGAACCTCAAAAGACATAAAAGGCTTTTGCGAAAAGAACTATGGCGTTACGTTTCAAATGATGGAAAAAATAAGCGTGAAGGGAGATGATGCTCATCCTTTGTACAAATGGTTAGCGAACAAAGAAGAAAATGGCGTGAACAGCGATGCGCCAAGATGGAATTTTGGTAAATACCTAATTGACGAAAAAGGAAATATCATTAAATACTTTGGTAGCAAGGTTGATCCAATGAGTGAAGAAATTACAAGCTTATTATAAATAACTAACTATAAAAATAAAACTCATGAGAAAACTACTTCTTAAATTCAACAAACTATTTGCAGTGATGATCATAACAGGGTTAATGTCATCGTGCATTGTTACTCAAACTAATGTTGGTAAATACGCTGAAGCAAAAGGAACAGAATACACGTATTCAAAAGCAAAACAAATGTGGGTTCTTTATGGACTTATACCGGTTGGAAAAACGCATACTGAAACACCTGCCGATGGTCAGTGCCAAGTAAACACTCAATTCCGTATGATTGATGTTCTCGCTATTGTTTTTACGGCAGGTCTTTTTGGAATGCAAACTATTAAGGTTAAGGCTAAGAGATAGTTGCCATTTATATTTAAAGAAAGCCTTCAATACACATTGAAGGCTTTTTGCATTTGAACAAAACCCTGTTTAAAAACCAATTTGGAAATAGCTATAATTTGTAGTATCTTTATGCTATAAATTGTAGTAATGAGTAAAATATCAAGTAACATCAAGTTCTTAAGGCAGCTCAAGGGTTTGTCGCAAGAGCAACTGGCCGATGAGCTAAGCGTAACGCGCAGCCGCATTGGTGGCTACGAAGAGGGAAGAAATGAACCTCCTATTGATCTACTCATTGGTCTTTCGGAATTCTTCCATATTGCTATTGATGCTTTAGTAAGGGGCGATCTTCAAAAAACAAACTTAGATGGTTTAATGAAAGTTGGTAAAAACCGTATCCTCTTCCCTATTCTATTAGATAATGATGGTAATGGTATGGTAGAACTTATTCCTTTAAAAGCCAGCGCAGGTTATTTAAAAGGATACGCCGATCCGGATTATGTGGAGCGTTTACCAAAAATGCAATTACCGTTCTTGCCTGCGGGTAAACATCGATCGTTCCCTATCAAAGGGGATAGCATGCCTCCTTTGCGCGATGGATCGTACGTTATTGGAAAATACGTTGAGCGAATTGAAGATATTAAAAGTGGTAATACGTATGTTATCGTTACCAAAGATGATGGCCTTTCGTACAAGCGCCTCATGAACATGAACAAAAAAGAAGGTACCGTTGAATGCCATTCGGATAATAAAACCTATCCAATGTATAAAATAAAGCTCAACGAAATTCTGGAAATGTGGGAATACACCTGCTCTATCAATATGCACCAGTACAAAGAAGATGAATTGAACCTGGATAGCATCATGAATATGCTTAAGAGCTTGCATATAGAGATAGAACAGATCAAAAAGAAGTAGGCTTCCGGCGAAGATTTAAAATGAGCCACGAATTACACTAATTTCACCAATCTGTGTGTAAGTGCGGTAATAACACAGAGATGTCTAAGTTTAGATTAGTGAAAATTCGTGTAATTAGTGGCTGAAAAAGCATGGCTGTTAATTTCTCTCTTGATAAAATAACATTCTTTATCAATTTCAGCATCCTTTCGTAGGTAACTTTATCCTGTGAAAAAATTCATCTCCTATTTTATTCAAGGTTTAATCCTATTCATCCCTATCATTATCACCCTTGCTATTTTATTTAAACTCTACGATTTCTTCTCGGGCGTATTTTCGTTCTTTGGTATTGTAGAGAATTCAATACTAAATACCATCATCGGACTAGCTATCACCATTGGAGCCATTACCATGATGGGTATAGTTGGATCTACATTTGTATTTACGCGTTTCTTTAGTATTTTGGAAGATAAATTAGAGCACGCACCATTTATTCGTCATATTTACGCGCCTATTAAGGATTTTACAAATGCCTTTATGGGTAATAAAAAACGTTTTAATAAACCTGTGCTGGTAGTTACCAATCCGCAAGCTAATATTGAAGAGTTAGGGTTTTTAACTTGTGAAGACCTAAAAGAACTTCATATTAAAGATAAAGTGGCGGTTTACTTGCCATATTCTTACTCATTATCCGGAAGATTGATCATTGTTTCTAAAGATCAGATAAAACCTCTGGATGCAAATGCATCGGAGGCCATGAAGTTTGTTGTAAGTGGTGGTGTAACCGATGTTGAAGAACAACATTAATCTTTGTAAATTAGCTGATATTACGTGTCGCATATCTTAAACATAAAAGACGTTTCCAAAAATTATTCGAGCAATAAAGCCTTGAATAATGTTAGCATTGATATTCCTCGTCAAAGTATTTTTGGATTGTTAGGTCCTAATGGCGCCGGTAAAACTTCACTAATTCGTATCATCAATCAAATTACAGGGCCTGATACCGGAGGTATTATTTTTAACGGCGAAAAATTATCTCAAAAGCATATCGAAAAAATTGGTTACCTACCCGAGGAAAGAGGTTTGTATAAAAAGATGGCGGTGGGCGAACAAACGTTGTATTTGGCACGATTAAAAGGCTTAAGCAAAGAAGAAGCCAAAAAACGTTTACTGTATTGGTTCGAGAAATTTGAAATGCAAGGTTGGTGGAAAAAGAAAATTGAAGAACTGAGTAAAGGGATGCAACAAAAGGTTCAATTTATTGTAACTGTATTGCACGAACCCGAATTATTGATACTGGATGAGCCTTTTAGCGGTTTTGACCCTATTAATGCGCAATTGATAAAGAATGAGATCCTAGAACTTCGCAAAAAAGGATCAACGGTTATTTTCTCAACGCATAACATGGGAAGTGTGGAAGAGCTTTGCGATAATATTGCTTTAATAAACAAAGCAGAAAAAATATTAGACGGTTCGGTAAAAGAGATCCGTAAAACATTTCGTACTAATACATATAGAGTTTCGTTCAAAGGAAATATCATTGGATTTACAAATGCATTATGGACAGGCGCTGAGATCCTTGAAAAACATACCGAAGAAGATGTTCATACGATCACAGTAAAGCTTTTGAATAATGTTACATCGAGTCAAATGCTACAAGCAGTATTACCAAACTGCGAGATCATATCCTTTGCCGAGATCATTCCAAGCATGAATGATATATTTATTCAAAAAGTAAGTGAAGGAAATGTAGTAGCGGGTACAAAAAGTAATTATACAGAATGAGTAAAGTAAGATTAATAATTGGAAGAGAAATAAAGTCGAAGTTAACCAACAAGACCTTTATTATCATGACCTTTTTAACGCCGCTTATTTTTATTGGTGCTTTGTTTTTGATCTTTTGGACCTCTATGCCCGAAAAGATCGAGCAGAATATATTGGTATTAGATGAAACCGGGATGTTCTCTCAAACATTGCGCGGAAATGATTTTGTTGCCCTTAATTTTTCTGATAAAAAAATAGAAGAAGCGCAATCGGAGTTTCAAAACTCGGATTACACATCTATTCTTCATATTTTAAAAGGCAGTGATGGCAATATCATTCCTAAAGCGCGCGTATTCTTTAAGAAAAATCCGGGTCTTGCTTTTAAAACCTATTTAAAGAATGAATTAGAGCGCATTTATTACGAGCAAAAGTTAAAGGCAAACAATATTGATCCTTCTATTATTGCAAGCGCGCGCCAGCCTGTTGAAATAGAATTAACAAAGGTTGATGAACATGGAAATGTGAAGAACTCTGATAGCGTTCAGTTATTTTCATTTGCCATGGGCTTAATAATGATGATGTTTATTTTACTATACGGAATGATGGTTTTTAGAAGCGTGATGGAAGAAAAAACAAGTCGTATTGTAGAAGTTATTGTTTCGAGTGTGCGGCCTTTTCAATTAATGATAGGGAAAATAATTGGCATTGCCATTGTTGGTATCATTCAGTTTACGGTTACAGCCATTATCAGTTCCGTGCTTGCTTTAGTACTTTCTAACGTGTTCATGAAGGATATGCTCGAAATGAAAACAAAGTTTGATTCGCAAAATCAAATGGTAATGAAAATGGGAACCAATGCAAACCTGGCAGCAGTTGATGATTTTAAGGACAATCAAAAAATGTTTGAAGCCCTTGATCAATTGAATCAAATAAATTTTGCGGAAGTTGCTATTTATTTTGTTCTGTTCTTTATTGGTGGCTATTTATTTTACAGTTCTTTGCTCGCCGCTATTGGTAGTGCGGTAGATTCCGAATCCGATTCGCAGCAATTCATGTTCCCCGTAATGATCCCGCTCATGATCGGTTATTTTTTGGCCATTAAAATTATGATCAGTCCCGAATCCAACGCCGTTATCATAGGTAGTTTTATTCCGTTCACCTCCCCTATTGTAATGATGGCAAGGTTACCGCAAGGTGTTCCAACTTGGCAAGTGCTTGTTTCGTTAGGGATTTTATATGTTTCCTTTATTGGAACGGTTTGGCTTGCCGGAAAAATTTATCGGACAGGAATTTTAATGTATGGCAAGAAGACGACTTGGAGAGAGATCTTTAAGTGGCTTCGTTACTAAACAGCACTTTTGTTTATAGAGACAGAAACCGCAAAGCATCTTCGATGCTCGCAAAGTTTTTCGCAAAGGTCGCAAAGGATCAACTAACCGCAGAAAATCATTAAAGAAGGCAAAGAAGCTACGCTTACGCAAAAAGTTACCGCATTTCGCTTTCGAAACACATTCGTTGCTCGGTCTCTTTGTGAAACCGCAGGTCTTTGCCTTCTTTTGAGTAATGGTGATAAAACTTAGCGCTCTTTGCGCCTCCTTTGCGAAAAGCGCGAAGCGCCTTTGCGGTTTCTGCCTCTAACTGTGTAAAGGCACTATTTGCCGCGACCTTGAATTACAATAAGCACAGTGTGAATCAAAATCTTAAAATCAAGTAACAAACTCATGTTCTCAATATAAAGAATATCGAACTTCAATCGTTCGATCATTTGATCTACATTTTCGGCATAACCATATTTTACTTGTCCCCAACTAGTAATGCCCGGCCTTACTTTTCGTAAATGTTTATAGTGCGGCGCACGCTCAATGATCTGTGCAATGTAATGTGCGCGCTCGGGTCGCGGACCAACAATGCTCATGTCGCCTTTAATTACATTAATGAATTGTGGAATCTCATCTAATCTCACTTTCCTTAAGAATTTACCGAACCTTGTTACGCGCGGATCATTTTCCTTTGATAACTGTGGGCCTGCTTTTTCAGCATCAACATACATAGTTCTGAATTTAATGATATTGAATGTTTCGCCGTGGATTCCAACTCTCGGTTGCATAAAAAACGCAGATCCCTTGGACCCTAAGCGAACAATCATTGCTAGTAAGATATACAACCAACTAAAGCAAATTAAAACAAAAACAGAAAAAGTCACATCAATAAAACGCTTCACGGCGATCTGCCAATCCGGAATTTCTGAATGTTTTATTTCAATAAGTGGTGTTCCTAAAATAGTGGTCATTTTAACATGGCCACTTAAAATATCATACATGTCGGGAATTACTTTAATAATTACTCCCAGATCTGACAGATCATTCACGATTTGTTTGAGGTGCTCGTGCTCCCAACTTTCCAAAGCAATAATAACTTCTTGAACATTATTGGTTTTAATGATCTCGGCGATTTTACTATAATCTCCAAAATAAGCGAGTTTTTGCTTTAAAATATCCGAGTAACCATTCTTTCCTTCAATGCGAACAAACCCAATTAAATTATTGCCAATACCTTGTTTCAAAGAAGTGATCTCGTTATAGATCTTTAAAGCGTTCTCGTTACTTCCAAGTATTATAGTTTCAAAACCAAATTTCTTAGAATGTATCTTATAATTGATATAGCTTGAAAGAATTAAGCGTGAGGTTGAGGTAAAAACAAAATGGAAACAAAAAAGCACCGCATACAATTTATAATAGTTCTTATAATTGGCCACGTTATCATCAAGGATCAATACAAAGAAAAGAACTGTAACGCCAATTAAAGAAACGGTGAACATTTGCACAAACTCATTGATACGCGAACGGCGAAGAACATTGTTATATGAACCAATCAAGTAATAAACCAGCACCCACGCAAAAGGAATTGCGAGAACAGAAACAAAAAAGGTATCATCAAATATCTTTAATTGCGAAGGATCAAATTTTAAAGAATCAATATTTGATTTTCGGTAATAGTAAAAACAGGTCCACGCCAACGCCGCTGTGATAAGATCAAAAAAGATGTATAAGATGGTGCGGAAAGTTTTGTTCATTAAATATACACTAACTTTAAATTATCGATATATACCTTTTGCTCTGATATGTTTTGATTTCTTTTAATTTTAATGATGATCTTTTTCATGGAAGTGGTTTTATCCATATTAACAGATTCCGCTATATGAACATAAATTTTGTGCCAGTTTTCTTTTGGTGTTATGGTAATAGATTCATAGAACACGCCATTAGTTGAAGTGCCGATGATAAAATCGGTGTTTGATTTATAATCGATCTCCAAATAAACGTTGCTGGTAGAAAGTGGTAAGCTGTGGGTGGTGGCCGTTTCCAATTGTGCCGTTAGTGCCGATCCGCTCAATCCTAATTCAATGGATTTATTTCCTTCAAAAACGTGCTCGTCGTTTGTATGGAGCTTGTATGTTGTGTCGGAAATGGATGATCTTATTAAACTAAACCCTGGTAATTCAAATCCTTCTACCCAAGGAAACACAACAGATGTACGGTATTTGAATGCAAAGTTGCGTACAATATTTTGACCGGAAGCAACAACAGTATCTAATTTAATTGGCTCGTAAAACAACCAATTGATACGCGTTTCAGATATGCCGTTATTTTTTATTCCTGCAAAAACATTTATAACGCTCTTACCATCCTCTATCATCACCGGCATTTTTGCTCCAATAGGATACGCCCCTTTAAAATCGCCATTTGTGTAAAGCCACAGGTCGGTAATATTGTGACTCCCGTATCCTTGGCCAGGCTGAGTGATGACAGTAACTTTTTCTGTGTTCACAAAAAAAGCATCGGTGGCCGGCTTAAAGGTTTTTTTACATGAAAATATAAGGATGAAAATAAAAAAGAAAAGTATGTTACGAACCACCAACAACATCAGTTTACAAATTCGAGCGATTTTAATTTTTGATCTTTTCTTCTATCTCCTCTGCAAGCTCTAACGACTTGATGGCATCTACTGCCGAAATGATAGATTTTCTATCGCTGTTTATACTATTGTAAAACGACAAAAGCTCTTCCTTTATTGCGTTTGTTGGCAAAATAATAGGGTGTTCAAATATCACTTCCTTCTTTGGCATCGACTTGCCGGTTTCGATGATCAGGTTTTTTGAATTTGCGCTAGCATTCTGTATTCTAATTACTTCAGTAACCTTATCTAAAAGATTGATAGAAAGAAAGTTATCTTTATTAAAAACTCTGAACTTTCTTACATTCTTAAACGCCATTCGATTGGCCGTTAAATTGGCAACACAGCCATTTTCAAATTCAATGCGGCAATTTACAATATCGGCAGAGTGACTAACTAATTTAGAGCCGACCGCGCTAATTTTTTTGATGTTATACGGTACAATACTTAGTAAAAGATCAATGTCGTGAAGCATTAGATCCAAAACAACCGATACATCTGTACCGCGTGGGTTGTATTGCGCAAGGCGATGAACTTCAATAAATTTTGGTTCAATAAAATAAGGCTGTGCCGCAATGAACGCCGGGTTGAAACGCTCTACGTGTCCAACTTGCAAACACACTTGTGCTTCGGTAACTAGGCTTTGAAGTAACTTTGCTTCCTTTAATGTAGCAGTAAGCGGTTTTTCAATAAACACATGCTTTCCGGAAATGATGGCTTGGCGCGCAATATCAAAATGGGTATTACTTGGAGTAACAATATCAATTGCATCGCTACTCTCAATAGCTTCGTACAAAGAACTGAAAGACTTTACGTTATAATGTTCAGATAATTGCCTGCATAAATTCTGATCGATGTCGTAAACACCAACCAAGCGCCAATCGGTATTCTCAAAAAGGAGCTTAAGATGTATCTTACCAAGATACCCTAAACCAATGAGTGCTATGCGGTTTTGCGTTGCCATTTAGAGCTTGCAATTATAAAACAATTATTGTTAGTAAACATACAAAAATACCAAATTATAAGGATTTAATACCCTTAGTTTTGTATAAAAGGGGATTCAGTGTTTTATCAAGTAAGTAAAGAGGATGAGTACCTATTTCAGGGAAAGAGAAAGCGTTTAACAGAGCAACTTCGGGAAAAAGGCATTAAAAATGAATTGGTATTAAAAGCTATTGGCAAAATACCCCGGCATTTATTTTTTGATACCACAACCGCAAGGCCTGCTTTGCTTGATCATGCGTATAGCGATAAAGCCTTACCAATTGGGGCAGGACAAACCATTTCCCACCCTTACACCGTTGCATTTCAAACCGAAAAATTAGAACCTGTTGCAGGAGAAAAAGTTCTCGAAATTGGTACCGGGTGCGGCTATCAAACAGCTGTGCTTATAGAAATGGGCTTAAAGGTATTTAGCATTGAACGTCAAAAAAGTTTGCACGATAAAACAAAACTTTTCCTTCCTTTTATTGGTTACAAGAGCGCTAAACTTATTTATGGAGATGGTTACAAAGGCCTTCCTCAGTTTGCCCCTTTTGATAAGATCATTGTTACAGCCGGAGCACCCTATATACCTAATGATCTGTTAGTTCAGTTAAAGGTTGGGGGCATTATTGTGATACCAATTGGCGATGGTGAGAACCAAGAAATGAACATTTTAAGAAAAACAAGCTCAAGTAATTTCGAGAAACAAGTTATAGGACAATTCAAGTTCGTTCCCCTCCTTCAAAACAAATCAACAATTTAACAATCCATTGTTCATAATGGGTGATTATAAAGAGCTTGACACGATTTAATTCCAGTTAATTTTAGGTCATTAATATTAAACCAAATAAAATATGAAAAAATCACTAACTCTACTAGCGCTTGCACTTGGTATCTCTACCTCGTTCGCGCAAGAATTAAAATCAAAAAAGGAAGAAATGATCCTTCCTGAAGCAGGAGACTGGGGACTAGCAATTGATGCTAATCCGTTTTTACAGTATGCAGGTAATTTCTTCGGAAAGACCACAACAAATGCTGCTCCAACTTTCAATTTCTTTACAAACGCCAACACCATTACCGGTAGATATTTTACCGATGCTCAAACATGTTACCGTGGTTCATTAAGAATTGGATTAGGTGGTGCTTCAGAAAGAAACATGGTTGCTGATGTATTGAAAATGAATGCTGCTGCTACCAGTACAGCCACAGGTTGGCCTGCAGCAAGTGCAATGGTTGAGAATGTTTGGAAACAATCAAACACAACAGTTGGTTTAGCAGCAGGTATGGAAATGCGCAAAGGTAAAACTCGTTTACAAGGTTATTATGGTGGAGAAGTTGGAATCTATATGAACATGATGAAAGACAAGTTTACTTATGGTAATGCTCTAGTTTCAACTACAACTGCTTCCTTAAATGTTGACGTAACTGCGGCTGATGAGTTTACTGGTGCAAACGCATATGGTAACGTAGGTAATAACTTAGGAAATCCTGCAATGCCGGGTTTAACTGCTGCTGGCGCTCGTGTAACTGAGCGTAAGTATGGTACTACTTTCTCTTTTGGTCTTCGCGGATTTATTGGAGCTGAATATTTCATTTTAGCAAAAATGAGTATTGGTGGTGAATTTGGCTGGGGTCTTGGTTTATCTTCGCAAGGAGCTACTAAAACTTCATGGGAAGGTGTTGGTAGCAATGGCGCTGGAACTTTCTCGACTGGTTCGGCTGAAATTGAGACTTCTAAAGGTGGTGGACAATGGTGGTTAGATACTGATGGAGTTAATTCAGTATGGGGACCAACAGGAACACTTCGTTTGAACTTGTACTTCTAATAGTATAAAGATAATGTTAAGAAACGCCTCCTAATGGGAGGCGTTTTTTGTTTATATCCTGTTCACAGCCAGCAATTAGCCTTGTGATAATGCATTAAAATGGATTTATTTTAACGTTATTTGATTAGGAAACAGAGGGCAAATGAATCACATTTGTATAGTAAAGATATAAAACACACAACTAATGAAAACAATCATCAAACGTTCAGAGAAAAAAGGGAGTACCTATCTCGTGAAACTTAAAATTGACGCTAGAACAACTATTTTGGTAAGAACTCCGGAGAGTTTAAAGAACTGGAAAGCAAAATATCCGAACGCAATAGAACTTATTTAATTTTTTAAATTAAAGTATTCAGTTGCAGTTTTTGCTATTTCACCTCCATACGCTAAACTTGCAGTAGCCGCCGGGCTAGGACTGTTTATAACATGCATGGCATTTCCATGCTTCTCAATTTTAAAATCATCTAGCATTTCTCCATCAGGCCCAAGAGCCATAGCTCTTATTCCACAACGTGCAGGTTCAATATCGTCCATTTCAAGGCTCGGTATAAGCTTTCTTAAACGATTTAAGAAGTACGTTTTGCTAAAAGCACCTCTATATTCATCCAAACCAAATTGCCAGTGTTTAGCGAAGAATTTCCAGGTGCCTTTAAATCCAAATGCAGCGGCCGTATCTTTTAAACTGAATGCTGTTTTGGTATAACCTTCTCTGTCGAATACAAACACTGCATTGGGGCCGCATTCTGTTCCACCTTTTATCATACGTGTAAAGTGAACGCCTAAAAAAGGGAACTTTGGATTTGGAACCGGATAGATAAGGTTTTTTACTTTGTTCAATCCCTTTGCACTAAGATCATAATAGTCGCCTCTGAAACCAACAATAGCAGCATCGCTTTTTTGTCCCTCCTTTTTTGCCAATCTATCCGCTTGTAATCCTCCTGTGGTAATTATATATTTTGTTTGGAATTTATCCGTCTCAGTAATTACAGTTGTGCCTTCACTGTTCTTTTCGAAATCAATTACTTTTTGAGATGTAAGAACTTTACTGCCATTATTTTTTGCGTTGATCAACTCAGCGTACTTTCGTGCTACATCAGTATAATCAATAATACCGGTGCACCCAACCCAAAGCCCGGATATGCCTTCACAAAACGGTTCAATTTCTTTTATGCGTTTTGCATCAATGATCTCGGTATCCTCTACTCCATTTGCAATTCCATTATTGTACACTTTGTTCATGTGTGCCAATTCGCTTTTATCCGTGGCAACAATTATTTTACCACAAATATCATGTGGTATCTTATACTCCTTTGCAAAACTTACCAACTCTCTTCTTCCTGAAACGCAATTAATAGCTTTATAGGAACCCGGCTTGTAATAAATACCACTATGGATAACACCGCTATTATGTCCGGTTTGATGCACGGCAACCTCTTTTTCTTTTTCAAGAACAAGGATCTTTTTATTGGGATGCATGAGCGTTAGTTTATACGCTGTTGCTAAACCTACAATACCTCCTCCAACAACAATTACATCGAAATTTTGATCCATAAAACTGTGCTAAGAATTAAATACTAAATTTGCGTAAAAGTAACAATAAACCATCTAAAGCTAAAATAAGAATGAAGATAATTTGTATAGGAAGAAATTATGCTGAACACGCTAAGGAAATGAAGGCCGAAGCACCTACAGAACCTGTGTTTTTTATGAAACCTGATACAGCGTTATTAAAGGAACAAGATTTTTACTTTCCAGAATTTACAAAAGACCTGCACCATGAAATTGAGTTGGTAGTAAAGATAAGTAAAGCCGGAAAACATATTGAAGAGCAATTTGCAAATAAATATTACGAAGAAATTGGTTTAGGAATTGACCTTACTGCAAGAGATATTCAAGCTAAATGCAAGGAAAAAGGATTGCCCTGGGAAAAAGCAAAGGCGTTTGATAACAGTGCGCCCATTGGAAAGTTCACAAATAAATCAACTCTTGATCTGAAAAACATGTCGTTTGAATTAAAAATAAATGGACAAAGCAAGCAAATTGGAAATTCGGATCAAATGATATTCTCAATAGACAAGATCATTAGCTACGTTTCAAAATTTGTGAGTTTAAAAGTGGGTGATCTAATATACACAGGTACTCCGGAAGGTGTTGGCCCAATAAAAATTGGTGATAGTTTAGAAGGTTTTTTGAACGGAGAGAAATTCTTACAAATGACTGTGAAATAAATTGAGTACACCTGATCATATTGAACTTTATACCGATGGAGCTGCCAGCGGAAATCCCGGTCCGGGAGGATTTGGCGTTGTTTTAAAATACAAAGGAAAGCGCAAAGAGATCAGCGATGGTTTTAAAAAGACCACTAATAATCGCATGGAACTTTTAGCCGTGATTGTTGGATTAGAAAGTGTAAAGAACAAAGATCTTATTGTAAAGATCCATTCGGACAGTAAATATGTGGTTGATGCTATTAATCAAAGATGGTTGGAAGGTTGGCAACGAACAGGCTTTAAGAAAAAAGCAAATGTTGATCTTTGGTTACGATTTTTAGAAACCTATAACCCACACAAACATAAATTCTATTGGGTAAAAGGCCATGCCGATAATGTGGAAAACAATCGTTGCGATGAATTAGCAGTTGCCGCTAGCAAAATGAGTGGTTTAAGGCCCGATGAAGGATTTATTGAGAAAGAATAGTTTAGATCAACTTAAAACTTTTCAAACGCTCCATGAATTGATCTTTTTTACGACGCGAGATCTCAATTTTACTGCCATCGGTCATTACTGCATAACCTCCATCTTCTTTCAAAAAGCGGATCACATGATTCATGTTGATGAGATTATGATGATGAACGCGAATAAAATCTTGCTCAGGCAACAATTCTTCGTAATGTTTTAAGCTTGCGCTTACCATTAACTTACGTTTATCAGTTAAATAAAAATAGGTATAACTACCGTCAGCCTCACAGCGTATAATGTCTTTCAAATTGATGATCTCGTAAGCGTTTCCGGTTGGTAAAGTGATCTTTTGAAAATTGTCATCAGCTTTTTTTAATTGTTGTATCAAAAAATTAAGATTGCCCATGTCAGGCGTTTCTGATTTTCTTTTCACTACTCGTAAAACCGCATTTCTTAATTCTTCGATGTCAATAGGCTTTAATAAATAATCGCAAGCACTATATTTAAATGCACGTACAGCATGAGAATTACTTGCCGTTGCAAATATGAGTTCAAATTTATGGTCACTCACCTGCTCTAACAGATCAAATCCGCTTCCGTCGGGCATTGTTATATCTAAAAAAACAAGATCCGGCTTTAAAGATTTAATGAGTTCAACACCCTCTATCACATTAGTGGCGCTTCCAACCACATTTAATTCCGGACAATTTTTTTCGATGATCTTCATAAGAACATCTCTGCTCTTTTGTTCATCTTCAATTATTAACGTTTTGATCATAATTTATAATTTTAAATATACGAATTTATAATATAGGTACATACAACTCTACCGTGGTTCCTGCGGCACTTCCATCGGCATTTACAAGGTCAATTATATTAACACTATGCTTACTCTGACTTATTTCATTCAAAATACGTAAACGCTCTTCCGTGATCTTCATTCCCAGCGATTTATGCTTACTTCCGGGCATGGTTCGCTTTATTTCGGCCGCTCTTTTTCGTCCAATTCCGTTATCGGTTATAGTACAAACAATAAAATGACCCTCATTTTTTATAGTAATAGTTAAAAGGCCTTTGTCTTTGCGAGGGGTTAAACCATGTAAAATGGCATTTTCAACATAAGGCTGCAAAAGCATGGGCGGCATGATGTCGTAATCCAGATCAACGTTCTCGTCAACAACAAATGTGTATTCAAACTTATCTTCGAAACGCATTTGTTCAAGTTCCAAATACAGTTTTAATGCTTCCAGATCATCCTCAATTGCTACTGTAGGCTTATCCGAATTATTTAATATCACGCGCATTAATTTTGCAAATTTGTTGAGGTATTTAACTGCTTCATCGCTTTTACTATTAAAAATATAATGCTGAATAGAGTTCAATGAATTAAAAACAAAATGCGGATTCATTTGCGAACGCAAGGCTTTCAATTCTATCTTACTCATTTCTACTTTTCGCTCGTAATCTTTTTGCTGTTTGTTCTTAATATTATTTAAACGGACCTTAAAAACAACATAAACCGAGAAAGCCGCGAAACCAGCAGCCAATAATACAAACCACCATGTTCGGTAAAATGGCGTGAGTATAGTAAATACAAATGTTGCAGGATCTTCGTTCCAAACGCCTTCGTTATTAGAACTAATTACCATAAATGTATAGGTGCCGGGAGCTAAATTTGAATATTTAGCATTATCATCCTCGCTTGGCAAACAAAAGTCTTTATCATACCCTTCCAGTTTCTTTTTATACAAAACTTTGTCGGGATCGGTTAGGCAAATTCCTCTATAATAAAATGAGATATTGTTATAGCTGTATTTAATTTCAGCCCCTGAAGATAAAACAGTATCAATATCCCCTAATTTATAATTGTAAATGTTTGTTTTATTCAATGTTTTATTTGGCTCATAATTATTAGGAAGATATTTTATCAATCCACTAATAGTGCCAAACCACACCGCGCCATTATCATCTTCAAAAACACCATTGGTATTACATTCGATTCCGGCAAAACCTTCGTTCTTGCCATAAGAAGATATTTTTAATATCCCCGATCTTTCAAATTCAGCCACATCTAATGCGCTGATCCCAATATTAGTACCTACCCACAAAACGGTTTGACTTTTTGCAAAACCAATAGAATAAATAATATCAGAAATTAATCCGTCCTCACTTTTAATGTATTTATATGAATTTGTTTTTAGGTCAATAGCAAGTAAGCCATTCAAGGTACCAACAAACATTGTTTTCTTGGTATTTCTTACCGAAATATAATCGTTCTTTTCAATGCCAAGTTTCTTTCCAATATCTTCAATAGTTGTTCCCTTTATTTTATACAATCCGGCTTGATATGCCGAGATCCATTTATAACCTTCGTTATCTTCGCAAATATCGGTAACCATAAAATCTTCCGAAGTTGTTGGAAGCTTGATGAAATTTGTATCAATGCGTCCTGAAGGATCAAAAGAAAAAGTTGATACACCATTTGTACCGCCAAGCCAATTCACATTTCCCTTATCGCAAAACAATTTATAGTGTGGCGATCTGATCCGCTTTGATATCGTGACTTTAGTAAAGCGCTCGTTCTTAAATTCAACAACGCCGGCATCTGTTTCAAAGAACACTCTTCCGTTCTTATCCACACAACCGCTTCTACTCACATTGCTTGGTAATCCCTCCGAAATTCCATATCGTTTAAAATATCCCTGAGAATATTTATAAACACCATTATTCTCGCTACACACAAAAAGATCCTTTTCCTTTTGAAAGATCTCAAAAATAAATGCGTTTCCCGGACCGTTTATTTTATCAAATGTTGAAAATGAATTATCTCTGTAACGATAAATACCGTTATGTGTACCCAACCACATATTTCCTTCCATATCCCGAAGAATACATCGGATGATATTAGAATTATTATCGTAAGAAATATTATAGTAATTAAATTCTCTTCTCTCAAATTTTATAAGTCCCGTTTGCGAGCCTATCCACAAACTATTATCGCTTTGATACAAAAGACAGCTTACGTTATTATCTATTAATCCATTCTCTACAAAATACGTAAGTATCTTGCCTGTTTTTAGATCATAAAAATTTAAACCATTTAAAGTTCCTAAAGCCAATGTGCCTTTGTTCTCGCTAACAGCAATGCAATTGATATTGTTGCTCGAGAGGCCATTTTTTACAGTAACAAGTTGCGGTTTTCCTTGATCTAGTTTTAATAATCCTTTATTAGTTGCGCAATAGATCCTTTTATCAACAACTAAAATATCATGGATCTCTACATTATCCGCGCCTTCAATTTTAGTAACGTTTTCACCCTTCATCAAAAACAATCCCGATGCCGTACCTAATAAAACATCGCCATTTTCATCCATTTCCAAGCTCATAATGTTGATACCGGGAGCCAAACCGTTTATCTTTTCTTTACTTACTTTGTTATTTACAACAATAGAGATGCCATTTTTTGTAGCAACAATTATCCTTCCTTTTCTGTCTTCGCAAATAGCATTAACATAATTATCAGCAAGACCTGTTTTGTAATTAATATTGGTAAATTGCTTTCCATCAAACCGGCTTAAACCATTGTACCCGCCAGTGTACAAAAACCCTTTACTATCCTGAAAAATGGCATAAACCTGCACAAATGGCATGCCATTTTCGGCGCTATAATTTTTAAAGTAATATTGTTGCGAGAATGCGCAGGTGCTAAGAAGCAGCGTAATGGTGATAGAAAGACGTAAGATCCTGACTGACATACTTGCACTAAATATAAGCGTTTGTAAGATAAGTATAATATTTGCTATTATAAGTGGTAGAAACCGCTTTATAAGTGCAGAAATTAGACAGCTTCTTAACAATTTTGTTCATTTCATCAAAATCGTTTATCGTCAAAAATTGCTACATTTATAGGCTAAAATAAAAAATCATCACATGTTCGATCTTCTCAAGAAATTATTTGGTACTAAGAGTGAAAAAGATATAAAGGGACTTCAATCAAGAGTAGACGCTATTAACGAAATTTTTAAAGGTCTTTCAGGTGTTAGCGATGATCAATTACGCGCCAAATCACACGATCTTAAATTAAAATTGCAAGATTCCATAAAAGCGGAAAATGATGAGATATTAACCATCAAGGCTAAGATCGAATCGAATCCTGATATGGATGTGAACGAGAAGGAAGATCTGTACAAGGAAATTGATGAGATAGAAAAAGTGATCACCAAAAAACTGGAAGATGCTTTAGATGATATTTTAGAAGAAGCGTTCGCCATTTTAAAAGAAACGGCTCGTCGTTTTAAAGAAAATAAACAATTGGTTGTTACCGCCAATGATTTTGACACTAACCTTTCAAAAACACACAAAAATGTTGAAATAGCCAACGGCAAAGCAACATGGAAAAACACTTGGATAGCTGCAGGGAACGAGATCACCTGGGATATGGTGCATTACGATGTACAGCTTATTGGTGGTATGGTTCTGCATATGGGGAAAATTTCAGAGATGGCTACCGGTGAAGGAAAAACACTGGTTTCAACGCTTCCTGTTTTTTTAAATGCATTAAGTGGGCGCGGTGTTCACTTAGTTACAGTAAATAATTACTTAGCAAAACGTGACGCCGAATGGAATGCTCCTCTCTTCCAATTTCACGGTTTAAATGTGGACTGTATCGATCTTCACGAACCAAATACACAAGACCGTCGTGATGCCTATAATGCCGACATAACTTACGGAACAAATAACGAATTTGGTTTTGATTACTTGCGTGATAACATGAGCCGCAATATTGAAGAGCTTGTTCAACGCAAACCTAATTTTGCCATTGTGGATGAGGTTGACTCGGTTTTGATAGACGATGCACGTACGCCTTTGATCATAAGCGGTCCTACACCACAAGGCGATCGTCACGAATTTAATGAATACAAGCCGCGTATTGAGAAATTGGTGAATATTCAAAAACAAACTGTGCTTAAATTTTTAGCCGACGCTAAAAAATTAATGGGCGAAAGTAACGAGAAAGAAGCTGCTATACCATTGTTACGTGCATTTCGTGGTTTACCAAAGAACAGCGCTTTGATCAAATTTTTAAGTGAACAAGGTGTTGCGCAATTAAAGCAAAAAACCGAAAACCACTATATGCAAGATCAAAATAAAGAGATGCATAAAATTGATGCGGAACTTTATTTTACCATTGAAGAAAAAAACAATCACGTTGAGTTAACCGAAAAAGGCTTGGATTTTATTACGGGTAATACCGAAGATCCAAAATTCTTTGTGATACCAAATGTGGGTGATGAAATTGCAGATATTGAAAAGAATATCATTGATCCAAAAGAAAAAGCCGCAGCTAAAGAAATTGTGATGCGTGATTTCAGTATAAAGAGTGAACGTATTCATACAGTAAATCAATTATTGAAAGCATATACCGTATTTGAAAAAGATGTGGAATATGTGATTGATAATGGTTCTATAAAAATTGTAGATGAGCAAACCGGTCGTATTATGGAAGGCCGTAGATATAGCGATGGATTACACCAAGCTATTGAAGCCAAAGAAAATGTAAAGATCGAAGCTGCTACACAAACGTACGCAACAATTACCTTGCAAAATTATTTCCGTATGTACAACAAACTTGCGGGTATGACAGGTACAGCAACTACGGAAGCGCAAGAGTTTTGGGATATCTATAAATTGGATGTGGTGGAAATTCCAACCAATCGCCCAATGACCCGTATAGACGAACAAGATTTTGTTTACAAAACTAAACGCGAAAAATATAACGCGGTTATTGAAGAAACTGCAAAATTAGTTGCGGCAGGAAGACCCGTGTTAATTGGTACAACCACTGTTGAGATATCTGAATTGCTAAGTCGTATGCTTAAGCTTCG
>JAGPDW010000297.1:0-2602 GCA_018057345.1 Bacteroidia bacterium | reverse complement strand
GGATATGACGATCAGTTTCATTTAATATTATGCTATTATACAAAAACTTTTGAAAGTGCATGTATCAAAAGCCTATTTTTTTCGAGGGCATTACCAACAACAACCACATTTGCCCAAGAGCTTTTTGCCTTTTTTGCCCCTGAGGCAGAGCTAATGCCGCCTCCAACGATCAATGGAATGGAAATGGTTTTAGCTGCTTTCTTTATGAGTGCCGCGTTTACTTGCTGCTTTGCTCCACTTCCTGCCTCAAGGTAAACTGCTTTAAAACCTAATTGTTCGGCGGCCAACATAGTGTCTAAAATTTTCTGCTCACCCTTAAGTGGTTTTGTTTTGCTTACTTTTTGTGTTACACTCTTACTACCTGTGTCAACTAAAATATAAGCCACCGGAAATGTTTTGAGTTTAAGTTCTTTTATTTTTTGTGCGGCACGAACTTGTTTCTCTATCAAGTAATCGGGATTTCTTCCTGAAAGCAAACTTAAAATGAAAACACCATCTGCTTCTTTGCATAGTTGCGATTCATCTCCCGGAAAAAGTATCACTGGAATTTTAGTGATCTTTTTTATTGCCTTTACAGTCTCCTTTAAATTATTTCGCTTTAATTTACTTCCACCAACCAATATAAACGACACCGAACTTTTTTTCAGTAATTTGATCAACTCTTTATCGAACTTATCGGGATCAACCAATACAGCCAATGAAGATGAGCGTTTATGTATAAGCTTATCGAATTTCATGTGCTATCAAAGCTAGAAAATAACCATCAAATTTGCGGTACATTAATTTGTAATTACGAATGTGGTCTTCAAAATGAATACATGCATTTACTTCTCCTCGTGGTTTTAGATCCAAACTATCCACAATTATATTTTTAAATTCTAATTCCCTTTTTCCGTAAACTTTATAAACGGCTTCTTTACAACACCATAAAAATGTAAGCTTATCAATATCATTTTGTGCAAACTCAAGTTCGGCATCGCAACAAAATTTATGTTTGATATTGATCACTTTTTCGCGGATCAATTCTACATCTACGCCCGTTTCATCTGTATTATGAATACTAATTGCCAGCCATTGATGTGAATGTGAAATACTGATATGCTCGCTGCGACCCTTTAAGAACGGGCGATTCAGCTCATTATATACCAATTCTACAGCCTCGGTATTTAACATTTTTTTAAGCAAGAACTGGGTGCCTTTTCGCTCAATTTCGCGCTTTTCGTTAAGTACATTAACGGCCTTAAACCCTTGCAGGTCAAGCATTCCAAGACTTAATTCATCATTAATATATTCCAGGTGTATCAATTTGAGATTTACAAACTTAAGGCTTATCTTTGTATATTATTTTAAAATCTTAAAAATCATACGAAAATGAGCACCACAACTACAAAATTTGTAAAATCAAAAGTAAAAGATATCTCGTTAGCTGAATGGGGTCGTAAAGAAATAAAATTAGCCGAAGAAGAAATGCCGGGTTTAATGGCACTTCGCAAAGAATATGGTGCAAGCCAACCTTTAAAAGGTGCGCGTATTGCAGGTTGTTTACACATGACCATCCAAACCGCTGTATTAATTGAAACATTAACAGCTTTAGGTGCTGAAGTTACATGGAGCTCATGTAATATTTTCTCTACACAAGATCATGCTGCTGCTGCAATTGCTGCTGCAGGAATTCAAGTTTATGCCTGGAAAGGAATGAACGCTGAAGAATTCGATTGGTGTATTGAGCAAACATTATGGTTTGGTGAAGATCGCAAACCATTAAATATGATCTTGGATGATGGTGGTGATTTAACTAACATGGTGTTTGATAAATATCCTGAGTTAGCTGCAGGCATCAAAGGTTTATCGGAAGAAACTACAACAGGTGTTCACCGTTTATATGAGCGTATGGCAAAAGGAACTTTATTGTTACCTGCTATTAACGTGAACGATTCGGTTACAAAATCAAAATTTGATAACAAGTACGGTTGTCGCGAATCATTAGTTGATGCGATCCGCCGCGCAACTGATATTATGATGGCAGGAAAAGTTGCTGTTGTTGCAGGTTATGGTGATGTTGGAAAAGGTTCGGCACAATCATTATCATCGCAAGGTGTTCGTGTAATTGTAACTGAGATCGATCCAATTTGTGCATTACAAGCTGCAATGGATGGTTACGCTGTACAAAAAATGGATAACGCAGTTAAAGTTGCTGATATCATTGTAACTACTACAGGTAATAAAGATATTATTGTTGGTCGTCATTTTGAATCAATGAAACATAACGCAATCGTTTGTAATATTGGTCACTTTGATACTGAAATTGATATGGCTTGGTTAAACAAAACTTACGGTGCATCAAAAGACACTATCAAACCACAAGTTGATAAATATACCATCAAAGGAAAAGACATTATTGTTTTAGCCGAAGGTCGTTTAGTAAACTTAGGCTGTGCAACAGGTCACCCAAGTTTTGTAATGAGTAATTCATTTACAAACCAAACTTTAGCGCAATTAGAATTGTGGACAAACACTGCAGCTTACGAAAAGAAAGTATATGTGTTACCAAAAATTCTTGACGAAAAAGTTGCTCGCTTACACTTAGGTAAAATTGGTGTTG
>JAGPDW010000296.1:0-2607 GCA_018057345.1 Bacteroidia bacterium | reverse complement strand
ACCAATGGTGGGGCGATAATGTAACCTGTAAAAGTTGGGGAGATATTTGGATCAACGAAGGTTTTGCTTCGTATTCTGAACATTTAACCGCACAATATTTAGACCTTCCTAACTTTGCTACAAATTTGAATGGCGCTCACACAAATGTTATGAGTCAGGCAGGAGGAAGTATCTTTTTTACTGGTAGTGATACATTAAATTCAACACGTATTTTTAGTAGCCGATTAACGTACGATAAAGGCGGTTCTATCATTCACACCTTACGTTTTCTAACAAATAACGATTCATTGTGGTTCCAAACTTTGCGTGGTTTTCAAAATACGTATAAGAACAGCACAGCCTCTGCTATCGATTTTCAAAATTATTATCAAGCGCAAACGTCTATTAATCCAACACAATTTTTTAATCAATGGTATTACGGACAAGGTTATCCAACCTTTGATGTGAGTTGGAATTTTGTGGGAAATACCGCTGTTATCAAATCTACTCAAAGCACATCTTTTCCATCTTCTGTTCCGCTATTTATAACGCCAATGGAATATAGAATTCAGCGTACTAGTGCTGCGGATACTATTGTAAGAGTAATGCATAGCAACACTACCGAAGTTTATTCTTTCCCGGTTCTAGGAAATGTGATTGGTGTTACCTGCGATCCAAATAATTGGGTGATCAATAAAGTTATTGGTCCAACGCAAGATGTAACTTTAACTGCTGTGCCTGAGCAAGTAATTGCTAATTCAAATATCAGCATTAGTCCAAATCCTTCGAGTGGTATTTATAATTTGAAAATAACCAACGTAGCAAAAACTTCGTTTATTATAAACGATATTTCAGGGAAATTAATTGCCAAAGGAAATTGCGGTTCTGAAACACTTATTGATATATCGCAAGAAGCCAACGGGATTTATATGCTGCAAGTAAAGGATGAAAGTGGAAGAACACTCGATTCTCGAAAGCTGATAAAGAAGTAATTAAACAAACAAGTATGAAAAAGATATGTATAGTGCTTCTTATCTTGTTAACTGCAAATATATTTGCCCAGACAAGTGTGTTTTCGAACACTTATATTTCTCCTTCAGGTTCAGTGAAGGCATATTGTATCATCCAAGCGGTAGATAAGGGATTGGTGGTAGCAGGAGATTACCAATCTAACTCATTAATCACAAAAGTAGACTCAACTGGCAATGTTTTATGGAGCAAACAATATTTAATAGCAAGCCAGTTTTCATCTTTAAAAAATATTTGTAGCACTTCCGATTCGTGTTATGTTGTTGTAGGAACATATACACAAAATACTATTTGTATGAAGGTAAAGAAGAATGGAGATGTGGTTTGGGCAAAAGCGATACCTTCACTATGGGGCACTACAGAAAGTGTTCTGCAAACAAAAGATAAGGGGTTTATAATTACCAGTACTGAAGGTCTTGCAACAGTTACAAAACTTGATTCAATTGGTAATTTCCAATGGAAACAACGAATAAATTCAGCTAATCATCAAAATGATGCTATAACCGCAAAACAATTGCCCGATAGTAGTTATGCCGTATTGGTTTATAGAGAAGTAAATAATAACTCTGTTTTTATGTCGCATTCCACAATTATTAACCTAAGTAAAACCGGAAATTTGATATGGGCGAGATCATATAATAAATCAACGGAAATATTTAATAGTGGGATGGATATGGAAGTGGTAAATGACGGAATAGTGATATTCATGTCCATCAACTCATCACCCAGTCCGCTAGCGCTTTTAAAGACCGATTTTTCAGGAAATGTGATCTGGTGTAAGTCATACAGTGGGGGAGCAAATGCCTCCAATGGTGATCGAAGGAGATTAATAAGGACAAGAGACAAGGGATTCGTTTTTGGGATTAATGGGATTATGAAAACTGATTCAATAGGAATGCCATTATGGTCAACTACTTTTTTTAGCCCACAGCCGCACACTCCGTTGGATGTTACTGAAACAAAGAACAAAAGAATAGCTTCAGTCTACCACTTTTACGGAGGGAATTGGACAAATCAAATCCATATAAATACCTTAGATTCTTTGGGTAATGGGGCAGTTTGCACGCAATCAGTGGCACCTTCAGTTTATTTTGAAAATTGGGTAGCGACTTCGATAACACCAACGTTAACTTCGGGAGGTAGCGCGGTAAGTGTATCAGTTAGTGTTTTTCCAATTTCAATGAATGGTCAAGCGGGTTGCCCTACAACTTATCCGTGGCATTTAAATGAGGAAGGTAAAGGTGAAAAAATTGAGATCTCTCCAAACCCATCTAACGGCATTTTTAGTTTAAGAACTTACGTGAACTGTTCTTTCATTATATCAGATTTCACAGGAAAGTTGATCTGCAAAGGAAATTGTAAGTCTGAAACGCTTATTGATATTTCAAATGAAACAAACGGCATTTACATTTTGCAAATAAAAGATGAAAGTGGTAAAACACTCGATTCGCGAAAGCTCATAAAGAAATAAACATCTCTTAACGCTTAGTGTAATTTTCTTCTTGTTTTTTAATCTTACCTTCGTGGTAGTATGTGGGAATTTCTTAAAACATTAACCGACCCTCAAAGCATCATTCAATATGGTGGTTTATGGTTATT
>JAGPDW010000295.1:0-2615 GCA_018057345.1 Bacteroidia bacterium | reverse complement strand
CGTAAACTTACTTTACCAATTTCTTTTTCTATTTCCTCAATTGCTAATCCACCCAAGCGATAAACGCAAACCTCTCCCTCTTCTATCCCAACAATTGTGGATTCAATTCCTACCGTACATTTTTCGCCGTCTAAAATATAGTCTATTTTATCACCTAATTGTTTATTTACATGCTCTGCTTCGGTAGGACTCACATATCCAAACGGATTTGCACTTGGAGCAGCCACCGGAAAATTTAATTGCTTTAATAATTGCAAGGTGAGTTCATGATTTGGAACACGAACTGCCACTTGACTCAATCCAGAAGTTACAAGATCAGGAACATTATTTTTCTTCGGTAATAAAAGCGTTAACGGGCCGGGCCAAAATTTTTGTGCTAATTTTTTTAAGCGTTCATCATTAAATTCGGCATAATTTAAAGCTTGATCTATACCCGAAACGTGAATAATTAAGGGGTCGAAAAACGGACGTTGTTTTACCTCAAAAACCTTCAAGATCGCTTTTTCATCAAGGGCATTTGCGCCCAAACCGTATACCGTTTCGGTGGGAATGGCCACCAATTGGCCTTTTTGGAGCAATTCTTTTGCTTTAAATATGTCGTTTCCAATGTGCGCCAAGGCTCCAAATATACGCTAAAACCCGTATATTTGCGCCCTCATTATGAGTCAGTTGATCACCTTAAAAGACAAACAATTCAAACCCTACATTAGCTCTCAAAAGATAGATGAGGCGGTAAAAAATATTGCCAAAAAAATAAATTCAGAACTAGCCAACGATTTTCCGATTTTTTTAGTAGTTTTAAATGGCTCTTTTATGTTTGCTGCTGATCTTTTACGAGAAGTGAATATTCCATGCGAGATCTCCTTTATCAAACTTTCAAGTTATTCAGGAACATCAAGCAGTGGAACGGTTTCTGAACTCATAGGTTTAAGTGAGGATCTTGAAAACAGAACAGTAGTTATTGTTGAAGACATTGTTGATTCGGGACATACACTTGATAAAATAATGGACTCGCTAAGCAAAACAAAACAAATAAAAGTGGCTACGGCACTATTTAAACCTGAAGCCTACAAAAAGAAACACAAGATCGATTATGTGGGTTTAACCATACAAAATGAATTTGTGATAGGTTATGGTTTGGATTACGACGGACAAGGAAGAAATTTGAAAGACATATATATTCTTGCATAAAAAAATTAAACGAAACACCATGGAAATGCTAAATCTTGTACTTTTTGGACCTCCGGGCGCAGGCAAAGGTACACAGTCGGAAAATTTGATCAACAAATATGGCTTAGTGCACTTAAGCACCGGCGACCTATTACGTTCGGAAATTGCTCGCGGAACAGATCTTGGTTTACAAGCCAAAGCTATTATGGATCGTGGCGATCTTGTGAGTGATGAGATCGTGATCGGTATGATCGAATCAAAATTAGATGGTAACCCTAATGTAAAAGGATTTATTTTTGATGGTTTTCCAAGAACAACTGCGCAAGCAATTGCATTAGATGACCTTTTGCAAAAGAAAGGAACCGCTATTCATGCGATGTTAGCTTTGGAAGTTGAAAATGAAGAATTGGTAAAACGATTGTTGCTACGCGGACAAGATAGCGGACGAGAAGACGATAAGAACGAAGGAATTATTCGTAATCGCATCAACGAGTACAATAATAAAACTTTGCCTCTAAAGAATTATTATAACGAACAAGGTAAATTTCATTCTATTAACGGCATAGGAAGTGTTGATCAGATCTTCCAAAATTTAGTAGACCGTATTGTATTCATTAAAGCAGAAGTTGATCTTACACAATTAGAAACAGATCTTGAGCATTTGGATCTTACAGTTAATGATTTTGAAGTAGCCGATGAAATTGAACCACATTTACTATTAGAAATTGATGCCATAAAACGTGTGGAGGCTGAAGAAGAGGAAGAAAGAAAAACAGCGGTAACTCAATTAGCAAGATCAAGCAAGGATCATTCGAAAAGTAATGGTCATTCAGCAGCAGGAGAAAAGAAAGCGGCTAACATTAAGAAGATCGCAAGCAAACCTGCAGCGAAGAAACCCGCTAAAAAAGCGAAGGCAAAACCGGCTAAAAAAGTAACAAAGAAGAAAGTTGCAAAACCCGCTAAGAAAAAAGCAGTGAAGAAGGTCGCTAAAAAAGTGGCGAAGAAACCTACCTCCGCTAAAGCTTCGGCAGGCAAGAAAGTAGTTGCTAAAAAGAAAGTAGTTAAAAAAACTAGCAAGAAGAAAGTAGCAAAAAAAGTTGCTAAGAAAACAAATAAAAAACGTAAATAAATTTTAATCAAATAAGCCTGTGTTTTGTGCACAGGCTTTTCTATTCTTATAACTGTGGATACTAATTTTGTTGATTATGTGAAGATCTGCTGCAGAAGCGGAAAAGGCGGACCTGGCTCAAGGCACTTACATCGTGATGTATTTACTGCCAAAGGTGGTCCTGATGGTGGCGATGGTGGACGTGGTGGTCATGTTATTGTAAAAGGCAATAAACAATTGTGGACATTGATCCATTTAAAATATCGTAAACATGTTATTGCTACCGAAGGCGAAAGTGGTGGAAGTTCTAACTCTAGCGGAAAACAAGGAAAAGACG
>JAGPDW010000294.1:0-2629 GCA_018057345.1 Bacteroidia bacterium | reverse complement strand
TATGAAAAGATTATGAATCAGGAGGTTGAATTTACTTTGGCTAAGATTGACAAGGCAAAGATGTCTGTTTGTCCGGCAAAGCTTTCCCCTGCATTTTACATTTTATTGGATAAGTTGATAAAATAAATTAACGAACCGTTGGCAAAAACTGTTACAATACTTACTATATTTGATAATTATAGATATTATCTAAGCATTATTCACTCTTTCAATTTGAACAATGCAAAATAATATAGCTATGAATGTTTTAATTGCGATTTTGGGATCAAGTTTGGTAACTTCAATAGTTGCCTACTTGATGAACAAAAGGGGTCGTCAGGTAGAAATTGAAAGTCTAATAGTGAATCAGTATAAGTCAATGGTGGAGGATTTGCAAGATCAGGTTAATTCTTGGCGTTCAGAAGTTGCGTCATTGCGTGAACAGATCGACAAGATTAGGGATAGGGAAACAATCTTATCTGATCGTATAGTGGTACTTGAAGATGAAAACAGAAGTTTAAAAAAACAAATAAAATTAATAGATGAGAAGTAAAATTATATATATTTGGGTATGGCTTCAAAAGTATGATTTCCTTTGGAGCTTACCTGCAACATTTTATATGTTTTGGTTCGTTGGGTATTTGCTGAATAACATATTTGGGGTAGCAATCGGAACATATGATTTGGCGTTCATCCAGCCATTATTTTTAGCTGTAAGTGTTTCAATAGGAATTATAGCCGCCGCAATGTTTGGATTGAGGTTTAATTTTAAGAACTTCTATGATTGGATTTACACAAAAGAAAATTGGGGGGCGTTTCAACAATTTAAAAAACTAACATCATGGCAACAGTTCGTTACTGTATTTATAGTCTTTTTCTCATTTGTAATTTTAATTGCAAAAATATATCTAACTCTGGTATAATACCAACGGCCGGAGCGCAAACACCTATTGAAAAGAAGTTTGAAAAAGATTCTGTATTCTTTGAGAAGAAAGAAGAAATTGCAAAGGATAAGATTGTAAAAAAACCTAAACTTTCAATATCTGAAATATACCTTAGTCAAGTAGGTATAATGGAGCGTACAGGAAACAACGATGGTAAATCCGTAGAAATGTATTTGCGTTCTGTTGGTCTTAAAAAGGGTTATGCTTGGTGTGCTGCTTTTGTTAGGTGGTCTTATGATTCAGCAGGTATTAAAACTAATATTAATGCAATGGCATTGAGTGCTGAAAATAAAGCGAACTATGTCTATAAAAATGGAAAGTTTTTAAAAGAACCAGAAGCGGGTGACGCCATAACATTTTACTACGTTAATTTAGGAAGGATAGGACATACAGGGTTTTATCATGAAAGAGTTAACGAAAAGATTTATATGAGCGTAGAGGGGAACACAGGTAATGCAGGAGCAAATAATGATGGTATAGTCAGAGAAGGAGACGGAGTTTACAAAAAATATCGTTCTTTCAAAAGTACTTATAATATTTCAAGGTGGATAAAATGACAGATAAAAACAAACGTATTATATTCTATGTGGCATCATACCTGATCGTAGCTGCATTATTTGCTATTGGTGGTTATCTATATGCCAAAAACAGGTTTAATGTTCCCGTAGATCCTTTTATAAAGCAAAAACAGGAACTTATACAGGATAGCCTGGCAGTATTGAAAGAAGAAAACGCAAATCTATACGATAAGCTATCAAATATCCCTGACCAAAAGGAAATTGTACGAACAAAATACAAAACAATAACAAAAACACTATATGAAACAGTTAATACATATGAAGCATTACCGGCCGATCAAAAACTTGATGCTTTTGCTTCTTACCTTCATAAGCTGCCGAGCTATCGGACAGACACAGGATATATCAACTCCGTTCAATTTAAGTGATACAGTAGTTTGTATTTCATCCAATGATAGGGATAACCTAATGTACAATGGCTTTCTACTTGAAAGAGAGGAAAGTTTATCAGAGTTATACAAAAACAGCTTCCTGGATGCTATGAAAGAACGTGATATTCTTATAGGCATAAAAAGTAATCTCGAATCACAAAACATCCTTTATATGCGACAAATTGAATTTCATGAGCAAGAAATGCAGTTGCAATGGGATGTTGAAAGTAAGTTGAGAAACGATCTGACTAAAGCCAAACGCCAAAAGACATTTATAACTATTGGAGGAAGTATAATCGTAGGGGCTTTAGCCGCTTTATTAATAGCTAAGTGATGTTATTTCAATACACACCTTACGCTTGTTCCTTTTGGCGAATTGTGACGCTCGTAAGCCCTTATTTCGGATTGAGTATAATCACAAACATCATCTGTATAAACTTCTGAAGGTGTGTGATGGGTACATTTCCAGCATTCAGGTTTTTCATTGCCGATCCATTCCGGTTTATCATTAAGGCAAGAAGTAAAAAGAAAAGCTGTAATAATAAGTAAATATTTCATTGTTATTTTTTCTCAAAGATATAGCAATATTCTATTATCTTTACATTGATGATGTTAAATAAACCTAAAAAGATTAAAAAGTTTTTCTTAAATTGGATGCGAAAAAAGAGAAACAGGATAGCAAAATACTTGAAACATGGCAGAAACTAAAGAAATTGTACAAGCAATCAGAGATCATGAGGATTTTATTGATCTTGAA
>JAGPDW010000293.1:0-2630 GCA_018057345.1 Bacteroidia bacterium | reverse complement strand
GTATTAGTAGTTGGATTCCTTTTCGGATGCAAAACATGGGAGCGTAATTTTGATTGGAAGAACGACGTTACCTTATTCTTGAAAGACGTAAAAACAATGCCACACTCAGTATTGGTATTAGGAAATGCCGGCGCGCGTTGGGTTGACTTAGCGGATACAAAAGAAGTTACCGGAATACAAGTTGTAGGTCAGGATTCCACAGCGTTCAACGATTACAACGGAACATTGGTTGTAACCGATGAAGAAGTAAAACAAGGTGGTTATAAGGATAAGCGTGAAGCGGCTTTATTTAAAGGGATCGCTTTTTTAAAACACGCTATTGAATTACATCCTCGATATGTAAATGGGTATTTGAATTTAGGTTTAGCATACTTTAAATTACGTAAGGATTTTGAAGCGTTGTACTACTGGAAAAACGCAGAGCGTTTATATCCAAACAACCCATATTTAAGAAATTACTATCAAGTGTATAGTAATGATCTTAAAAACCGTGGTATTGTTGCTTTCAACAAAGGACATATGGATACCGCTTCAATTGAATACAATAAGTGGACAATTTTAGAACCAAACAATCCTGAAGCATGGTATAATTTAGGAGGCGCTTTCTTTAATACACGCAAGTACGTGCTTGCCAAACAAGCTTGGGAGAGAACCTTACAGTTGAACCCAAATCATGTGCAGGCAAAACAAAATTTACCAATGGCCAATCAAATTGTAAATCAAATGATGATGGCCTCTCAACAAGCTCAACCAATAAATTTGAAGTAAGGATATGAGAAAACTTTTCGTTGGATCTTTTTTAGCCATATGTTTTTGTGCAAGTGCACAAAATCCGCAATTGATAAATACATTAGAAATAGAGCCTGGGGGAACAGGACTTACCAGTAAAAATCTATTCAACGATAGTTTATGTAGTAGTTTTTGCCTTATCATAAAAAACGAGGTAAAAGGCCATAAGCACATGAAGCATAGCGAGCACGTGATCGTTCAAAGCGGTGAGGGTGTTATGCGAATGGGCGATAAAGAATTCACTATTAAAGAAGGTGATGTTATTTTTATTCCAAAAGGAACCGTTCATTCGGTTATTGTAAAGGGCAAAAAACCATTGAAGGTATTAAGTATTCAATCACCATTTTTTAATGGAGATGACCGCGTGATGGTGGAGTAAATGAGCCTAAAGATCGTAACTATAACTCTTTCGCCTTGTCTTGATAAAAGCACGACGGTAGAAAAATTTGTCCCCGAAAAAAAACTAAAATGCTCTTACCCTATGTTCGAAGCGGGTGGTGGAGGCATTAATGTTTCGCGCGCTTTGCGCAATTTTAAAACCGATTCGCTTTGCATTTATATTTCAGGCGGCTATACTGGAAGAATATTAAATAATCTGGTTTATCATGATGGATTAAATGCTGCACCCGTGGCGAGTGATTCGTACACCCGTGAAAATTTTATTGTGTTCGAGAATCAAACTCACTTACAATTTCGTTTTGGGATGCCTGTAAATCCTGTTCCTAAAAAAGAATGGAAGGCAGTGATGGCAAAATTAAAAAAAGTAAAGCCAAACTACTTGGTTCTAAGCGGAAGTGTTTGGTCAAGTATTGATCAAGATTTTTTTACCGAAATACACAACTATATTAAAAAGAATAAAGTGAATTTTGTGGTTGATACTGCAGGAAATGCATTAAGATCCGTAATGAAAACAGGAGCGTTCCTTATTAAGCCAAATCAAAATGAGTTCTCGCAATTATTTGGCAAGAAGCAACTGAACGCTAAACAAATTGTTGCAAAGGCTAAGCAATTAGTAAAAAAGGGAAGGGTTAAAAATATTCTGGTTTCACTTGGTGGCGAAGGTGCGGTTTTGGTAAATGAAAAGGAAGCGATCCAGTTTATTCCCCCAAAACTAAAGATAAAAAGCACGGTTGGTGCCGGTGATACAATGGTGGCCGGGATCGTTTATCAGTTAAACAAAGGCCATGCGATCTCTGAAGCAGTAAAATTTGGAGTAGCATGCGGTTCGGCAACTACCATCAATTCAGGAATGCAATTAGGAACAATGGGCGGAGCCAAAAAATTATTGGACCGAATTAAAATAAACAAACTTTAGGCCGTGTCGAGAAAAGGAATAATGACAATAAGTTTGATCGTGAGTT
The DNA here is from genome assembly GCA_018057345.1 of Bacteroidia bacterium. Lineage (GTDB taxonomy): Bacteria > Bacteroidota > Bacteroidia > B-17B0 > Aurantibacillaceae > Aurantibacillus. Next base: position 480 of record JAGPDW010000293.1, on the reverse strand, counting down.
TGATCTTACTTGCCGTAAAATTCTCTGCTTACTTATTAACGCATTCAAATGCTATCTTAACTGATGCGGTAGAATCCATTGTAAACGTTGCAGCAGGATCTTTTGCCTTATTTGGGATTTATTACGCCAGCAAACCTGCCGACGAGGACCATCCATATGGACACGGAAAGATCGAATTTTTTTCTTCGGGGTTTGAAGGAGGGATGATAACTATTGCCGGAATGGGAATGATGGCAAAGGGAGTTCTTGCTTTTTTTCAGAAAGATGAAGTGCATTCTATTGATCTCGGGATCTATCTTTCTGTAGCCGCCGGAGGCATTAATTATTTTGTTGGATCTTTCATTAAAAAGAAGGGCAAGGCGGAACATTCGGAGCTTATGATCGCGAGCGGTAAACATTTAATAAGTGATGCTATTTCAAGTGTTGGGTTAGTTATAGGATTAGCGTTGGTATATTTTACAAACATTATTTGGATAGATT
>JAGPDW010000014.1:0-31414 GCA_018057345.1 Bacteroidia bacterium | reverse complement strand
ATAAATTTGTGTTTAGTGCTAACGATTTTGATGAAGGTTTAGCACCGTGTTTTAATTATTTAGGCATCGACTTTCAAAAAACGCAAAATCAAAATTTAAACGAGAGAGACTTTGGATTTAAGATCATCGAGCAAGGAACTCTAACAAAAGTGAGTTTGGTGGCACCATATTCTCCTTCATGGAAAGCCGCTCTTTTTAATAATGATGATGTGATCGCAGTTAACGGAACGGTGGTAAGAAACAATCTGAATCAGCTTTTAAATTATTATTCTAATGAAAAAAGCCTTGAGATATCTATCATTTCACAAGAGAAGCTAAGGACAGTTATCTTACAAAAGGATGAAAAAGGACGCACTTGGTTCTTTAAAAGTAAGTTAAGTGTATTGGCCCAATCAGCTGATAAACAAAAGGATAGTTTTGATATATGGAAGACCTTTTAGTTTATAGATAACTTGTTGAAAACTTGAACTTTAGGAAACTAAATAAATGTTAAAAAATCCTTTCTTTGTAAGATATAAACTATAAAAAAATTAAAAATGGAAGAAAACAACGCAACAACAACATCAACAAAAGGTAAAGGCCTAGGTACGGCAGGTATGGTAATTGGTATAGTAGCTTTAGTATGGGCTATCATTCCTTTAGTAGGTGCTGCTGCATGGTGGTTAGCTTTAGTAGGATTGATCCTAAGCTTAGTAGCATTTTTTATGGCTAAAGGTGGTGGAAATACCAAGCGTGGTGGAATGCTTGCCGGTATTATTTTGAATGCAGTAGCTCTTGCTCTTGCAGCTTTCTGGATCTATAAGATCACTTCTACAGTGATGGGTGCAGCAGGTGATTTGGAAGAAGCTTTCAAAAATATTGATACAGCAGCTATCCGTCAGTCACTTGAAACAGCAATCGAAAGTGCTGCAGATTCAACTGCTCACTAATATCTAATATCTATTACATGAAAGGCTGTCAATACTGACAGCCTTTTTTTATGTTTGTAGGTGGGTACTAGATTTTTTTTTGTCGTTGAGTTTCTCCCGATAGCTATCGGGATTTAAAATCCTCATGCCGACGATATCTGTCGGGACTGCGGTTTTAAAATTTCACTCGCGTAAAAAAATCTAATTTCTAGAACACACCTAAATAACATATTATAAACATAAAACCAAATAAAATGGAAAATCAATTCGACACTACATTAGTAAATGAAATAGAAGGTGGAGCAAAACGTCCGCAGTTTTTAACGGTGCTATGCGTGATCTCTTTTATTTGGTGCGGCATTGCATTTTTATTAGGTGTATATGGCATTATTGCTAATACTCCCGAAAAAATGCAAGAGAATATTGAGAATATGAGAAAATTTAGTCCGGCCGGCGCACAGCAAATGGAAGAGCAAATGATAGAGCAACAAAGTAGTGCAATGGGAAGGATCCAGCCATACCTAAGTGTTGTTTTTTTATTGGTTAGTTTTTTAGGTGTATTGCAAATGTTTAATCTTAAACGAATGGGCTTTTATGTTTATACAGCAGCCGAATTAATACCTTATATTTTCATCATTATTGGTGGTAAGCAGGCGATGGCCATGATGGGGTCTATGGGCGGAGGAACTATTCAAGCAGCAGCCATGGTAATGATGGTATTGATGGTGCTTTTTGATCTCGCTTTTGTGGTGATGTATGGTGTTAATTTAAAGCACATGAATAAGTAAGCTTACTTTTCTTTGTAAGTAAAAACATTCTTTAGGATTCGTTTATTTGTCTTTATATTCCAGAATTCTATCGTAATGTCTTTAATATTAATTCCTGATGCGCCATCCGGAGCTATCTCCACTTCAAAGGTTCGGTTAGTATCCGATATATTATCATTATCCGAAACGTAAATAAGTTGGTACCGCATTCCTTTTGTATAAATGAGTTTAAATCGTTTGGGATCGCTTGTTTTTAAAAAGCTAGCATTTATGAGTTTAACGTCGGTTGTTGGTTTTAGATCGTTAGGGATATCTAAATAAAATACATCTGAACTATCTTTTATGATAACACCGTCTTTAAATTCTCCGGTGCGATAAAAAAATATCTCACTCTGTTTTTTTACAGTGATCGTTTCCTTTTTTTGAGAATAGGAGAGGAGTGAAGCAAAAATAAAAAAAAGAAGGCTAGTCTTTTTCAATATCAATTTCTTTTTTGATCTCTTGAATTTGTTCGTTCACTTGCTGAGTAATGCCACCTGTACTTTGGTGAATATCACGTTGAATATCACTGGTGGCATTTTTAAACTCACGGATGCCCTTCCCTAAAGCTTTTGCAATGCTAGGAATTCCTTTTCCACCAAACATTAATAAAATAACAAAGAGGATGAGAATGATTTCTCCGCCACCTAAATTGAGGAATAATATGAAATTTGAAATTATCATTTATGTCGCATAAATTTAAAAACACCATATATACCTGCACAAAAAACCACCGCAATAAAAGCAATGATAAAGTAGTCGGATAGATCGGGCGCTGCCATCGTGTAAATTTACATATTTGTTTAATATAGCCTGTGTTAAATTGACTTATGATCAGCCATATTTAGTTCTTTTTCACAGAAGGAATACTCGTCCTTTATGGCGTTGGAACACACCACAATGGTTTTCTTGGCGCCATATTCTGTTATCATCTTTTGATACCATTTGGCGCCATTAGCATCCAAATTCGACAAGGGTTCATCTAAAAAAAGCAGGGGAGCATCGGCTAAAATTGCTAAGCCCAATTTAGCCCGCTGTTTCATACCGCTTGAGTAATGTTTTAAGGGTTTATTGGCTGCCGCTTTCAATTCCATGATGTCAATGATCTCATTGGCATTTGCTTTATTTATAAATGGTTTGAATGTAGCGATATGCTCAACCAATTCTTTTAAGGTAAACTCTTCGGTAAGTTGTAAATATGGAGAAGCAAACGAAATTAATTCGTGAGTATCTTCTTGTTTTACTTCGATAGCGTTAGATGTAAAATTTACTTTTCCAGAATCAGGAATTAAATAACCTGAAATTACTTGCAATAAGGTTGATTTACCTGAACCGTTTGTACCTAATAGCGCCAAACGCGCGCCTGGTGTAATTTGTAAATTCAGATTTTTAAAGATCCATTCTTTATTATACTTTTTTGAAACTGAATTTAAATGTATAGAAATAGAATTCTCCAAAATTAAATTCCTTTAACGATACCATCCTTTTGTTCGCGAATGAACTTTACAATTTGATCACGCTCGGCCGTATGGGGTATTTCGGTCTCAACAATTTCCAGCGCGTTGCTAATGTTATGGCCACGTACAAAAATGATCCTGTAAATATCTTCAATGTTCTTTATTACTTCTTTGCTTAAACCTCTTCGAGCTAAACCCACAGTATTTACCCCAATAAATTGTAAGGGTTCGCGAGCAACTCTAATATAAGGTGGAACACTTTTGCGCACCAACGATGCGCCGGCAATAAATGCGTGCGCACCAATATTTACAAATTGTTGCGCAGCTACAATTCCTTCTATAATAACATGATCTTCTATGGTAATGTGCCCGGCTAAATTTCCGCTATTGGCTATGATGATGTTATTTCCTAAAATGCAATCGTGTCCTAAATGCGTATATGCCATCAGTAAACAATTATTTCCAATGCGTGTTGTCATTCTATCTACAGTTCCTCTGTTGATGGTAACGCATTCGCGAATGGTGTTATTATCACCTATTTCTACCAAACTATCTTCGCCTTTAAATTTAAGATCTTGAGGAATGGCACCAACAACAGCACCCGGAAAAATACGATTGTTCTTTCCGATTCGGGTTCTGTCCATTATAACCGCGCCGGAACCTATCCAGCAACCGTCGCCAATTTCTACATCACCATAAATGCTGGCAAAGGGTTCAATGGTTACATTATTACCTATTTTTGCTTTGGGATGAACGTATGCTAAATTCGAGATCATAACTTATGCTTCTACGCTTTGTTTTACTTCTTTACCTTTTATTTTTACAAGCATCGCCATCATTTCACCTTCCATTACGATCTTTTCTCTCACAAATGCTTCGCCACGCATGTGAACAATACCGCGACGAATAGGCGAAACTAAACTTAGCTTAAATACGATAGAATCACCCGGGAGTACTTGATTCTTGAATTTTATTTTATCAATGCTCATGAAGTATGTAAGGTAATTTTCAGGATCAGGAACTTTACTTAAAGCAAAGATCCCACCAACTTGTGCCATAGCTTCAATTTGTAACACACCCGGAAACACTGGAGCGTCAGGAAAATGTCCTCGAAAAAAATCTTCATTCATGCTCACGTTCTTCACTCCAACAATTCCTTCTTCAGTAATTTCCATAACCTTGTCAACAAATAAAAATGGTTGACGGTGCGGCAATATTTTTTGAATTTGATTGATGTCGTATAAAGCAGGTTTGTTCAGATCGTATGGCTCGTATAAATTCTTTTTCTTACGCATCACCTGATCTTTGATCATTTGCTTTATTTTTTTGGCAAACGCAATGTTACCTGCATGACCAGGACGCGCAGCCAATACATGGATCTTCATTGGCTTTCCAACCAAAGCAAGGTCACCAATGATATCTAATAATTTGTGACGCGCAGGTTCGTTGTAAAAATGTAATTTGGTATTATTTAAAACGCCTCTGCCTTTTACTTCAACGGTTTCTTTGTTAAACACTGTGCGTAAGTAATCTAATTTCTCTTTTGGAACTTCTTTGTCAACCAAAACAATGGCGTTCTCTAAAGCTCCACCTTTAATTAAATTATGTTGCAACAACATTTCTAATTCGTGTAAGAATACAAACGTTCTGCATTTTGCAATTTCATTTTTGAATTCATCAATATGATAAATGCTGGCATGCTGCGTTCCTAAAATTTCGCTGTTATAATCTACCATCACGGTTAATCGATAGGTGTCTTGAGGCACAGCAAGCATTTCTACTTTTTTAATAGGATCTTCGTAAGTTAAGTTATCAGTTAAAATAAAATAATCACGCTCTGCAGACTGTTCTATAATTTCAGCAGCTTCTAATGCTTCAATAAATTTCCATGAACTTCCGTCCATGATCGGCATTTCGGGCGCAGTAACTTGTATCAAACAATTATCAATTCCTAAACCAACCAAGGCAGCAAGTACGTGCTCAGTTGTATAAACACGCGCGCCATCTTTTTCAAGAGTTGTGCCCCGAGAAGTATCTACAACAAGATCTGCATCTGCTTCAATAATCGGTTGCCCGGGAAGGTCCATGCGCTGAAATTTGTACCAATGATTTTCCGGTGCTGGATTAAAAGTAATGGTAACAGCTTTGCCTGTATGTAGTCCGGCTCCGGTTAATGAAACCGCCTGTTTTATGGTTCTTTGCTTATCGCTCATGTTTAATGGGATGCTTAGTAGAGGCTAATTTACTCATTTTTTTTAACATAAAAAGACCAATTTTGTGCTAAAAATTCACAACCAAAAACTCCTAAACTCTTACTTATACCTAGTATTCAAGGTAAGGTTTGATCTTAGCAGTTAATAGATCATCCTCTATAGTTTCGGCTATATTTTCTTCAGTGATCTTGCCGTTCTTCTTTAAGATAAAGATACGTTTGGTAAGTTCGTAATCGATGTAAGGATGTTTGTTGAGTGCTTTAAAATCAACGGTATTGATGTTGATTTTTTTAATAGAAGAAGAATTGATAGTGCATTGAGATGCGATGAGCTGGTACAGGTCATCCGTCATGCCATAAATTTCTTTTACTTGTTGGATAGAAGTAAATCCCCCTAGTAAACTTCTGTACTTTAAAATACGTTTGGCATAGCCCGGGCCAATTCCTTTTAATTCAATTAATGCTAAACTGTCGGCCGAATTTAATTCCAGTTTTTTCCCTGAATTGCTTGCGAGTGCTGAGCTTGTAGACGCATCTTTTTTGTTGGCTATTGCATTTGTGTTCTTGATCAGAATGTAAGGTTCAAGCTGAGAATATAATTTTGGAGAGATACCATAGATCTTTTGTAGATCTTCTTTTTGTTTGAACACAAAACCTCTATTTCTAAATTTAATGAAGGTTTCAGCTGTTCTTTCTTTTAAGCCTAATTTTATCAATTCGGCTTTGGTAATGGAGTTTGGATCAAAAGGAAATACAGTGCCCAAATTTTCGGCGCTTGTTTTAGAATCAAATTCAGAATTTCTTTTCGCATCTATCTCTTCTTCTACTAAGGCAATATTGGCTATTTGAATATTGGCGGGCGTAATGAAATAAGGATAAACCAAACGAATGATCAACAAGCATAAACTGATGCAACACAAAATATAAAGTCCGTTGCGCTGCTGTTTATTAAAACCAAAATAACTATTTAAAAACCTACGAAGCAGTGTTTTGTTTTTTGTTGAATAAAAAATAAACTGGTATACCGAGTAAAATTATTGCAACCCCTAAAATAGAATTTTTGGGATCGAAAATCAAAAGATCTAAACAAATTAATGAGGTGATAATGATGTAAAGCATGGGGATTACAGGATAGCCCCAAGCTTTGTAAGGACGTGGTGTATCAGGTTCTTTTTTGCGTAATACAAATAAAGCAATGATGGTTACAATATAAAATATCAGCGACGAAAAAGTGGCGTAGGCCAATAGTTGTCCGTACGAACCCGTTAAACATAGTAAAGAAGCCCAAAGGCATTGGATCCACAAAGATTTAGAAGGCACATTGAATTTATTTACTTGCCCTGCTTGTTTAAAGAACAAATTATTATTTGCCATCGATTGAAATAAACGTGAGCCCGCAAGTATCAAACCATTATTGCAACCAAAAGTTGATACTACAATTAAAATGGCCATGATGTAAATAGAGGTATTTCCAAAAAATGTATTTAAGGCTGCAGTAGCAACTCTGCCATGATCGGCAAATCGTATGCCCAATCCTTCGGGAGTAGTTGCGGTTGCATCGCCCATGGCAGGAAGCAAAATAAAATAGGCAATGTTGGCAAGGATATATAGGATGGTAACAATAAAAACTCCCAAGCTTAAACCTAAGGGTAAATTGCGTTGCGGGTTTTTGATCTCGGCAGATAAAAAGGTAACATTGTTCCATGCATCGCTGCTAAATAGCGCCCCAATTAGCGCTGTACCAAGAAAAACAAAAATGCTTAAACCGTTTAAAGGTGTGCTTGTATGTGTTTTTTCATCGTAATTAACGGCAGATGTTAGATCGCTAAAATTTTGACTGAAATAATTGCCTGATCCTAGTTTTGTAAAAGCTAATACGATCAAAACAAACAAGGCGAGTAGTTTTGAAATGGTAAAAACTCTTTGTATTAATGTGCCATTCTTAATTCCTTTTGTATGAATAGCGGTTAATGTTATGACAGAAAGTATGGCAACAAATTGTGAAATGGAAATAAAAAATGTTCCAATATGAACACCGTTCTCTTCGGAAATAGAAGGAAAAATTACGCCCAAATATTTTGCAAAAGCAACTGCCACTGCGGCAATAACTCCGGTTTGGATCACCAAAAAAACGGTCCACCCATAAACAAAGGCAGTTAAATTACCAAATGCCCTTTTTAAAAAAACAAATTGTCCGCCCGCTTCGGGCATCATGGCCGCCAACTCACCATAGCTTAAAGCGGCAAATAAAGTTATAAGCCCGCTAAGTAGCCAACACATTAAAACCCAAAATGGCGAACCCAAGGCAAGCATCATGTCTTTGCTCACAATAAAAATACCGGAGCCTATCATGCTGCCCGAGACCAGCATTACCACATCCATTAAATTTAATCTTGGTTCAGTTTTGTTCATGTATTTTTTGCGCTACATAGATAGGAGAAAAAACTCTCATCGAAGTAGTATAACGTAATAAAGATATGTAAATTTGTGTCAAAACAAAACGATAATGAAGGTTATAGGAGATCGTGTAAGTATATTAAAAAAGGACGACCTTTTAAGTATTGTTATTTTACCAATAAAGGATCAACGAAAAGTTTGGCTCATGTTTGTTTGGTTGATGGCATGGACAGTGTGTGGTATTATTGTTTTTGCTAATTATTTTAAGGTAACAGACCAAAACACAAAATTATTCATCATAATTTACCTGGCGTTTTGGGTTTATTTCGAATTTAAGATCGCGCGGGTTTTTGTTTGGCGCCGATCGGGCAAAGAAAAATTATGGATAAGCGATGGCAGAGTTCATTACCAACAAGAAATTAATAAACGCGGAAAGATCCAAGAATTTGATTTTAGTTTGATCCAAGACTTACAGTTAATTGAGGCTGAAGAGACCAGTTTTATTACAGTGATCAATAGCAGTTTTTGGATAAAAGGTGGAGAGCGTATAGCTTTTACCTGTCAGCATAAAACTGTGCGTTTTGGAATGCAGCTTACCGATAAGGAAGCTAAAAGCATTATTCACGAGATCACGAGTTTTCTTTTTAAGGAGAAATAATAAGCCAAAGATCTCAATAAAGGTTTATTAGATTTTTTTTCTTGCCACAGATAGCGCAAATTTTCGCAGATTGTATTCACAGATTTAAGTATAAACAAATACGATTTAGTAAAAAATCTGCGACGGAAATCTGTGGAAATTAGCGCAATCTGTGGCGAAAAACTTTGATCTTTTACTTCTTAAGCGTCTGCTGCTTCTGTCTTGCTATATCTTCCAAACGTTTTGCGAATGTTGATTTAGTTACAGGCTTTTTCATGTTCGTTTCTATTTTTAAACGAAGTGATTCATCGCTGATGAATTTTTTCATGATCCAGTTCTGTAAAAAGGTGAACATGTTCGCCAAGAAGTAATACCAACTTAAACCGGCTGCGTACTCATTCATTACCGCTAAGAAAATAACAGGCATAAAGTACATCATAAATTTCATGCCGGGCATTTGTGTATTTTGCTGCGGCATTAAATTTTGATTCATGTACGTGTAAATAATTGTACTTACAAACATCAACATGGCAAACAAACTGATGTGATCGCCATAAGCCCAACTAATAAATGGTATTTGTCCAAATGTCCAAATGCTATCGTACGTACTTAAGTCATCTGCCCATAAAAACCCATGTTGACGCAATTGAATGGCGGCAGGAATAAAAGCAAATAAGGCAATTAAAATAGGGAACTGCAATAATAAAGGAATACAACCCGAAAGTGGACTAACCCCCGCTTTTCTGTAAAGCGCCATTTGCTCTTGCTGCTTTTTCATGGCATCGGCTTTGTCGCCGAACTTTGCATTGATAACGTCTAACTCAGGTTTCAATACACGCATGCGCGCGCCACTTAAATAGGTTTTGTAGGCAATTGGCAATAGAAGGATTTTAATGATGAGGGTTAAGATCAAAATAACAACACCCATATTCATGTTTGATAAGGCATCAAACAATGGAATAACCAGCCATTTATTAATATAGCTGAACACGCTCCAGCCGGTAGGAATGATTTTCTCAAGATCATTACCATATTTCGTCATAGTTTGGTAATCGTTAGGGCCAAAATAAAATTTGAACGAGAATTTCTCATCAGGCTTATGATTGTATGGCACACCTAATTCGGTGAACATGCTTTTTACTGCCGTTGGTGATTTATCTCGTAAACCCTGTTTTACCAAACTTCCTGCTTTTAAAAATGCTTCATCGGCAACAATCGTAGAGTTAAAGAACTGCTGCATAAAACATACCCATTTAACGTCAGCTTCGCTAATGCTAAGTTCTTCGTCTTTTAAAGGATTGATATTATCCGGATCATTAATGGTTTGTTTATAATGAATAGCAGCTGCTTTTTGTTCTTTACCAATATATTTTTCTTGCGATGGTAAAAGCATGCTCCATTGTAATTGCAGTTGATCTTCGGTTTGTGTGATGATCTTTTCCATGCCAACAAAACGGATCTCGCAATTAACCATGTAATCACCCGGTTTAATAGAGTAGGTGTATTCGATGTAACTTTTCTCATTGGAAGTTGCCAAACGCATGGTAATGGCATTAGCTGTTTGAGAAACAGGTTTAAAATAAAAACTATCTGTACTTAAAATACGTGAGCGATCGTAAGCATTTAATTTTAGAGAGAAGTTTGTAGAATCTTTATCGAATAAAGTAAGCGGCACATTTTGATCTGGACGCGAATATTTTTTTAATTCAACTTTACAAATTTGTGCGCCTTTGTTTAATACAGTTGCTTTTATAAGATCATTCTCGAACGTAAAAAATTCTTGTTTTCCTTCGGCACTAACAGCAAGATCTTTGTAAGCATCAGTTTTAAGCGCTGCCTTTGTTGAATCGTTCAAAGCCACTGCAACTTTTACGGTATCCTTTTTTTTAGCCTCGGCCATTAGGCGCTCAGCTTCTTTTTGGTCTTCTTGCTTACGAACAGCTTCAATAGAATCTTTTACAACTTTATTGCGCGCTACTTGTTCTTTACTTGGTCCGTTGAACCATAACCAGCTTCCTAGTATAGCCGCGATGATCCCTAAACCGATCAATGAATTTCTGTCCACCTCTTTGAATTAATTTGGCTGCAAATTTAATGATTTTTAGAGAAGGGGGCCCATATTGAACCCCTATTTTGTATTTATTTAGCCTTAGAAGGGCTATTAATCGCATGAATTCCCATACGGATCTTCGTTGACAAAATGATATCCCAAGTGCTATAGCTTTTGTCAGTTCGAGTAGTCCTGCTTTTTCAGCAGGACGTATCGAGAACAAAAAAGCCCTGACAGTTACTGTCAGGGCTTTTTAAAAGGTTAATTGTTATTATTGAACCACTAATTTCTTAGTGCTTTCAGTTTTACCAACTTTAATTTTAACGAAATAAATACCGGCAGTAGCGTTGTCCATGTTCATTGAAACATTGTTCTCGCCAATTGTACCGTTTACTTTTGTTTCGCTTACTTTTTGACCAAGTGCATTGAACACGCTGATAGCGATATCATTTGCATTAGACAAATTCAAACGAACGTTGAAGTTGTTTTTAGTAGGGTTAGGGAACAAAGTGCTTTCAGTAGCTTCTGTTTTAGCAATTTTATCTAAACCAATTGTAGTTGCCCCACAAGTATTTGTTGGGAAAGACATTTGAAGGTGCGTCATCGCGAAGTAGTTACTTACCGGGTTAATACCTTCAGTAAGAGGATTACTTGACACTGAGAACGGAATTGCAAATGTTGCAGAGCTAGCAGTTGCAGCTCCGGCTTTCATTTCACCTGACATGTAGTGGAAGTAAGCTTTATCTTTAACAGCCGCTAATACACCGGCAGCACCAGTTACGTTAAATCCACCTGCTTCAGTACTTAAAGTTCCGTCGCAAGTTCTGAAACCTCTAACTTTAATATTAGGGAATTCATTCCATTTTCCGGAATTAGTTGTGATACTTGTGTCAGTTTCAGCCCATGAATAAGCTAGATACTCACCTAGGTAATCACGAGTGATCTGAATACGACTATCAGAAGAAACTGAGTTATTTGGAGTTGGATCTGCCCAAGGGTTTTCGTTAAATCCACCTGAACCTGAAACTGAAGAAGGACCTTCAGTATCTAAAGAGTCAATAATTAATACATTCCAAGGATTTGCACCACCATCACCATAATAATCTACGATCAATGGGCGAGCAGTGTTTACGTGAGGCCAAGCGTGCTCGATCTCTGTACCAACTGTGAAATAGCTTAAGTAGTTCATTGAGTCAGCATGTGTTGAAGCATGACCAATAGCAGTTGCAATAATGTGTAACTTATTATTAGCGTCAATTGTCATATCAATACCTTCACTCCAAAACCATGGAGCGGAAACGTTAGTGTTGATATTGATCGAGCGCATTGAATTTTTTAATTGATTGATAGCCGGAGTTGAAGCATTAAAGTCAATACCGTTTACCAATGCCCAAGCAGCACCACCATTAGTAGTTTTATATACTATTGGTTGTCTTCCTCTGTTAGAAGAACCAACTGGAGTACCTGCACGCACACCGATAAACATACAATATCCAGTTTGTCCATCAGGAGTGAATTTTAAATATGGCTCACTGATTAATTTAGAACCATCAGAGTGTACTTCAGTAGGAGGGATGATAGAATCCATTGTCCAAACCATAACACCTGAGTTATACGTTCCTTTTGAAATTGAAGCACCTCTAATTCCTTGACCTGCGGCAGTTGTACCGTTGATGTCGTTCATTTTTTGACCGGCAACATAAACACCATTATCACACACGTTCATACCATAACGTGGGAAGTCGTGCTTTGTCATACTAGGAGAAGTTGCAGAGTTAAATGGCGCAGCGTTAGCAAAAAACTGCTCATCAGGACCTGCAGCATTTTTTGGAGTTAAAGAAAGTGATTTACTTGCGTACCAGCTTCCAACCCAACCAGAACCTGTAGTTACAGGACCAGAACCTACAGCAACTGCCTTGTTAAGGTCAGTATTTCCGTTACCTGGAGCAGTATTCCAAATACCACCACTAGGATAACGTCCTTGGTTTGTAGCATCAGCATAAATAAGGGTACTATCCCAACTTGCTAAGCTATTTGTGTTAGCGTCGTTTTTAGCCCAATAAGTAACAATGCTTCCTACGTTTGAATCACCTGCAGGACTAACCACATAAGTTGATGATTTACGTTGAACGAACGAAACAGCACCTAGGATACGTTGATAGTTCAACGGCTTTGAAGCAGATACTAAAAAGCCGTATACGTTGCCAGATCCAGAGATCCTATACCATACGTTGTTAAGGATAGGTGCGGTTGAGCTATTAGAACTTGAATTTGGCGTGCTTACTTCCTGATTTACAGGGCCTATAGCTTTACTAGCAGTAGTATTAGGATTAAGATCCATATTAGCTGTTGTAAACGCGTTTTGAAAGCGCTTATTCTCAACAACTTTTGCATCCTTAAAAAGGTGCATTTGTTTTTGCGCAAATGCACCCATACTTAATAAAAGTGCACCGCTTAAGAGTAATTGTTTTTTCATGTCTGTTGATTTAATTATATGTTCTAAAGTTACAACTTGAAATCTAAATTACCAAATGTTAAAATGGATAAGCGGTGCATTTCTCAAGTATAAATACAGTTTGGATTTGTAAATGGTTGGTTTTTATAGATAACTGTGCGTATTTTATTGAATTATGGTGCGATTGATTTTATTAATTTTTTTATCAACTTATTCCAAACAAAGCCATCTTTTATTTTGGAAATGGCTTTTTGTTTTTTTTGATCAATGCTTAAAGCATTTTCAGATATGATCATTTCAAGAGTTTGTTTGATAGAATCAGCTTCCGGTTTTTCGATTATCCAACCAACTTCTTCGTTAACCAAAAGTTCAACTGCGCCAACATTTGTTGCGGCAACTGCTAAACCATTGCTCATTGCTTCTAAAATAACATTGGGAAAACCTTCACTAAAACTTGGGCAGATCAACACGTCACACCCTTGCATTTTTTCTAAAAGAATAATTCGATCGCGTATCTCACCATGATAAATTATATTTTTGTGATCAATTCTTTTATCTTGTGGAATAGCGCCAATAAAATGAAATTGAAATTCGTTAGTGTGTTTTGAAATAAGTTGCTGAAGGGCTGAACTTAACTCTTCTATTCCCTTTCTTCTTTCGTATCTTCCTAGGTATAAAAAGCGTTTTATAGTGTCGGTTGGTTTAAATTTCTCAACAATAAATTCTTCTTCTATCCCCGAAGCGCACTCAATAATATTTGAATTTTTTACACCGATCGATCGAATGATGTCTGTTATCTTTCCTCCATATGAAAATACAATGTCTGCTCGTTGACTTATTTTTTTTACGGGACCTCTTAAAAGAAGTGATTTTATTCCTGAAACAAATCCCGGCAAGGGTTGAAACATTTCGTAGCCATGAAATTTCACGCCAATTTTGCTGCAATTAATACGGTCTTTATGTTTTTGGTTGATCAAATACCAACCTGTAAAACCTTTGGTATAAATAAGATCATATTGATCGAGTTTTGGTTTTAAAAATTCAAAAATTAATTTCGAATGCCGGTATGAATTATAAATGTAATGTCCCGGAAATCCTATAGATGTCGGTATTTCGATGATGGTGGGATGAATATATTCTCTTTCTTTTTCTGAAAAAAATTCAAGCTTACTTATGTCGTGTTCGCTTTTATTAAAGTGAATTAGGTCGACGTGAATTTGGTTTGTGGCAAAATATTTACATAAGTAATACGAATGCTTTTGCATGCCGCCTATTACATAGGGCCAAATACCGTCGGTTATGAGTGCAATGTGTTTCAGATCTGCCTAAATTATTTAAACGCTAAATATAGGTATTTACAAAAAGCCCGTTTGTCAGAAAAAATATGGAAATGGGCTAATTAATAGCGTTTTGTTAAATTCTCGCCAAGAAAACCGATTTAGGGTACTTTGACATTAAAATAATTATCGTACATTTAAGGCACAGGTAGAACTACCGCCGGGGGGTTAAACTTCTGGAGGAAAGTCCGGGCAACGCAGGGAAACTCACCATATGAAAATATGGGTGCATAAGCCGAAAGTTTATGTAACAGACAGTGCCACAGAGACAAGGTAGCCCTGAGTTAAACCTCGGGGTGATAGTGAAAATGTAGGGTAAGAGCCTACAAGCACCTTCAGTGATGAAAGTGTTTGGTAAACCTTGGGTGTTGAAAGACCAAATAAGTTGCGGTACAAGTGTCCCGCTTTTTTCCGCAAGGAAGCCGTAACGGGTAGGTCGAATAGATAAATGGTAGTTTATATCTTGGCTTTGGCTGAGATGAAACAGAACCCGGCTTATATGCCTGTATTTGAAATAAAAATTATATGCTTGTGAAAAGATTAGTTTATTTAGCGCTTCTACAGCTGACATTATTTGCAGCTAAAGCACAATGCCCTCAGATCTTAGATTATCTGAACAATCCATCCAGTAGTCCAATGTGGATAAGTTGCACGGGTGGTGCTTACACCTTAAACTTTGAATCGCCTTCAAATTTTCCGGGAACCTATACCATTAGTTGGGGTGATGCCTCACCTGATCACACAGGAACTGCTTATCCTGCCAGTAGTGTTATTCCGCACGTATATGGAGCTACCACAGGTTCGTTCCTTGTAACATTAATGATCCCGGCACAAACGTGCACTATGACAGGTGTTGTGGTAATGGAATTACCGGTTAACGCTGCATTAAGTATTCCAATTGGAGGAACTCTTGCAGGATGTTCGCCTGCAAATATTACGTTTAGTAACACAAGCACAAATGTTAGTTCAACTACCCAATTTACTTATATATGGGGAGATAATACACCAAATACAAATTTCAGTTTTACCAATACAAGCGCGAGTCACGTTTATTCAGCAGCAAACGTTACCTGCGCAACTTCAGCTACGTTACTTGCGTGGAATTACTGCTCGTTTACCAGCACATCTACAGCAATAATTGGCCCGGTGAATGTTTACGCGCGTGATGTTGCGCAAATAACTACGTCGGTGCAAAATAAATGTTGGCCTGATAATGTATTTACATTTACAAACACATCTGTAGAGAATTGTACAACATTTGGAAATAATTATCAGAGAAAGCAATATTGGAAGTTAGGAAATTACTGGGCCTTCAACAGTTTTCAAGATTCAATTTATCCTTGGACAAATATCCCGCCGAACACTCCTGTAACTGTAGCATTTCCAACAATGGGTGGATTTGTTGTGCAATTAAAAGATAGCAATGTGTGTGGTGTTGACTCTATAACACAACTCGTAAATATTTTTAATGCACCAACGGCAAGTGTAATTGCGCCAACAGGGCCTTTTTGTACAAATAGTTTAATGACTTTTACCAATGCAAGTAGTGTTGGTGTTTTTTACAAATGGGATATGGGCGATGGATCGGGATGGGTAAACTTTCCGTTTGGACCCAAAACATATTCATATGCAACCGCAGCTACTTATACAGTTAGGCTAGTTGCTTTTATTCCGTTTGGTGGAATGTGTAGCGATACGGATCAAGTTGTAATTACAATTTTACCGGGACCAACAGCAACATTTGCATGCTCACCAACACAATCGTGTGTTCCATTAGTAGGTGTAACATTTACCGATAATACTGTAGGACCTCCCGTGGCTTGGTTGTGGGATTTTGGAAATTTAAACACATCAACTCTTCAGGTACCTGCGCCGGAGACATATACTTTCGCGGGTACACATACAGTCTTATTGATCGTCACAATGGCTAATGGCTGTCAGGCAAGTAATACGCAAACCATACAGGTTGATGCACCTCCTACCGGATCTTTCAGCGCCACTCAAGTGTGTGCCGGAAGTGCAACAACGTTTACGAATCTCTCCGTCGGAGCTACAAGTTATACGTGGGATTATGGAGATGCTTCGCCAACAAGTACAGTCACAAATCCTACTCATACTTATGCCAGTGGGGGAACTTATACGGTCACGCTCACAACATCTAACGGAATTTGTACGGGCACCTATACAAATACGGCTTTTGTAATGGCCTTGCCAATACCTAATTTTGTAATGACACCAACGGCAGGTTGTGCACCACTGGCAGTTACATTTACAAATACAACAACTGGCGCGGTGAGTGTGACGTGGAATTTTGGAGACGCTTCTCCACCAACCACAGTATCGAATCCGGTTCATGTGTATTCTTCACCTACAACGGTTGATCAAACGTATACAATTACTTTGGTTGCAGATAATGCAGGCGGTTGTGGCGATAGTATAAAGAAAACAGTGGTGTTATTTGGTAATCCTGCTCCTTCATTCACATTCTTCCCTAAGTTTGCATGTTCTCCATTCAATGTTACCTTCACAAATACGAGTGTTGGTGGAACAAGTAATTTCTGGGATCTTAGTTTCAGTAATACAACTACTGCAACTAATCCTTCACAAACTTATACTAATGCAGCTGGATCAGGTTCTGTAACTGTCCCAATCAAATTGGTTGTAACAAATGTCAATGGTTGTAAAGATTCAATAACCGACAATATTGGAGTATTTGCACAGCCTCAAGCAGGATTTATTGCTGATACAGCAGTATGTCATCCGCGAATGATCACATTTACAAATACGTCAATAGGAGCATCAACCTATTCATGGAATTTTGGTAATTCAGGTTCAAGCACGTTAAGCATTCCGGGGTTCCAATACACAAATCCTGGTGCAACACCTCAGGCAAGTTTAACACAGTTAAGTGTAACAAATTCTGATGGTTGTTCGCATTCGTACACATTAAATTCTATTATTTATCCTAAACCTAATATTGTATATACAGCAGTTCCGGATAGTGGTTGTTCGCCTTTACGAGTTAACTTCCCAGCTGTTCCCGGTTTTACAGTTTATAATTGGGCATTTGGAAATGCAAATAGTGCAAGCACAGCAAGTGCAAGTGAGCAGTATGTGAATTTCACTGCAACTACCAGAACATTTACATCATCTTTAATAGCAAGTGATATTCACGGTTGTTCGGATACGGCTGCAAAGAATATTAGAGTATTCCCTGCGCCGGTTGCCAGCCTCTCGCCGGTAACTACTAACACTTTGTATTTGCCTGAAGCGCAAATTACATTTAATAATTTAACTACAGGAGCAACAAGCTATACTTGGTCGTTTGGTGATGGAACAACATCCGCAACAACAAACACATTGGATGCCACTCACACCTATTCGGCACCTAACAGTTATTCGGTAATGTTGATGGCAACAAATTCTCAAGGTTGCAGAGATACATTTAAACTTGTTGAGAGGGTTATTGTACTTGACGATAGTTATTTTGAAATGCCGAACGCTTTCACTCCAAATCCAAATGGATCGCCGGGAACAACGTTTAACCCTGCTGATCTTAGTAACGATATCTTCCACGGGAACATGAAAGGTGTAGTGAAGATAAAATTCACCATTTATTCTCGTTGGGGAGAAGTAATGTTTGCAACCGAAGATCCTACACAAGGGTGGGATGGATATTACAAAGGGAAAATATGTAACCAGGATATTTATGTGTATAAGATATACGTAGAATTATACAATGGTCAGATTATTGATAAAACAGGAGACGTTACTTTATTAAGATAGTTCTATGCGCAAGTTAACATTCATACTAGCATTGGTTGCCAATTCACTTTTATCGTTCGCGCAAAGCAAGGATTTTGTGAAGTTACTCAAGAAGGAAGCAGCTTTCTATTTTAAAAGTGAGGATTATTATAATGCCTTAGGATTTTATAGAAGGATAGTAGCGCATGATGCGAAGGAAGAAGAAGCGAATATTTTGTCGACCTATTGTAAATTAAAATTGCAATACCATTTGGATAGTCTCTTGGTTCATGAAAAAGAACTAAAAGCCTCTAAAAAATCAGATGCATTATATTGTTTGGCAATGATAAAGCACAAACAAAAAATGTTCGACGAAAGCATTATTGTTTTGCAACAGTGCTTAAAGAATAAAAAGAGGATAGTAAATGATGATGGCGTTAATTTTATGATAGGTGTAAATAGGAATGCGAAAAAATATATGACCAATCCACATCGCTCAATTGTAAGGAATATTGGAAAGAATATTAATTCGGCTTATCCGGAATATGTTCCTATTGTTACTTCTGATGAACATGCATTATATTTTACATCGCGCAGAGAGGGTGGCGTAAACAATAAAAAAGATCAGTTTGGATATTACCACGAGGATATTTATGTGAGTCACAAAACAAATGGAGCATGGGGGCCTGCTGAAAATATTGGTAAGCCGGTGAATACGGAAGAGAATGATGGGTGTGTGGCAATTAGTCCGGATGGTTATAAAATGATTGTATACCGTTCAACGCCCGATGGGATCAACGGAAATTTATACGAAACTAAATTGAACTCAAAAGGAAAATGGGAAACGCCGGTGGTTTTTGGATTAGAGATAAACTCTCAATACCACGAATCAAGTGCTTGCTTTACAAATGATACAAGTATCATGTATTTCTGTAGCACAAGACCGGGAGGTTACGGTGGAAAAGATATTTACAGGATAAAAAGATTGCCAAATGGAAAATGGTCGGCAGCATATAACCTTGGTCCCGGGATCAACACAGTTTATGATGAGGAATCACCATATATGCACGTTGACGGAAGTACTTTTTATTTCAGCTCAAAAGGTCATAATACCATGGGTGAGTTTGATGTGTTTAGAACAACTTACAATGAAGAGACAAATGCGTTTAGTCCGGCAGAAAATTTGGAATACCCAATAAACACTGTTGGTAATGATGTTTTCTTTGTATTGAACGTTGATGGGCAAAAGGGTTATTACTCATCATTAAAGGATGATACACATGGAAATACTGATATTTACGAGATCGACACGCGCTTTGGAGATAATGATCTTAAAGTAAAGAGTGGTTTGTTGTTCAAGGATAATGTAGCCGGAAAAGGAAAGATCACTTTGTTGGATAATGAATCTAACAAAGTAGCAGGCATTTATAATTCAAATCCTAAAACAGGAAAATTCATTATTGTGGTTAACCCGCTAAAAACATATAAGGTTATTGTGCAGGAAGAAGGTTACCAATCGGTGGTGATAGAGTTGGAGGCAATTGCTACAGAAAAAAACGAAACAGAATTAAATATTAAACTAATAAAGAAGTAAAGTGAAAAAATTAATGTATTTATTCTTCGTTCTTGGAATGGTTTCCGAGAGCTTTGGTCAGGATGCTGAATTCACTCAGTTCAATTCGGTTCCGCAATACATCAATCCTGCTTTTGCAGGAGCGGGACCAACCATTCATCGCTTTGCCGGTGCTTATCGCAATCAATGGCCCGGTGTTGAAAGGGGGTTTTCAAGCTATCTTGCTTCTTACGATGGAAGTTTAGTGAAGTATAATGCTGGGGCAGGGCTTTATTTTTTACAAGACCAAGCCGGAAGCTCTTATCTTACAAATACACAAATGGGATTGAATTTGGCATATGCATTTGATATAGATCGTAACTTCAAACTAAGAGCTGGTTTACAGGCTTGCTTTAATCAAAAGAAATATCAAGTAAGCAGGCTTATTTTCAATGATCAATTGATCACTAACTCACCAACATCGCTTGATGGTAATGGACCAGCTTCTCCTATGCAATTTTTTGATGTAGGTAGTGGTTTATTATTAGATTCAAAATTGATGTGGTTTGGTGTTTCTGCACGTCATTTAAATCAACCGGATCAAAGTTTATTAGGTAAAGGTTCGGTATTACCAATGCTTATTAGCGCGCATGGTGGTTACCGTTATGAAATTGTAAAGCCTGAGAAGCCGGAAGATGTTTCGCCACATTCGGTAGGAGGTTTATTGCATTACAGACACCAGGGGATAAATGATCAGTTGGATATTGGCGTTGCGTACTTTTTTAAAATGATAAACTTTACTGTTTGGTACCGTGGTATACCTTTTAAAACCTACAAAGATTATAGTAATAGCGAGAGTATTGCATTCCTTCTCGGATTTGAACCAATTGGTAAAGGATTCAAAGTGGGATATAGCTATGATTATACTATATCTAGTTTAAGTTCTAAGACTACTGCCGGCGCACACGAGTTAACGCTTGGCTATGAGATAGGTTCAAAAGGACCTGCTAAACGTAAGTCACGCAAAGCGATAGGCGGCACTATGAAGTTCTAAACTTCGTTAAAATCGTTCAAGCAAAGCTTTAATTATCTTCCTTTGGGTATAAAATCCCCAAACATGGAAGAAAACAACAACCAGCAACCCGAACTTTCGCAAGTTCCAAAGGAAGAAAGTGTATTTGGTAAATATCACGTCTTCATTAAAAGCATCATCATTTTTGTTCTCCTTCTTATTTTCATTATTCCTCAAGTTATTATTCATAGTCTTATAGATGAACGTGAAGGTAACCAAACACAAGCCTTCGTTGATATCTCCAGTAAGTGGAGTGGAAGGCAAACCATTACCGGACCTATTTTGGTATTACCTTACCTTGAATACTATCGCGATACTAATAAGGTTATGCGTTCGGTAAAACACCATTTGTACATTCTTCCCGATAAAGTTGATTTTGACGGGAAGGTTCTTCCTGAAAAAAGACATCGTAATATTTACGAAGTTGTGGTATATAATTCTAAAGTAAAGATCAATGCATCATTCGGTAAATTCAATTTGAATGCGATCACCATTCCAAAGGAAAATTTTGTTTGGAAGGAAGCCTCTGTGGTGCTAGGGCTGAGCGATATGCGAGGCATCAAAGAGAAATTAGAGATGCGATTTGATAATGAGAATTACCAATTTAATCCTGGTGTAGTGGCAAGAGATGTTTTTGAATCGGGCGCTATATCTCAATTGATGATAGATAGTGTGGATAAATTTTTGGCTTCGGGGCACGATATAAGTTTGGATATTGATCTGAAAGGAAGCGAGCAATTATTTTTTGTGCCTGTTGGTAAAACCACGAAGGTAAAAGTGAACTCTTCTTGGCAAACACCCGCTTTTAATGGACAGTTTTTGCCTGATACTTCTACGGTGGATGTAAATGGATTTACAGCAAATTGGAAGGTATTGCATTTGAATCGCAATTATCCGCAAATGTTCATCGACGATGCATATAACATTTCATATAGTGCTTTTGGTGTAGATCTTATTATGCCAATTGATGGCTATCAAAAAACAAGTCGTTCGGTTAAATATGCAATGATGATCATTTTGCTAACTTTTCTTGTGTTCTTTTTTGTAGAGATCACGCAACAAAAAAGGATCCACCCATTTAATTATATCATTGTCGGTTTTGCTTTGTGCTTGTTCTATACCTTGCTATTATCTTTTAGCGAGTATATGATTTTCTCATTAGCATATTTAATTGCAACGGTAATGACGGTAGCAGCCATAACTTATTTTATTTACTACTTGTTCAAAGGAACACGTGTTTTTGCAGCAATTGGTGGTATGCTAACCTTGCTTTACGGATTTATGTTTGTGATCATTCAGCTTGAAAGCTACGCTCTACTTATTGGAAGTTTAGGACTGTTTGTGGTGATGTTCGCTATTATGAACTACACACGCAAGATAGATTGGTATAATTTAGGAAAAGCGAAGAATAAATAAGTATGAGATAAATGTGATCTGAATCTAATGGTCATAAAAAAATCCCCACTACAACTAGTGGGGATTTTTTATTTTTTGAATTGATATTTTATTTCAATAAAGTTACGTGTCCGGTTTTGGTATGCTTCTTACCATCAAGTGCTGTGTATTTTACTAGGTAAACATATACATCATTCTTGCTTAACTCATCTTTGTAGGTTCCATCCCAACCTTTTGTTTGGTTATCGTCGTGATAAACTTGCTCACCCCAACGATCAAAGATAGTTACTTGTATTTCATAAATTCCAACACCGTACACTAAGAACGTATCATTTAATCCGTCAAAGTTAGGAGTAAAGATATTTGGTATATAAACACTGTACTCATTTGTGATCTCAATGTTCACATCATCAATAGCTCTGCAACCATATTCGCTAACGGCTTGTATTTGGTACACACCGCTTTTCTTGGTCATAAATTGCGAGTTAGGACAAACACGACACATGATGCCATCACCTAATATCCAACTTAAAGTTCCGGTACCTTTGGCATTGAGATACATTGGTTCATCTGCATTAAATGTAAGGTCTGGTCCTGCATCAACCACAGGCATTGGATGTACTTTAACTAATACGGTGGCTTTGCTGCCGCAATAACCTCCGTTTGAAATATACACGGTATACTCAGTAGTAATATTAGGACTTGCATAAGGTTGAGCAATTAATGAATTACTTAAGCCGGCACCCGGAGCCCATAAGTATGTATTGCTACCGTCAGCATTTAATTTTACCGATTCGCCTTCGCAAATTACAACACTGTTGTTTATTGATGCGGTAACCTGAGGCACAACTTCAACTAGAATTTCTTTAGTGAAGGCGCAACCAACAGTACCTGAAAAGTTAACACCGGTTACAGTATAATTAGTAGAAACTGAAGGACTCACGATGGCGTAGTTAGCAACCGTTGAATCAGCCATTGGTTCCCAACTGTATGTTTGAGCTCCGGAAGCAAAGATGGTTGATTTATTGCCGATACAAATTCTTGGTGCGCTAGTTGTAAGATTTAATAGTGGTTTTTGTAATACAATTATTGGAACACTTAAAGATGCGGTACAAACTCCATTTGTGCCGATCAATGTATAGTTCATAGATGAAGTAGGATTAGCAACCACAAAATTTGAAGTGCCATTACTTAATCCATAAATAGGATTCCATGTATAGGAGTTAGCACCGTTAGCATTGATGTTTGTTTTGTCGCCTAAACAAATTACTGTTCTATCGCATATAGCTTGTAGAGTAGGTAGTTGTATTACCAGAACTTGTCTCATTGCGGTTGATGTACAAGTTGCAGCTTCACCAATTACAATGTAATTTGTAGTTACCATTGGCGATGCAATAACGTTTGCGCCAAATGCAGTGTTCAATGAACTAGAAGGTGCCCAGGTATAATTAGTTGCTCCAAATGCGCTTAAGCCAATCGCGTCTCCGGCACAAATGGTGGGAGTTACAGGTGATATTACTATCACAGGGTTTGCAACAACATCTACTGTTCCTGTTTCTGTTGTACTGTTACAATTTAAGCTTGAACCGATCACGCTGTAAACAGTAGTGTTTGCAGGATTAGCAATTACTGAACTTCCGGTTGTTTGATTTAATGTATTTCCAGGCGACCAAACATACGTTGTAGCACCACTTGCGTTTAATGTTGCGCTTGTTCCTAAACACATACTTGCCGATGTTACCGCGATAACAGGATTTGGAATTGCAATTACCGTAAAGCTCGCTACGTTAGTACAAGTTCCTACTGTACCAACAACTGTTCCTGTGCCTATTGGCGAATTTGGAATTGCTGTTACGATCACATTTGGTCCTGAACTAGTACTGTTACCAATTCCGGTAAAGCCTATCCAGTTATAAGAAGTTGCACCACTTGCAGTAACGGTGATCTGATTATTTGAACCATTGAAATTGTTCATACACATACTGCCATTGCTTAAACCAATATTAATAATTGGTAAAGGAACAACTGTTACTGTTTGTGCAGCGGTGTTTGTACAGGTAGCAGCTTCTCCAATAATTGAATATACGGTTGTTACTGTTGGATTTACTGTTACGGCATTACCAACTGTTGAACTAATAGCTGTATTCGGACTCCAAGTATAATTATTAGCACCGTTCGCCGTTAAGTTGATCTGATCACCAAAACAAATAGTTGGTGTGGTTGGAGCAATACTTACTGTTGGATTATTTACAACAGTTACAACACCGTTCTGGGTTTGACTGTTGCAACCGGCACTTCCTCCAATAACACTATAGAGGGTTGTTACAGCTGGGCTCGCAATTACACTTGGTCCATTAGCGGTATTTAATGTTGTGCTTGGGCTCCATGTATAAGTGATAGCATTTATTGCTGATAATGTTGCGCTCGTTCCCGCGCACATACTTTCTGATGTTACTGCGATGATCGGATTATCGATAACACTCAATGTAAATGTTGCAGAGCTGGTACAAGTTCCATTGGCACCTATTACACTTCCGCTTGGTGCATTATTTCCGTTAGCAGTACCAACAATCATTGAACCATTTAATGTATTTGTGGTTAAACCAATAATTGGTCCCCATGTGTAACTTGCCGCACCGTTTGCCGTTAATGAAACTGTATTTGGTGAACCGTTAAAGTTGTTCATACATAGCGTTGGACTGCTTGGTACAATTGTTATTGTAGGAAGTGGTAAAACACTTACAGTGATATTTGCTACATGTGTACATGTAGCAGCTTCTCCTATTACTTGATAAACTGTAGTTACTGTTGGATTGGCTGTTGTATTTGGTCCGTTAGTTGTGGTTAAAGCAATGTTCGGACTCCATGTATAATTATTAGCGCCACTTGCAGTAAGGTTAATTGCTTGATTTAAACAAATCACTGCAGGATTTGGTAAAATAGTTACAGTAGGATTTGCAACTACGTTAGCCGTTGCATTTTGTGTTTGGCTGTTACATCCAACACTACTTCCAATAATACTGTATACCGTTGTTACTGCAGGGCTGGCAATAACACTTGGTCCGTTTGAAGTATTTAATGTTGCACTTGGTGTCCAAGTATACGTTGTAGCATTACTTGCAGTTAAGTTCACGCTTGTTCCCGCACACATGCTGCCGCTTGTGGTAGCAATAGTTGGATTTGGAATTACAGTTAAATTGAATACTGCTAAGCTGGTGCAAGTTCCTGCTGTCCCTAAAACAGTCATGGTAGCTACCATCGGTACAGAAGTTACAGGAGGAGTGATCACTAATGGATTGCTTGTTAAGTTAGGACTTCCTGAGAATCCTGCAGGCAACGTCCATACATAAGTACCGGCGCCGCTTGCTGTTAATGTAGTTGTTGCAGGAGATCCATTAAAGTTTTGTGAACATAATGTATTTGTT
This sequence comes from Bacteroidia bacterium, assembly GCA_018057345.1. Taxonomy (GTDB): domain Bacteria; phylum Bacteroidota; class Bacteroidia; order B-17B0; family Aurantibacillaceae; genus Aurantibacillus. The sequence continues at coordinate 5,967 of JAGPDW010000014.1, read as the reverse complement.
CCGGCAATACTTACAGTTGGTAAACCAATTACAGATACCTGCACGGTTGCAAGATTAGTACAAGTTGCTTGTGAACCAATAATGGTATATGTTGTAGTGACTGTTGGATTGGCTGTTGTATTTGCAGCATTTGTAGTTGTTAAGGCAATGTTTGGACTCCAAGTATAAGTTGTTGCACCGGATGCTGTAAGGTTTATTGAACTTCCTAAGCAAATTAACGCAGGGTTTGGATTAATGGTAACAGTTGGATTTGGAACTACACTGGCTGTTGCATTTTGTGTTTGACTGTTACAGCCAACGCTACTTCCAATAATACTATATACCGTTGTTACGCTTGGATTTGCAATCACATTTGGTCCGTTTGGTGTATTTAATGTTGCACTAGGTGTCCATGTATACGTTGTCGCATTACTTGCTGTGAGTGTTACTTGTGTTCCTGCGCACATACTTCCACTTGTTGTGGCAATAGTTGGATTTGGAACAACTGTGATTGTATAAACTGCTTGATTTGTACAAGAACCCGCTGTTCCTAATACGGTCATAGTTACAACCATTGGAACAGAAGTTAAAGGAGGAGTTACCACAATTGGGTTACTACTTGTGTTTGGTGTTGCAGAGAATCCTACAGGTAGAGTCCATTGATATGTAAAAGCACCGCTAGCTGTTAAGGTTGTTGTGTTCGGCGATCCGTTAAAATTTTGAGAACATAATGTGTTTGTTCCTGCAACAGTAACAGTTGGGTTTGTAATAACTGTAACACCGGCAACTGCACTATTTGTACAGCCTTGAGCGCTTGTTACTATAACCGTGTAATTTCCGCTATGTGTAGTTTGTGCATTTGCAAATGATGGATTTTGAACAGGAGAGTTGTAAGCATTAGGTCCTGTCCATGCAAAAGCAGTTCCCGTTATCGCTGTTAATGTAAATGTTGAGCCTACACATGTAACAGGATTATTTACTACTACAACCGGAAGTGGATTGATCACAACGGTTACAACTGAGGTATTAGTACAACCTGCTGCATTAGTTACAGTAACGGTATAATTTCCGCCATTCACTAATGATGCCGTTGCTATAGATGGATTTTGTGCATTACTTGCAAATGCATTTGGTCCACTCCAGGTATAAGAACTAGCTGCAGGGTTTGCAAAAAGATTTATTTGTTTATTTAAACATATTGGCGAGTTACTTGTGGCCGTTGGTGTTGGAAGCGCATTCACAACAACATTCACTGTTCCTGTGCTCTTACATCCGCCTGCGGCTGTTACAGTAACAACATAAGGGCCTGCCATGTTTGTTGTGCTATTAGCAATGGTTGGATTTTGTAAATTACTTGTAAATGCCAATGGCCCTGTCCAGGTATAACTTGCCGCAGCTGTTACGGTTAAATTTATTGGAGAGCCTGCGCAGTATGGACCGGGATTACCAACGCTAATAGTTGGAGTTGGGTTTACAATAACAACAACTACTGCTTGGGCTGTACATCCTAATGCGCTTGTAACTTTTACCGTATAACTTCCTGCGTTGACTGGCGCAGCATTTGTTATTGTAGGATTTTGCAAACTACTGATAAATGCGTTTGGTCCTGTCCATGTATAAGTTGGAAATGCATTAACGGTTAATGCAATACTGCCCCCTGTACAAATCGGACTATTACTATTTGGTAATGGAACAGGAACCGGATTAACTGTGATCGTACCTGTTGCTTGCGCCGTACAACCACCTGCTGCGGAGCCAATAACGGTGTACACTTGTGTAGCCGCCGGAGTAAATGTTGCAGATGGACCGATGATATTTCCTGGATTCCAGGTATAAGTTAATGCTCCTGTAGCAGTAAGTGCAGCACCAACACCTGGGCAAACTGTTGCGCTTGTTGCTCCGATCGTTGCAGAGCCCGGAGGAATTACTACTATAGCATTTACAGTAGCACATCCTGTTGCATCCATTACTTTCACAGAATAAGTTCCCGGAGCAACGCTAGTTATTACAGATGTGTTTAAAGCCGTTGGTGTCCATGTGTATGAATACGGACCTGTACCACCCGTTGCAAATGCAGTTGCAGAACCAACCGTACAACTAGATGTTGTTGCCGTTGTAACAGCTAATGGAACAACAGCGCATGGAAGACAGTTTGTTCTCCAGTACAATCCCTCAGTAACAATATTGTAACAATCAGCAGTATTGGTACATCCAAACAAACATGTGTTTTGCCCGGCAGTAACAGCATTTGCAGGCGCTTGAATATTATCCCACCATTTGTTTGAGGCTGCCGGATAATTAAAGTTATAGGCAGCACTATTCATTTTGCAACCTGTTGCTAATATATTTTGAAGATCGCTTATGATATAAAATGCATTGGCGAATGTTGAGTTAGCGCAAGAGTTAAAACCAGTGAGTGTATTTGCTAGAGTACCTGTAGTTGATGCATTCACTTGGCAACCATCACCAATTACAATGTGTCCGGTATAAGCTTGAGTAGGATCTGAATAAATGATCACTAAACTTGCTCCGTCCATATCGTTACCCGGAGTTGTAATGCTGGTTGGAATACCTGAAACCATGTAATTTCCATTTCCAGTGATCAATGCGGTAACATCTGCGCGATAGTTATAAGTTCCTGTATAGCCCCAGCATTTATCAAGGTGATTTCCAATGGCTGTCATAGGAAAAACCGAAGGAGTAGCAGCAGGATTTACCATGGTAGTACTAAAGGCAAGCCCATTTCCGGATCCCCCAACATATAAATAGGCTTTTAAAATTGATTTACAAAGAGGAATACCGGTGATTGAAATAGCAACGGGTTGATTTGCGGCTGCAGGAGAATAACGCTTGCCGGTTTTTACTTCTCCCAAAACATAATTTAAACCGCAAGCAGACATTGTGTATATAGTAGCAATTGTACCGTTACCATTATTGGTTTGGTCATTGCCGCCACCTTTAGGATTTGAATTTGGGTTTGGAATATTAAGCGGAACACAAGTAGCTGCACAAGTCCCTAGTAAATTGGGGTTCCAGTTGGTTGATGTTGTTGCATTAGTATTAATTTGCGCGGTGGTTATTTGCGCAGGACTTAAACTAATTTGAGCACTTACTGATCCAAATAGGATCAGTGAGGCTAAACCAAAAAGTGTAAATTTTATATTCATGTAAAATAATTTTCCCTAGTTAGTAATTGAAGCAGTAAATAACTGATTATCAATCTCTTTAAGTTACACAATAGTTATTAAAAATGGATATGGGCTTGCTCAGCCGTAAGGTCGTTTTACCAAGCTTTAAGATTATTTAGCTCAATTGGTTATCAACAGCGCTTATTCTAAACGTTTAGTGAATGGTTATGCAAATAAAAAACGCCGACCATTTCTGATCGACGTTTATAAAAATAATTTTGATATTTTATTTCAATAAAGTTACGTGTCCTGATTTAGTATGCGTTTTTCCATCAAGTGATGTGTACTTTATCAAATAAGGATACACATCATTCTTAGATAATTTACCTTTGAAAACGCCATCCCAACCTTTTAATTGATCATTAGAAGAGAATAATTTTTCGCCCCAACGATCAAAGATCAACATTTCAAATTTAGTTAAACCTGTTCCGTGAACTAAGAAAATATCATTTAATCCATCATCGTTTGGAGTAAAGATATTTGGTATGTAGATATTGTAGTTTGTAGTAACTTCAACACATACATCGTCTTCAGCAATACAATTGAAATTATTTGTTGCTCTTACTTTATAACAGCCGCTTACTTTAGGCGTGATCTGTGAGTTTGGACATACGCTACAGAAAATACCTTCACCTGCGATCCAAGTAAGCGTTCCGCTTCCGTTTGCATTCAGGTACATTGGCTCATCTAAATTAACCGCAAAATCTTCTCCGGCGTAAACTGTTGGAGTTGGATTAACACGCACCAATACAGTTGCAGGTACAGTACAATTACCATAGTTAGAAATATTTACTGTATACATTGTAGTAATAGAAGGATTTGCCACAGGGTTTGCAAGAGTTCCGTTATTTAACGAAGCTGAAGGCGTCCAACTGTATGTATTGCTTCCGTCAGCTAAAAGTTTAGTGCTTTGCCCATTACAAATAGTAACACTAGGACTAATACTTGGTGTGATCTTAGGAAGAACTTCTATCAAGATCTCTTTTGTCATTGTACAATTGATCCCAAATCCTGTGTTCACTCCCATAATTGTGTAATTTGTAGATACAGTTGGAAATGCCTGCGAGGCAGTCGTATTTGGAGAAGATAACCCCGCTAGCGGAGCCCATGAATACGATTGTGCGCCTGTTGCAAAAATAGTTGTGGTTTGTGTTTCACAAATTTTACTTACAGGCGAAGAGATATTTAAATTAGGGAATGGAACTACATAAACTGTTACTTGCCCAAATGCCATACAAGCACCATTGTTACCCGCGATATTGTAAATTGTTGTAAGGTTTGGTGATGCGATAACGTGATTACCTAATGATGTATTTAAACCAACTGTTGGTGACCAAGAATATGAACTCGCACCATTAGCAAATAAATTAACGCTGCTATACTGACATATTGTATGAGTAGCAGGAGTTGATAAAATGCTTGGTAAAGCAATTACCGAAACTTGATAAGCAGCACTTGTAGTACAAGTGGCAGCTTCTCCAATAACAATGTAATTAGTTGTAATTGTAGGCGAGGCAGTAACGTTTGGCCCATTTGGAACACTTAATGAACCGGCAGGCGACCATGTATAGTTTGTTGCGCCGCTTGCTGTTAAGTTTAAGCTGTTGCCAAAACAAATTGTATTCGTAAACGGCGCAACCATTACTGTTGGATTTGCAACAACGGTTACTGTTGTATTTTCTGTAGAACTATTACAGCCTAAGCTAGTACCGATAACACTATAGATAGTGGTAGTTGGTGTGTTCGCAATAACTGTTGATCCCGTGTTACTACTTAATGTAGCAGGTGGTGTCCAGGTAAATGAACTTGCATTACTTGCTGTGATAGCAACTGTATTGCCTGCACAAACACTTGGGCTTGTAACGGTTATAGTTGGATTAGGAATAATAAGAACTGTATACATTGCAGAAGCAGAACATGTTCCGTTTGATCCAATTACCGTTATCGAACCAATGTTGGAAGGCGGTATGGAAGTTATTGAGATGAAAGGTTGAGTTGTTGATGAATACGTATTTGCTACCGAGCTTAAATTGGTCCATGTAAAATTTGGAGCTCCCGAAGCGGTTAAGCTTACAGAGTTCAAAGAGTTGTTTGTATTAAACATACACATTGAAGGGCTAGTAGAAGCAATAGTTACTGTTGGACTTTGCGCAATGTTTACAAAGGCAGTTCCAGTACACGCTGCTGCTGTACTCGAAATGGCACATGTGTAACTGCCAGGGCCATTAATGGTTATAGTTGGCGTATTATTTGGACCAACAATACTTGGGCCGGTCCATAAATATGTATTGGTTGGACTGCTTGGGGCAGCTGAAATTGTTGTAGGACTTCCAACACCAGCACAAGTTGGCGCGGTAATGGTTGGTATGATCGCCGTTAAAGGTTGCACGAATACAGTGTCAGGTCCATTACCAGGCATTGCCGAACAAATTTCGAAACCAACATTACAAGGACCGTAATCTTGCTTACATGTATATGAATTTCCTGTTGCAGCTGGCACAACTGTAATAGTTGGGCCAGTTCCAATTGCCACCGGATTACCAACTTGATACCAAGTAATTGTAGGAGTAATCACAGCTCCGTTTGGAAACCATCTCCAAGCATTGTTAGTGGCTGTCCATTGAGTTGAATTTCTTCCCGGTACAGTTATACCAATTGTTCCTGCAAGATTGTGGATCCCTTCAACAGCAGTTCCACCGGCCCACTGGGTACATGCCGGTTTACTTGTTAAGTGATTCTCAATTAAATTTGTTGTTTCGTAAATAATGATCTGAAAAGTTCCTTTTGTAGTTGTACAAGA
>JAGPDW010000013.1:0-31523 GCA_018057345.1 Bacteroidia bacterium | reverse complement strand
TAGATAGCGAATTATTTAGATCAAACATTAAACCATTACTGGAAGAACTGGATGATAAAAGAGAAGAGGTAAATTCACACTATCCATTTAAAAAGCTGGGTATTATTATGCAATTATAAATTAGAAAGCAATGGCCAATAATTCGGAAAGACAAACTAAACTCACAGAGTCAAACTGGGATAATACTGAAAGAGCTGAAACGCCAACTAAGGCGTATTTATGGTTAGTGCTTAGTGTTTTGCTTTTATGCTATCCATTTATACCATTTGTAGTGCTGTCTTTGAAAAACACTGGCGGGTTTTTATCAGGCCTTGTGTTGTATTTCGCCCCAATTAGTTTACTTCCATTTTTATTATTTAAAACCATCCGCTCTTTTAACCCGCGTACAAAGTTGAGAATTTGGGTGCCAATACTTTCGTTTATTGTTTTTCCTGGTTACATAATGTTCGTTCACAAATTTGTTGTTCAGAACGAAATTAGATCAAACGGCGTTAGAACCAAAGGTAAGTTAACACTCAATGAGCAGATGATCAAAGATTTTAAAGTTCGTCCAGTGAGTCGAAAAAATGGAGAAAGTCAGAGAGATTTAGAAACAAGAAGACGTGCACAGCAGGAACAAGCAAAACAAAATAGCAAGCCGTTTAATTGCGACTTTAAAGTTAATGGTAAATTTTTTAGAGGTGTAGTTTACATAAATGATAGTGATACAACAAAACTTTTAAAATCCGATTCAATTGAAATCATTTACTCTAAAGATTACCCGCAAATTTTCTTGTATGGTACAGAGGCAGAAAATTTTTAAATTGATCAATTCTAAAAGCATATTTCAATTCGTCTTTGTAATTACGATGGGATTTTTTTTAGATCTCACCTCACAAAACAAACAGGTTGATTCGCTGCTTCATATACTTAAGGTCGAGAAAAGAGATTCGGTACGATTATTGATCTTAAATGATTTGAGTGAAGCCACTGAGGATCTAGATAAGACTTTAAAATATAATCAAGAGATTATTTCAATTTGCAAAAAGAATTTACCCAAAGCAAGGTTCGGTCAAAGAGATTTTTATTTATTACGATATTCAGCGGGTCTTGTAAACATTGGCTATACTTTTTCATCTCAAAACAATTACGAACAAGCAGTAAAGAATTATCTGTTGGCAAATACTTTTCTTGAGCAAATAAAAAATAGCTCAGAAGATGCGAAGTTAACTCATGCATATTTGTGTAATAATTTAAGTAGTGTTTATCGTGACCAAGGGAAGATCAAAGAATCGCAAGCGTATTTAAAAAAAGCGGTTAAATTGTTTGAGGGGATTAATGATCCGGAGGGTCTTGCGATGGCTTATAGTAATTTAGCCGGCGAGTACACAGATAGCGGCAATATGGATTCTTCAATGATCTATTACAATAAAAGTATTGAAGTTTATAAAAAGATAAATAATTATGATGGTGTTGCCACCGTTTACAATAACATTGGCGATTATTACGACAAAATTGGAAGTAAAAAGGAGGCTATTGAAAATTATAACAAGGCCCTGGAAGTAATTAAAAAAGGAAATAATAAGAGATCACTAGCTTATATCCAGCAAAATTTGGGAATAAGTTATGGAGAAGTAGGTAATGTGGAGATCGGATTAAAATTTCTATTTAGTGCCGCACAGTTATTTCGGGAATTAGAAGACAAAAAGGGACAGTATTTTGCCTTAAGTAATATTGGAGGGATCTATTACAGAGCAAAGGATTATGTGAATGCAGAGAAATATTTCAAAGAAAGTGCCGATGCTGCAAGTAAGATCGAATTTACGAGTGGTATGGCCACTTCATATTACCGATTAGGAAACATTGAATCCAAAAAAGATAATCCAGCGAACGCATATTCTTATTTCTCAAAAGCAATGGAGCTTTGTAAAAAAATAGAGAAGCGCAGAACCTTGGCGGATGTTTACAATAGTATAGGTGAATTATATAAGAATCAAAAAGCATATGATAGCTCAGTATATTTTTACAACGCAGCTTTAAAAACAGCCGAACCAATAAAATACAACCTGGCAAGGTCAACGGCATTAATAGCATTAAGCAATCTGTTTCTTAGTAAAGGAAAAGTAAATGATGCTCAAAAGTTGGCTGAAAATGGTTTTGCACTCACCAAAGAATTGGGAAATATTGTTGAACAAAAGAACGCGTCGAACTTGTTATATAAGATATACAAACAACTTGGAAATAGCAATAAAGCCCTTGAGATGCATGAGTACTATAAAAAAATGGAGGATAGCTTAAAGAGTGAAGAAGTACAAAAGGCGATCATACGTTCACAAATTCATCAAGAGTACTTAACATTAAAAGCTAGAGACAGCTTAAACAATATTCAAAAAGATTCAGCGCATGAAAGATCCATATCAGAAAAGGAAGAACAATTAAACTATGCCGGAAAATTAAAAACGGCTCTATTGTTTTTATTAGGCGCCTCAGTAATAGTAGGATCGATCATTTATTTGAGATATTTAAAGAAATCAAAACTTCATGCGCAAATAAAAGAACAAAATGTTGTTTTGGAAGCTAAGAACAAAGAGAAGGAATTGCTAATGCACGAGATCCACCATAGAGTTAAGAATAACTTGCAAATAGTTTCGAGTTTACTAAAGATGCCTCAGAAACAGATCAATGATAATGATGCAAAGGAAATTATGGACGAAAGTCGTCAAAGGATCCACAGCATTTCTCTCATTCATAAATTATTGTACGAGAATGAAAATGTGAAAGAGGTAAATTCAAACCAGTATTTCAAAGAGCTGTGTGAAACTATAGTGAATAGCATGTCTGTTCCTGAGCAAAAAATCAAATTAGAATTGGGTATTAACGAAGTGAAAGTAGCAATTGACGATTTTGTGCCTTTGGCATTAATACTGAATGAACTTTTGCTAAACTCGTTGAAGTATGCCTTTTCCGGAGTGCAGCAGCCGCGAATATCTGTTAAGTTCGAGAAGAATAATGGCCACTATTGCTTACATTATTCAGACAATGGAGAAAGTGATGTGTCTGAAAAAATAAAAGCCAAAAATTCTTTTGGCACTAAAATGATCTTTAACTTAGCACAACAATTAAACGGTTTAATTAATGTTACCTTTAAAATGGGAACTGAGATAAAGTTGGAATTTCCTGAAGCCAAAGCATGAAGATAAAAGTATTAATAGTAGAGGATGAAGCTCTGATTGCGGAAGAAATTTCGGAATGCTTAACTGAAAATGATTTTGAAGTAACCGAAATTGTTGCAACATCTCATGGCGCACTTAAATCAATTAAGGAAAATCGCCCGGATGTCATCCTGATGGATATTTCTATTAAAGGCGAGGAGAACGGCATTGGCTTATCAAAAAGGATCTTGCAAACCGATAATTATCCCATTGTTTTTTTAACTTCTAACACTCAAACCGGAATAGTTAAGGAAGCCTCTGAGCTTAAGCCAAGCGCTTTTTTGCTTAAACCTTTTAATGAAAGGGAATTGCCAATTGCTATTGAATTGGCTTTTTCTAACCACAACAAGGATATTATTACTTCAAAAAAACCTTTAATAAAGGATTCTATTTTTGTAAAGAATGGGAAGATGTTTGAGAGAATAAAGCTCACTGATATCTTATATATACAAGCCGATGGAAGTTATTCAAGTATAAAAACTACATCCGGAAATTACACGCTGTCTCTCAATCTAAGCCACTTTAACGAAGAGATAAATAATGGACTTTTTATTAGGGTGCATCGCTCTTATGTTATAAATCTTCACAACATCACCTCTTTCGATGCTAATTCTATACTGATTGGAGATATCACTGTGCCAATAAGCAAACAATTTCAGGAAACTTTTCTGGAGGGGATAAAAAAGATCTAAAGAATCCTCGCTTCGAGCTCTTTTTCTGGTCGTCCACAAAGATTTTATGTATGTTCGCAAAGATCCATGATCTTGATTGATCGTTAATGGTCAAATTTGTAACACAAGTAGCATTTATTATAATGCGCTCAAACGGAGAGAATCAGCAAAAGACTGATGAGTATCATATTAATGGATTGTCACAAACACAAAAAATTGCCATATTTGAAAAAATTAAGTAGCTGTAAACAAAAAATTAAAAACATGAAAAAAATAATAGCAATAGCATTAATAGCAAGTATAGTTAGCATTACTTCTTCTTGTAAAAAGAAAGACGATATGGTAGCTTGTATTAACGGACCCTTAACAATTGAACGTGGTTTTGATGTTTTGAAGGATTACTCATGGTGTGGTTCAGGAGAAGAGGAAGTGTCATGGACCTGCAGTAATGGAGAAAGTGCCAATGGAGTTAACTTCCCGGTAAAATTTTCTAACCCGGGTAAATACACAATTACAGCCACCGCAACAAGAGGCAAAGGCAAAAAAAAGGAGTCGATAAGCAAGTCAATTGAGGTTGAATACGGCACTATAGCTCGTATTAAATGTTATGCATATAATTCTTGTTATGTTGGCAATCAAAATATTTCTAACGCTTCTGGATATAAAGCATACCTCTATAGTAGTATAACCGACTGGGAAACTGATATAGTTGCAAAGAACAGGAATAAGGTTAAGGATTCTGTGAATTGTGTTTACTCAAGCGATTATAGCACAATTTACGGCGAATTTGCCGGAGCCTTTCCTGCAGGATCAACCTACTATGTAATGGTTGAAAACGAAACTGGCTTGTCGGGCGCAATGCATTTTAGTGCAATTAAACGAGGAATTTCAAATGCTGGGCAGTATGGGCATGTTTTAGTTGGCAACGCTGGACCATCCACTTCTACAATTTATATTGATGAAAGCTCTAAAAAGTTTTTTTCAGGCAAATGGGTGTTAGTTTCAAACGAAATCAATAGTGTTAATGCTCCTATTCCGGCGTGCAATCAAGATGATTATTTAAAATTCTTTCCAGACGGTACTTGGAAGTACGAAACCGGACCGGATAATTGCGGAGGCACAAGCTTACCGAGTAATGGAACTTACCCATATATGAATCAATTCTGCAATACTACGCCACCTTCAGTGCAGCTAACAACACTATCGGGCCCTTTTACAGGAATAACAAATTCGTATTTTGAAAACGGCCATACAACTTTTAGAGTAGATTATACTGTTGGAGCAAATACCGGCATTATGAGATTTAATTATCAACCATAATTTTTCGATGTTTTTTTAATACTGAAACCATGAAAAAAGTAGCTATTATTTTATTTTGTTTTATTGGACTTATATGTGAAGCCCAAAATCCAAACTTTGACGGGGCTAAGTTAAGTGCAGATTTAAGCTCGGGAGCATCTCAGGAAGCAGCAATAATTACAGACGCTAATGGCAACGTATATACATGTGGTAATTTGAATGGAACGGCTGATTTTGACCCGTGGCCTGGTACATACAAACTTCCGTGCATGGGAGGAACTGAAGTTTTTATTTCAAAATTACTGTTTTAAACTAATTTATTTATCTCATCAAAGAATAAAACATATGAATAACTCCTTCGTAACCTTATCAACTGTTATGTTGATTTCAAGCACTTCCCTTGCGGTTAAAGGTGAAAATTTACCAAAGGACTTTAGTCCTCAACAAAGCAAGGCCATTGCCTTTACCGAAAACAAAGGGCAGGTTTATGATCAAAACTATAAACCGCGCACCGATGTATTGTTTGGAGCCATGGCAGGTAATATGGCTTTTCATTTAAAAACAAATGGTGTAAGCTATCAATTATACAGAGTAGATAGCTACAAAGAAGTTGAAGATCTTCACGCTTCGACAAGCTCAGCGTCTGGTAAGAAGAGAAAAGAAATAGACCAACAAACTATTTACCGTATAGATTTAAATTGGGTTAATGCCAATAAAGACTTTACACAAACAACCGACCAAGCATTCGAAGGTTACAATAATTATTATTTAGAAAGCTGCCCTAAAGGCGCTTTAAACGTAAGAAGTTATACGGGTGTTACCTTAAATAATTTATATAACGGCATTAACTTACATTATTACGAAAAAGAAGGAAAGTTAAAACACGATTACATTGTAGCACCTAATACTGATTACAAACAAATTCAATTAAAAGTAGAGGGGGCAAGTGTAAGTGTAAACAAAGATGGGAGTTTATTACTTACTACGCCACTTGGTAAAATACAAGAGGGTGCTCCAATTGTTTACCAAAACGGGAAGCAACTAAAAGCAAAATGGGTAATTAAAACTTGTGGTGAGCTTGGCCGAACCACGGATAGTGAGGGCAGTGGAGTCATAAGTTTTGAAATTGAAAATTGCAATAAAAACCTTGAATTAATAATAGACCCCGTTACACGTCTTTGGGGTACATACTACGGTGACGCTGGAAATGATAATGCAAATTCTTGCGCTACCGATGCCGCAGGTAATGTGTATTTATTAGGTGCAACAGATGCAAATACAGGCACAGTAATAGCCACAGTAGGGGCACATCAAACCATATATGGAGGAGGAGCCTATGATGCCTTTCTAGTAAAATTTAATTCGAGTGGAGTAAGACAATGGGGTACTTGTTACGGAGGTAGTGGGATGGATGTAGGATATTCCTGTGCTACAGATGCCACAGGCAATGTGTATATTGCAGGATTTACAAATTCAAATACAAGTACATTAATAGCTACATCAGTGGCGCATCAAACTGTTTACGGTGGCAATGGTGATGCCTTTTTAGTAAAGTTTGACGCAAGCGGAGTGAGACAATGGGGTACTTATTATGGAGGCACTGGAGATGAGACAGGATTTTCCTGCTCTACCGATGCTACAGGTAATGTGTTTTTGATGGGAAATACAAGTTCCAATACTGGCACAGTAATAGCTACAGCAGTGGCCCATCAAACTGTAAATGGAAGCAGTGGTGGCTATGATGCCTTTGTTGTAAAGTTTAATTCGAGTGGAGTAAGGCAATGGGGTACTTATTATGGGGGTATCGGAAATGAATATGGATATTCCTGTGCTACCGATGCCACAGGTAATGTGTATTTGACAGGAGACTCAGGTTCCAATACAGGTACAGTAATAGCCACAGCGGGGGCCCATCAAACTGTATTCGGCGGTGGTGTAGATGTTTTTTTAGTAAAATTTAACTCGAGTGGAGTAAGGCAATGGGGCACGTATTATGGTGGAGTCGCAAATGATTATGGCTATAGTTGTAGTACAGATGCATCTGGTAATGTGTATTTGGCGGGATATGCAGCTTCAAACACTAGCACTATAATAGCCACAGCAGGGGCGCATCAAAGCATACATGGCGGCGGTGGTCATGATGCTTTTTTAGTAAAGTTTGACGCAAGCGGAGTAAGGCAATGGGGTACGTATTATGGAGGGGCTGGAAGTGATTACGGACATTTCTGTGCTACGGATGCTACGGGCAGCGTGTATCTTGGGGGGTATACAAATTCCAATAGCGGAACGGTTATTGCGACTCCTGGTGCACACCAAGTTACCCAGGGTGGTGTTTATGACGCATTTTTAGCGCAATTTAATAATGCTGGTATAAGGCAATCAGGCACTTATTATGGCGGGGCTGGAACTAGTTATTTCCGTAATTGTAGCAAAGACGCTTTAGGAAATTTATATTTGGCTGGCATGACAACTTCCAATACTGGTACAGTCATAGCCACAGTAGGATCTCACCAACCTTTGCATGCAGGCAATCAAGAAGCCTTTTTAGTAAAGTTTACTAGCTGCGTTTCTCTGAATCCAAACGTCAGTACAAGCGCTACATTATGCGAGGGCGCTCCAATTAATTTAAGTGTAAACATTACGGGTACAGCAACGCCAGCATATTCATGGGCAGGGCCTAATAGTTATACAGCTTCGGTTCAAAACCCAAGTATTTCAAATGCCAGTACAGTTCATATTGGTGTTTACACGGTCACTGTAAATAATGCTGGCTGTATAGAAACTGCCACAACGCAAGTGAGTAATGTTTATACTACGCCAACCGTAAGTGTTAATAATGGCTCCATTTGTTCAGGCAATTCCTTTACTATAGTTCCTTCCGGGTCTATTACCTATACCATACAAGGTGGCAATTTTGTTGTAAGCCCGAACACAAGTTCAAGTTATACTATTACCGGCAGCAGCAGTGAAGGGTGTTTAAGTGCCAACACGGCTACATCGAGCATAGTTGTTAACCCGCTTCCGGCAATTACTGTTACAGCAACCTCCCTAACAATTTGCTTAGGTGAAAGCATTGTTCTGATGGCCAGTGGCGCGACATCTTATACTTGGAGTCCAATTGCCTTAAGCAGCAGTGTTATCGTATCACCAAGCATTTCCACAGTTTATTCAGTAACAGGTCAGGATGCAATTGGCTGTGAAAACGCAACTACCTTTACCTTAAACGTAGATGCTTGTATTGGTTTATCAGAATACACAAAATCTACAGGCATTAAGTTGTATCCCAATCCGAATAATGGTTTACTGTATGTAGAATTGCCGTTTGATGCTACACTAACAATATTAAACACACTGGGACAAATAGTTTATAATTCAAAGTACAATTCCGGGCAGCTCCAAATGAATTTGGAGCATTTGACCGCAGGAGTTTATGTTTTAAGGGTTCAACATGAGGGCTCGATTCAGAATTTCAATGTAATTAAACGTTAAATTTAATACAATAGTTACTATTAGAAGGTATGGTTATTAAAAAACGCAATGTCGAAGGAAATAAATTAATTGGCCTTTCAAAGTTTGCTCAGGGATTGTGTTTCATTAAAAATACAACTACCGGCCAAACCAAGAAGTTAATTGTAATAAAAGAATAATTAAATTTATATTGCTTATTAACTTTTTAAAAAAATCGAACATGAAACTTATTTATTTTAATTTATTCTTGCTAGTATTTAACCTATTTACAATTGCGCAAGTAAAACCCAACAAAACATTCGATCATGAAAAATTTGGTAAAAAAGTTTATGGAAATTTTTCGGCCGGTATGGATCAAAGTATTTTTTTGCCGGACGATAAAGCTTTAGAATATATAAGTGCAAGAACAGGAAGAACAATTGATGAACTTAAGGCGGAACGGGAATTAAATAAGCAATACCTAAGCGATGATAAAGTAGCGCTGCAAAAGGAAAATGCAGGCGGAAAAATGGTTCTTAAGGTGGAAGTCGTAAAAATTGATGACCCAAAACTTACCATGGGAAATATTATCATTCATGCGGGAGATAAAAAAATGGTATTAGGCAACTGTATTCAAACAGATATGACCTGGGTACTTGGAAACTATATGATGTTAGACGGAAGTTCGATCCCTGTTCGCACTAAGCAGGTAACAAAAGAAGAGGGTAATACGATTAAACCTGTAGCAACCGCAACCGCTGAACCTTCAAAAGAAAAAGCAAAATACTCTAACAACACTGCGCCAAGCGGAACATCGGGAAATAATTTCATAAACGAAAAGTTATTTGATAAACCAATGCGTGGTTATTATATGGATCTAAATGGAAAGATTGTGGATGCGGTTATTAAATATCAATCACCTGAAATGATGAACAGTCCTAAGTCGACATTATTAATATATAAAACAGCCTACAACGAACCTGGGTTTACAGAGGATGAAAGCAACAATTTTGTGGCTGCAAAATTAAAGCAGGAAGTACTGGTGTTTTTTGTAAACGGACATGTATATGTACCGGTTGACGGAGATAAATGGTGTATACTTTTAAAGGAAGGCGCCATTCGTCAATCAGTTTATATTTTTAAATCACAAACAGGTTCTGGCAAAACAGGTTTTGGAGAGAGTCAATTTATACACAAGCACGCAGGTAAATCAATGGCAGTAGCCACAATGGGCTTAGGCTTTAAGGGAAATATGGCAAATATGGTTGAAGATAATAAGGAGTTGGCAACCAAAATTGAGAATAAAGAAGAGGGGTATAAATTTTTGCAATACACAAAAATTATTGGTGAATATAATGCGTGGTTCGATAAGCAATATCCGAATAAATTGAATTATATATATAAATGATGGGTACCAATGTGTATTAAGTGATGTGTATTTTAATGGAAGGAATATTTTATGATTATCTTGTAATACAACCTTTCATTAAACCTAATTAGATAATGTAATCTTAACAAAGTGTTTTTTTAATATATCCTAAAGAAAAATAATTGAAAAATTCAGAAGAAATAAAAACGTTTTATAACACTAAAATAGCACCTGAGCTTCTAGTAATTGAAGAGTTAAGGCAAGCGCTTCTCAAAAAATACTCTTACAAGAAAATAATCCCAATTGGAATTATAGCCTTAGTAGTGTTAATTGTTGTCTCTGTTTTATTGAAGTGGAAATTGTCGATGTATTTGCATAAAGACTTCAATATGATAATGGTAATGATTTTTTTTATGGTTTTGGGAATATCTTATGGTACGATTAATTTTTTACGTAAAAGAGATTTTTCACCAATACATGCCGTGTATGCCGAACAAGTTATTCATAAAGTTGCTCGATATATTTTCCCAACAAGTAGCTATTATTTTGATCGTGGTATTCAAAAGGAAGAACTTGGTAATGCCTCACTATTTAAACGCACACCTGAATCGTTCAGTTCAGACTTAATAGAAGGAGAAGTAAATAGCAAGTTCTTTAAAATGTCACACCTTGATTTGTTTGAAATGGAGTCCTATAAGCGTGGAGATAAAACACATCATAGAAGAATAAGTACTTTTTGCGGCACATATATCATTATACAACTAAATACTTCTTATACTGCCCCTATCTATATTAGATCAAGAGAAAAGCGAGGGATTCAAGATGGAGTACTTGCAAAGGAAATAGTTGGTTCTAGCGTCACAAAGGTTTTAACAGGCAAGGCGATATATGAGGAAATGCCGTCGGGAAATAGTGAATTTGATAGTAGTTTCAGTATCGAATATAAGGACAAGAATGATGCTTTGAAATTTGAAAAGTCGAAGTTAATTAATGTGCTGCTTGAATTTAAGACTAAGACAAATCTTAATTGTGATATATGTATTACAAGTAATGAAACACATATTGCAATTGATGAAATGTATTTAAAACCAACCACAGTAGACAATTCATTTATTGAATCAAACGTAACTGAGAAATATTTATTGGATTTATATGAAGTAAATTGTTTAATGAATAAGATTGTAGAACTTGGGAGTAATATTTAATATTACATAACGGATGTTTTAAAAACTAATTGAATTACTACTTACAAAGCGACCCTTAAACCATAAACACCATTAACTATGAAAAAAATTATTTTGATCATTGCCTTGATCGTTTCTTCAAATGCTATCAAAGCCCAAGATGCTCAGGCAGACACATCAGTAAAAGCTGAGCGGGCAAAATTATCGCCACAATTCAGTAAATTACCGGGGAAATGGCAGTTTGTAAAGGCACTTCAAGGAGCAAAAGATCTTTCTGCAGAAATGAAGATGTTTTATATAAAGAAAAAGCCAATTACCTTGCTTTACGACAAAGACGGTAAAATCACTTATCCTGCCGATGCTGAAGCTGAATTAAAGATAAAAGAAGGATACTGGGAATTTTTTCCTGGTGCAAAACGTGACCTTAAGATAAAAACTATAACTGTTGACGGTTCAGCCCAAGAGTCCTTTAAGCTTGTAAGTGTTACTGAAAAGGAAATGATCTATGAGGAAACACGATCAAAGACAAAATACTATTTTAAAAGAGTAAAATAAGGTTCAAAAATCCGCGTATTGCCGTTTTGGAAATAATGTATAAATTAGACCTATGAAAAGTAAAAATATTTTTATCCTAGCCCTTATTGGCTTAGTTTTAAACGCGTGTTACACAAGTAAAAAAGCCACAAGGCCTATCAACATCACAGTTTCAGATTTTGAAATAGTTATCGAAAAAGACCCTAAAGGCCATTTTGTAGATAACTACACGAAAGAGCAATACAAGGAGTTTTTTATGACTCAACTTAAAAGTAGCTTGGAGTATAATAATATATTCATTAAACCGGATAACGCGGAGTTTAGCGTGACGATTGATAAAGTTTTGCTTAAAGAAACCCTCACTGTAGATACTATAAAGGATGCTCAGTCGCCGGACTTTGGTAAGGTGTTTGACATTACCATGCTATTAGTGAAATCTACCGGAACAGTAACCAGTAATAGTAACAATAAAAAATGGGAGGCATTTACGGCTGATAAAAGCGATAGAGAAAAACTCACCCTTCAGCACCCTATTGGAACAAAAATTGACGGAAGAAAGCCGGGGCCGCACGATTGGCGTAAAAAGGGTTTCAATAGCCACGAATGCAGAGACCATATTCAAACTGTTGGAAAAAGAACAAGCGACGTAATCACGAATAGAGTAAATAGATTTATTAAATAATTATTAATGAGATCTTTTAGCTTGTGTACACTTATAACTGTTGCTATATGTATTTTTAACTTTAGTTGTAATAATAAATCTGACCCTTCAACATTAAACGGAAGTGTTGACACTATAGCGGTAAGTACGAATTCACAACATTCAAATGAGGATGATAATCGCGTTATTGAAACGCAAGAGGAATATTTTGTCGGAAAGAAATTTGAGGTGCCTGATGCGAATAAACTATTAGCAATAATGCTATATTACTCGAATGAATTTCAAATTCATGATGAAAGTTCAAATTCAGTCAATATCAAATTGATGAAGTATGGATTTTTTCCGGATGGTGTACCTCAAGAATATACAGAAGAGTTTGCCACTGTAAAATGTGGTTCATTTGTTGAGGGATTTGGAGGGTTAACACGAGCTCTATCAATGGCATGTGGTCAAAACTATAACGGAGAAACAAAAGCCCTGATAGAAAAGTTATCTGGTTTAAACTATACTAGAATTACAGAACACTCACAACCATTCTCGTATATAAATCCAGAGGTTATTGACTGGTGCTGGAAAAATTTTTATAGAGAACCGCGCGCGGGAAGTATGGCAGACGTTTCTTTAAACACAATTTATGATGTGGTTTTTAAAAAATTTATAAGAACGCTTGTTGTTACACACAATGAATTAGATGGTAGTAATATTGAAAATGAAAAAAATTGGTATAGAAATTCAATCATAATGGAAAAAGGATATGCCGTTCAATTATTAAATAAACGCTATGAGTTACCAGAAAAATATAGCAAGAGCGAAATAAATGCAAATTACTACCCATATGCATGTGGCTTTTGGTTAAGAAGAAGTATCGACGAATCAGGACCAGTAATATGGAGTTATTTACGAACCATTATAATGGATTACGATTACGATTGGGGATGTAAGAATTTCAAGATTTGCGATAGGGGCTAACTTAAAGATCATTAAACTCAACTAAATATAAAAACATGAAAAATCGATCACTGTTATTTGTAGTATTGCAATTAATGTTTGTAGCAACATTCGCTCAAAAAATAACAAATGCTAAAATTGTAGGTAAATGGCAATTTACACAAATGGCATTAGTTTCGCCAAAGCAAGGATTCATTCCTACGCTAGGAGAAAAAGAAGCAGGTTTAATGAGGATCTGCATGGCAAACTATACGTTTAATGAAGATGGCAGTGTGGTACTTTCGGAAGAGTATATAACCAAAACCGGCGTAAATAAAACGACTTGGAAATTAAATGCCGATCAAACAGGAATTGACATTACCTATTATTTTACGATTGACCCAGTTCAATATCCAGCTAACAAAAACGAAAAGGAAACATTTCCTTGGAAAATCGAAAGCGTTACGGCAACTGATTTGTCTTTAATTATGCATAGAATGTTTATGGTAAAGTTAAAAAAAGCAACTAAGTAAGGTTCTTGAATTATTTTGCTATCAAAAGACGTTAGCCTGTTTCAAAGCGGCAAAGATCAGTTGAACTCATGAAGGATCTGTTTTTAGTTTCTTGTCGCCGGCCTGTTGTTAAGATCAGATACTTATTCAATTTTCTATTATTTGTATTTATTTCGCAGGCACAGCAGCCCGCGTATTTTAAACTTGGCGAAGATCAGTTTAGAGGCATACAAATTTACGATGTTATACAGGACAAGAACTTAAACTATTTGTTTGCAACAAGCGAAGGCATTTACTATTTTGATTACTACTCATACAAAAAGATAGAGTGCGATAAAACAAAAAGCAGCTCTGTCTTCAATTTTGTAATTGATTCAGAAGGCGCGGTATATTGCCATAATTTGAATAATCAAATTTTTAAGATCAAAAATGCAGAGTGCGAATTATTTTATGAATTAAAAAGTGATGAACGTAGATCGGATATAAGTTTAATGATTACCGATAAAAACGAATTGGTTATAGGGGCACGAAAGATCATTGTGCTGAATAGTTCAGCGAAGGTTGTTAAGCGATTTAGCTTTATCAATCATTATTTGGGACCATCTTTTATGGCGCCTAATAAAGCCATACATTTTCATTTAGGTGGGTGTGATACGGTTTTAGTATATCAAAATGATAAATTCACAAAGCAAAAAATAAAAGTGCCTTCAGGCATGCTGAATAAAAATTCGGTATTAAAAATATTTAGCATTGATTCTAAGATCTACAGCTTAGATCTTCAATCGGGCACACTTTATAAGTACAATATTTTAGATTTTGAATTTCTACCGGCAGCAAAAAACGAATTGTTTGACCTGGAAGGATCAAAACGCATCTATGAAACCGTTAATGAGGTATGGATCGCGGGAACTTTGCCGGGCGTTGGATATTTTAACGGAGTTGAGAGCAAATTTTTTTATGAAGATCATTTTATTTCTAATGTTTTTAAGGATCAAGAGGGGAATATTTTACTAACTACTTTTGACAAGGGCGTTTTGGTTATTCCGGATCTCAAAGTGCCAGATGTCATCAATTCATTTCGCGACGACCCGGTTACTGCTATTCATGCCAATAATAAACATGGTTTGATCATTGGTACATCAAAAGGAAAGTTGCTTAATTATTTAAACGGAGAACTTCATGAATTAAAGGAAAGTGCAAAACGGTCGCTGGAGGGAATTTACGGAGATGTAAACGGTAGTTTTATTTTGTTCGATAATGGAGGCGGAAGTTTTTATGATTTACATACCGGAAAGATGAAAAGTTTAGTTGGAGCTTCATTAAAAGATGCCGCGGTAATATCGGAAAACAAATTTTTTGTTGGAACAAACTTAGGGATATACAAGATTCATAGAACGCCAAAAAATGAATTTACCTACAAATTGGTTAAGGGAATGAATTACCGTATTTACGGAATAGAATATGATCGCGAGAATAGCGATTTGTATGCGTCAACCGCAAATGGACTTTTTAGAATCGATTCAATGGAGAATACTTACTGTATAAAACTAAAAAACGAAGATATTTATCCGAATAGTCTTTATGAGCATGAGGGTAATATTTATGTTTGTACAGAAAAAAACGGAATTATCGTTTTAAAGAATGGTGAAGTTTCCTCTGTTATTGAAACTAAGGTTGACGGAAAAACACAATCGGTTAAAAAAGTAATTATTGCCAACAATACGCTAATTGCAAATTTGGCTACTGGATTATTTCAGTATGATAGAAAGGGTAAGCCTATGAGATCTATATCAGCAACTTTTGGATTAGGCACAAAAAGGGTTATTGATTTTAAAATTTTTGGGGAGGACCTTTGTATCAGTCATTCGGGAGGAGTTCAAAGGATAAATTTAAACTTAACTCCAAGTTTAACGAAGCCAACAATTCGATTCGACAAAATACTTATAAATGAAAGGGTTGCTGAAACAAACGAAAGCACCGAATTTAAAAGCGATCAAAGAAAGTTCCAATTCGTTTTTTCATCGCCAACGCTAAAGAATGTAGGAGCAATAAAGTATCATTATAAATTGAGAGGAAATGATTCCACATGGAATATTAATGATTTTGAAGCAAATCGTGTAACCTATAACGCCTTAGATGGAGGTTCTTACACCTTTATGGTAAAAGCCGAGAACCAAGGAGAATTTAGTAAAGTTTTGGAATATTCATTTACCATTGCACAACCACTTTATACGCGGGGGTGGTTCTTACTTTTAGTGGGTGTTGTAATTATCCTATTCTTTATTCTTATTTATAAATGGCAATTAAAGCTCCATCAAAAAAAATCGAAACAGATCAATGAACTCAATGCTTCAAAGCTGGCGGCTATTCAGTCACAAATGAACCCGCATTTCATATTCAATTCACTTAACTCCATTCAGGATCTTGTTTTGAAAGGTGATGTAGAAAATTCTTATTCCTACATCACAACTTTTTCTGATCTGGTAAGACGTACATTAAGTTACTCTGAAAAGGATTTTATTGAGTTTGAACAGGAAATAAAACTGTTAGAGCTCTATTTATCCTTAGAAAAATTACGATTCAAGAAGAACTTTAGCTTTGAAATAGATAAGGGAAATGTGGAGGACATCTTGATTCCACCAATGCTAATTCAACCATTTATTGAGAATTCTTTAGCGCATGGATTATTGCATAAGGAGGGAGAAAAGAAGTTGAAAATATGGTTTGAATTGAGTGATGTACTAATTTGCAAAATTGAAGATAATGGTATTGGACGCGAAAAGGCAAAGGCGATCAAACAAAGGCAAAGTACGGGACACGAATCTTTTTCAGGAAAAGCGATCGGCAAGCGTTTAGAGATCTTGAGTGATGTTTTTGAAGGAGACTTTGGTTATTCTTATGAAGATCTTTACGATAGGAACGAGGCAATAGGAACGCGTGTTGTTTTAACGATCCCTATAAAACGAAAATTTTGATCCGTTACTAAACTAAATTGGTTGATTAACAAAGTATATAGTTGATGAATTAAATGCGACACTAGTTTTACAGCAATGAATAAGATAAAAGCGATATTAGTTGATGATGAAGAGAGTGCACGAGACGTACTTCAAAATCTACTGGAACGTTTTTGTCCTGACATTGAATTATTGGCCAAATGCGAGAATATTCCCGATGCAGTTGAAAAAATAAAAAGCCACCAGCCCGACCTAGTGTTTTTAGATATTGAAATGCCTCAGTATTCGGGGTTCGAGATCGTAAAATTTTTTAGCGACATTAATTTCCAAATCATTTTTGTAACAGCATACGACCAGTATG
The DNA here is from genome assembly GCA_018057345.1 of Bacteroidia bacterium. Classification (GTDB taxonomy): domain Bacteria; phylum Bacteroidota; class Bacteroidia; order B-17B0; family Aurantibacillaceae; genus Aurantibacillus. The sequence goes on along the minus strand of JAGPDW010000013.1, from coordinate 14,413 downwards.
CCATTAAGGCGTTTGAAGTTTCGGCAGTAGATTATTTATTAAAGCCCATTGATATATCGCGTTTGAAATCGAGTATTGAAAGGGTAAGACAAAGGCAAAACGTTTTACAACAAGCAGAACGATTGAATTTGTTGAACGATACTTTAGAGCAAAAGCAGATCAAGAATATTATTGTGAGTGATAAAGGCAATCAGAATGTAATAGCCATAGATAACATTATTGCTATTGAGGCTCAAGAATCTTACTGCCTGATCCACACAAGGGATAAAAAATTTACGGCTAGTAAAAATTTAAAGCACTTTGAAACACTTCTTGAAAATTTGACTCAGTTTATACGAGTGCATAAATCGTGGTTAATTAATAAAAAGCACTTGCTTAATTATTCAAAATCGGAACTTACTATTAATTTGAGCGGAGACATTTCGGCCAAACTTTCTAAGTATAAAAAGGCTGAGTTTGAACAGGTTATTTCTTCATAAAATTTGGCTATTGCTAAAGTAGTCTGGCTGTTGCTGAAGAATTTGAGTTTAGTGGTAGGTTTTTTGCTATTATTATCATAAAAAATTATGAAAAAGATCTGTTTACTTCTGTTTTTATTAGGCTTTTGTATTATAAATGCGCAGGAGAGTCAAGAAGTTGCTGCTTCTAAGTGGAAAGATGGAATGTATGAGTATTATCACACTAATCTTTACAATAATCTTAAATGGGAAATGTTTAATATAAAACACAAGCTTGCAATTAAGAGAAACGCTAAAAACAAAGTTGTAAAAATTAGTTTAAAAGGCGACCCCTCCATTGGCGATTATATTCATACGGATTCTGCTTCAACCGATTTTGTGAGGCATTACTCGGGGAATGATTATAATGATAAGAAATTGTATTTTAACGAAAACTGTATAATTGCTTATCGCCTAAAACAAATTACTCCAAAGCCAGAAATAGAAATGAATTATTGTATTGGGAAAAATCCAGGTGACGGTATAAAGGATGAAATTATTTCTTATTTAGAAAAGACGATGTCTTATTACATTCCTTCTTCAGTTTCTAAATCAAACGAAATTGAAAAGATCACAGCTGTAATTATCTCGGATGATGACGAACTTTCATCAGGCACTTATATAGATTTGGGCTTGGTTTTTAAAATGAAATGGGGGGTGGAAGTAAAGTCTAAAAACTTAGGAGGCAATATAGACATTAAAAATTTTACGATAACATCTAATCAATTAAAAAAAGTACCAAATAGAATTTTTTGGGAAATAGATTGTAGTAAAACTATAAATAAAGAAATGGAAATAGTTGTTTGGCTAAACTATTATCCTAGTGATAAATTTAAAACATTAATTCCGGTTAAATGTGATACAGAAAATTCTCCAGTTGTTAAGATGTCTAAAATCTTAAGCGACTATGAGGAAGTAAGATATTCAGAATTATGGAATGGAAAAAAGGAAATTAAAGTATTAAAAAAATTACCCGAAACTGGTTATAGTACTTATCCAATTGACCTTTTAAAGATTTATAAGAAAAAGGAAATCGCCACGGATTTAATAAGAGTAAAAAAGGATAATAAGATAGGATATATAGATAAAAATGGTAAAATAATTATACCAGTAGAGTTTGAAGATGGTACTGTAGATAATTTTACTTCCGGCCTTATAGGCGTAAAAAAAGGCAATAAGTGTGGCTTTATGACTTTAAAGAATACCATTGGCGTACCGTTTGATTATGATATGGTTTGGGCTTACAATGGTAATATTGCAAAAATTAAAAACGAAGGAAAGTTTGGCTATATTAATTTACAAGGTAAAGTAATAGCAAAACCTATTTATGATGAAGTTTGGGGCTTAACCAATGGCGTTATTTTGGTTAAAAAGGATTCAAAGTACGGTTATATTACCGAAACAGGTGTTGTAGTTACGAATACAATTTATGACGTCGCCACTGAGTTTTCGTCTGCAGAATTTGGAACGGTTCTTTTAAATAATAAAATAGGCTGTATTGATAAAACAGGAAAAATAGTTGTGCCAATTGAATTTCAAAAAAGCCCAGTTTCTTTAAATAAAGATTTATTTAAAGTGTATAAAGATGGCAAATGGGGGATACTTAAAAAAGATGGAAAAATGTTATTTGATTATACATACGATGAAATTTCAGTTTGTGGAACAGACAATTCGAAGAATCCCGGGGAATGCGTGAAATACATAAGGGTTAAAAGAGATGGGCTGTTTGGTTTTGTGACAACGGATGGTAAAGTATTTAAGGATTGTATTTATAACACTGCCGATGATTTTTACGGCAATATGGCAGCGATTACAAAAACTGAAAATGGAGTTGAAAAAAAGGGACATTTGCTTCTTAATGCAAGTGATGGAAAAGGTAATATATACAAAGGTGGGTATGAATCTTTGCAGGAAGTAGAGCAAGAAAAAAGTGAAGAGGTCGCCTCTTATTCCACTGGCAATAGAACTGGAAAAAAAGCAACATCGGATAAAAAAACCATTAAAAATACTGGTAAGAGTATTTTACACATGGGCGCAGATGGAAGCACAGGCTATAGCGTAAATGGTGGTGGAACAATAGATTTTCCGTGTGGAAAAAAAGTATATTATACTTTCTATCAAAATAATGGTTACAATGGGAGAGGGCCTGTTATTTCGGAAGCAAAACAAGATTGCGGACAAACCATTAATGCAAATGGCGATCAATACAATAAGAAGTAATATTTAGATAGTAGAGCCAACCATTCCTAAATCAAAACGTCCATTGCTGAAGTTTACTTATTAGCTTAAGCAATACCTAGTACTTTCGCTTAAAATTATATTTATGAAAACTAAGAACTATTTATTTTACACTTGCCTCTTTTTTGGAGGCTTACTAAGCGCACAAGAAGATCAAACAGTTAAGGCCACAAAAATGGGCGAAGGCGCATTTATGAGTTATGTAATTACTGAGAGCGGAGGTAATTATACTTACGCCGGAATCAACAAAGAAGTTTATACATTTAGTTTTAAGCCGTACCAAGGTGATTTTAAAGAAATTGTAGTAAAGGAAGCGGAAAAAACATCAACTGATAGTTATTATCCCGATGAAGAAGCTTTTCCTGCAACTTATGTATGGGGAAGATTAAATACTGAAACATGTATGAGAGGATGGGATTATATTGAGCGAAATAAAGAGAAGAGAATGGTAATTTTGGATGAGTGGGTTTATATTCTTGAAAAATGGGAGAGTAAAGATAAGTACAGAATACAAAAATGTTTTAAAAAAGGCGAACTCTCTGGATTTAAGTTAACCAAAAAAGCATTTGGCGCGGCAAAAGAAATGGAGAGTGCAAAGCATAAAGAAACGCTTCAGAAATATTTAGACGAAGCGTTTAAGAAGCAAGCTGAGTTATTACCGGCATGGAACGCTAACAACAAGGCAAAAATTGACAAGCAACAAGCAGCAAAAGACAGATATAGATTCACAATAGATTCAGTGAATGGAAAATATTGGACCTCTGACGAAGGAAAAAGGGTGAAAGCTCAGCTTGATAAAAAGGCGGGTCAAGCAAAAATTACTCTTGTAAATGATTTGTCAATAGACTTATTATTACGCCATGGTCAAGGTGTATCTACTAGATTAAAGCCAGGAGAAAAAAAGCAATTTGATTGTTCTGGAGACAGAGTAAGAAAAGGTAAACCACGCGCAAATAATACAATTCAGTTCGATGACACAGATGTAATTTTAATTGAATCAGACGGAAAAGGATGCGGGGAGACAGTGAAGGCATCGAGTGTATATAAATAAAGAGCATTCATTTTAATTTATAGAGTAAAAGGGACGAACAAAAAAAAGGCCATCATTAAATGATGGCCTTTTTAATTACTTCGTCGCACACAAAATCACCCAAATATCTATTGTATCAAGAGCTTTGTTCGTTGCGCATGGCCATTACAATTTAATTGCAAAACATAAACACCTGCCAAAAGGTTTTCAGTTGAAATAGTTCTTACATTACCTTTTTCTGTTGAAATGATCTTCCCATTTAGATCAAAAAGTATTGCTTCAATGGTCTCTAAACGATCGCTGCTTATCTTTATTTGGCTTCCTGAAGCAACCGGATTAGGAGCTATAGTGAATAAATTAAGTTGTTCATCATTCATCCCTGTAACATCTGAGCAAGGACCAATTCCAACTTGGCTGTAATTTAAAGTTACGGTTGGACAAAATATATCAAGAATAAAACCTGTTGAAGCATTCGTTCTTGTTACATTATTAGTATTACTTGTAACGCTTATGGCCGCTGTTGAATTATTAATGATCGTGCTTCCCGGCTTTGCAAATATGGCATCACCGGATGTGGCATTAATCGTTAGTACTGCATTTTGCTCTAGTAAATAAGTAGAGCCCGGCGATCCGGTAACAGTAACAGAAATTCCTGTACAGATCCAATATACAGTTCCGGTAGCATTTAACGATTGGTTACTTGTGACCTGAACATGCCCGGGCGATGGCGCGATGGTTACTGAACATACTTGAGCAGTTGTATAATTTACAATGCATAAAAGTAAAATGGGTAGAATCTTTTTCATAGTTCTAACAAAGATAATAATAAAATCAAATAGAATGATCTTAACTGATGAAGAGCTAGCCGGGCAATAAATCAAATAATAGCAAAATTCGTAGCATCAAATCTTTATCCCTGCAATAAGAACGTCGTCGACCTGTTCTAAATTTCCTTTCCAGGTTTTGAAGGTTTGCTCTAAAATTTGTTTTTGTTCGTTAAGCGGAACAGTATTTAAACTCAGCAATAATTCATTTAACTGTTTATACTTGAATTTTTTTCCTTTTGGTCCGCCAAACTGATCGGCAAAACCATCGGTATATAAATAAAGAGTATCGCCGGGCTTTAGATCGATGCTGTGTAATTTAAATTCCTCCTGTCGTTCGCCTTTTCCAACCGGCATTTTATCTTTAGGGAGTTCGATGATAGAATTATTGTGAATTAAAACGGGCTCGTTGTTAGCGGCGCAATACTCCATTGTATTCGTTTTTTTATCGAGGCACAATAAAATGCCATCCATACCATCTTTTTGTCCTTCGCTGCTAATGCTTGATATCAATCGTTCGCGTACATAATTAAATATCTCATTTGGTTTTTCAATATTCTTTTCTTTGATAGCTTCACTTAAAAATCCCATATTAAGTAAACTCATAAACGCGCCCGGAACGCCATGTCCGGTGCTATCACAAATTGCTAGATAGAATTTATTTTTGTGAGCGGTGGCCCAATAAAAATCGCCACTTACAATATCTTTAGGATCAAAATATATAAAATTATTTGGAATATGTTTATCAATAAAAGTTGAATTGGCAATTAGTGCGGTTTGAATTCGTTTGGCGTAATGGATAGAATCGAGCATTTCTTTTTGCTTCTCTTCCACAAGAGCTTTCTGTTCGGTTATCACCATGTTTTGAACAAGTGCTTCTTTTTCTTTATGCTCTATGATCTTCTTTTGTCTGTTGGTTACAACAAACCTGTTCACCATGAATGCCGAAAAAATTAAAACCAATGCCAACCCACCATAAAGTGCAAAGCGCTGTATTCTCTCTTGTTTCATTTGAATCGAAAAAAAATTCCTTTCATCGGCAACTTTTACACTGTCGGCCGCTGCTTTTTTGTCGTATATATATTGAAAGCTTTTTTGAATGGACGCTTTTCTAGCTGCCTGATTATTTAAACTGTCAGACATCTGTTTATATAACTGATGCATCTCAAATGCGTTTTTGTAATTGTGGGTATGTGCGTAAAGTTTTGAAAGAAGCAAGCTTGTTAACTGAAGAATATCCGGAAATCCCAATTCTTTAGAAAGCTTCAAACTATTTTCGGCATTGGTTATGGCTAACGGGTATTCCTTTTTACTATTAAAGATAGTTGCCAAATTATAAAGAGAATACGCCACACCTCTCTTATCTTTTATCTCCGTTCTTATTTCTAGGCATTTATTGTGTATCGCAAGTGCCAAGTCTAACAAAGAATCTTTCTTTTTTATATCAGCGTCTGAAAGTAGATTTGCCTGTTTATTATACACTGAACCAATTTTACTTAGGGTATTAGCCTCTCCGCCTTTACTCTGGTATTGTTGAAAAATGCTTAGGCTTTGCCTAAAATTATTAAGCCCTAATTGTAATAGTGAATCCGCAATGTGCCCTTTTTTTGTAAGATCATAAAGAGCGGCTTTACTTTCATATATGGCCCCAATATTGTTTTGAGAGTTAGCTATCCCAACTACATCATTTATTTCAATTTGCTTTTTAAGCCCTTTAGAATAATATTCGATTGCTTTATCAAGATTTCCTAAATGGTGATAAATAGTGGCAATATTGTTTAGGCAAGCCCCGGCACCGGCTTTGTCGTTAATAGCTTCCCTTGTTTTTAAACTTTTGTGATAGTATTCCAAAGCTTTAGGAATGTCACCTTGATCATCAAAAATTAGGGCGCAATTATTTTGTACTCGGGCAACACCCTTAAGATTGCCAAGTTCTTGGTAAAGCCTTGTACTTTTATCATAGAAAAAAAGCGCTTTTGAAATCAAACCTTTGTTTTGATATGCGAAAGCTATATTATTGAAAGTGGTGGCAACATCATTTTTACTATCAAGGGCCTGTAGGAGTTTAAGACTTTTGAAATACTTTTCAAGAGCTTCATCAAAATGCCCTCTCTCATTGGCAAGGTAACCTTCATTATTAAAAGCTCCGGCTAAATGTCTTTGGAATATAGAAATATCACCAATACCTGTCTTAATGTTTTTTTCTGATATTCTTTTTAATTCGTCATTATATTTTGGCCAGATAAGATCATCAAATTCACCTTCGATCATTACGTTTAGTATTCTGCATCGAGCTGTGTCGGTAGTAGCTTTTTTTAGAACGATCTTAAGTGAATCGGATTCATGATTCTGGGAACGAACAATAAAAATGCTCAAAAGGGCAAAAATAAATAATGGTCGGGTCATATTCGTATACCTGCAATTAGCACATCATCTACCTGTTCTAAGTTTCCTTTCCAACCGGTAAACAAGTTTAATAAATTTTCTCTTTGTGTTCGCATTGGGAGATCTTTATTTGAAATTAAAGTCTCGCAAAGCTGTTTATATTTTAATTTTTTCCCTTTTGGTCCGCCAAACTGATCGGCAAACCCATCGGTAAAGGCAAATAGGATGTCATTCTTTTTTAGATCAATAGTATGTAAAGTAAAGGGCATTTCATTTTTCACCGATTTTCCAACCGGAATTTTATCGGCAGCTATCTCAATTAATTCTTGCCCGCGAATAATTACCAAGGGATTGTGCGCGCAACTTACTTCCAGTATATTTTTCTTTGTATCAAGCGCCATCAAAATACAATCCATTCCGTCATTTCCGCCTTCGCTCACTCCTTCAATAGCTAAACTTGCAATTAAGCGTTGACGAACGTGTGCTAATATCTCATTTGTTCTTTGAATTCCTTTTTCGTTAATAGCCTCATTTAAAAAAGAAATATTCAGTAAACTCATAAATGCACCGGGCACGCCATGGCCGGTTGAATCGGCAATTACAAAGTAAAATTTATCGTGCGCTTCACAAGCCCAATAAAAATCACCGCTTACAATATCCTTTGGATTGAAGAGAACAAAGTGCTCAGGCAAATTTTTCTTTAACATGCTCTCGCTTGCTAACAAAGCATGTTGAATACGTTGGGCGTAATTAATAGAGTCGAGGATCTCTTTATTTTTTTCTTCAATTTCATTTAAGCTGTCGCGTAATTTTCCTTCCGCTAATTTTCTCAAAACAATTTCCGAACTAAACAATCTGTTCCATCCAATCAAACAAGCCGCTAAAATTACTACGCCAAGGGCCATCATAATGCTGGCACCGGGCCAATGTAATTTTTTAAAAAGAAAACCAAGTATTAAGGCGCTTATACTAATTAGATCCCCAAACGAAAGTAAATACGCGTGCCATACTTTACGCGTGTATTGTTTCCATTTTTCTATCCTGTTCTTAGTAAGAAGTGGTAGATATGCAAAAGATAAAAAGCAAGCGGTACAAACCGCTGTGATAGAAACGCCGGGTAAGTGCATATTTGCCCCAACAACTACTAGGGCGCACAAAGTAATGCCAATGATAAGAAGTATTCGAGCGTTTTTTATTCTTTTGTCGTAAGCTTGATCGAAAAACAAAAATGAGATTCCAAGAAAGAAAAACACCAAACCAAACATCAGAACAAAATAGGGAAGTGGCTCGCTATTGTAGTTAATAAGCCCCCATGTGCCGGCAATTATTAGAGTAATTGCAAGTAGGAAGAGAACAAGACAAATTTTTTTCATACTAATAATCAGCAATTTAAGTCAAATATAGCAAAATTATTATAGATAAAACATCAATGCATAAGAAAACTATGTATCTTTGTCTTAAGTATTAACTTATACCTTATAGATCATGTATTCATCAGAATTAATAAAAGGCACATTAAAGACCATCATTCTTAAATTGTTGAAAGAGAACAAGCGCATGTATGGTTACGAAATTACACAAAAAGTGAAAGACCTCACCGGAAATAAAATTCAGCTAACCGAAGGCGCGTTATATCCATCCTTACACGCTTTAGAAGCAGAGGGAATATTAACTACCGAAACCGAATTTATTGGCAAGCGTGTTAGAAAATATTATACGTTAAGCGAAGAAGGAAAAATTAGAAGCGAAGAAAAAATTAGCGAGTTTGCTGATTTTATGAATACGATGAAGGCATTATTAAATATTGATCCAAAGACAGTATAAAATAATAAATGTACCAACTCAAGGATAAGCATATTGATTTTATTCTTAACGACATTAGTGCACGTGGCGTTACGATAGAGGACCTGCAGTATAACCTCTTAGATCATATATGTTGCATTATTGAGAGAAACCTCGAAGAAAATGGAGACTTCGAGAACTTCTATAAACGAACAGTTCAATCTTTTTTTAAGAACGACCTCAAGGAAATAGAAGAAGAAACAATATCTCTTATAATTTTTAAAAACTACTATACTATGAAAAAAGCAATGATAATTAGCGGAACCGCTTCGGTAGGATTACTGAGTTTCGGTTTATTTTTTAAGTTCATGCATTGGCCGGGAGCTTCCATTGGAATTCTATTGGGAATAACCATATTAAGTCTCATCTTTTTGCCTTTGATGTTCATCTTAAAAATAAAAGAAAAACAAAATATTAAGGATAAGATCACCATTGGTATTGGTGCGTTTGCTGGGATCCTTATTAGCATGGGCATTTTATTTAAGATAATGCATTGGCCTTACGCTAACATGATGATGAACAGTTCGATCGCGATCTTAATGTTACTATTCTTGCCCTTCTATTTTTTCTCTGGCATAAGAAATCCTGAAACAAAAGTAAACACTATTGTTTCTTCCATTCTTCTGATATCGGCAACCGGCTTACTGTTTACGTTAATGCGCTCACCACGCGCAACTTTTTTAATTGATAAGCAATTAACCGAAACGTATTTAAGAGACGATCAATTGTTGCGTTTTGAAATAAATGAAGTAAAGTCAGGAGCTGATTCAACAAATAGTGATCTTAACAAAAAGGGAAGAGAGATCATTGAACAGTGCGATCTGATCAAAAAACGATTCATTGAACAGGAATCAGAAAACGGAAGTAGTGATCTACAAGCCGGTCTGCAAAATAATAGTGTTATGCACGAGCATATAATTCAAGCCGGTTTTAGGAATGACCTGTATAGTGCATTATCGGATAAGTTGGAAGTAATGGCAAAAGAATATAATGCCTTGGCAGTAAATGCAAAACGTTTACCCATTACCTTTGAATCGATCAGTAATAGTAAAGAGGCAAATTCAATGAGTTGTTTTGTTATGCTTAATCAATTAACATTGGTGCAACGAACAGTTTTGCAAAACGAAAGAAGTTTGATGGCGTGTAAGTAAAGGATCAAACACAACGAAGAGATCGCGACCCAATCATGTCAATGGGTCGCGATTTTTTTATTTCATTCGCTGCCTGATCACTTCAAACAAAACAATTCCTGTTGCTACCGAAACATTCAACGAAGCAATTTGTCCTACCATCGGAATTTTTACGGCCACATCACTGCGTTTTAAATATTCACCGCTAATACCATCTTCTTCGCTGCCCATAATAATAGCAGTGGGTTGTTTAAGGTCGGCGTCGTAAATAAGTTTATCCGTTTTTTCGTGACAAGCAACAATTTGAATTTTATATTCTTTAAAATAATCAATAACCTTTTTTAAATTTTCTTCTCGGCAAACTTTAATACGATGTAATGCGCCTGCGCTTGTTTTAATTGCATCTGCATTTATTTGCGCCGCACCACGGTATGGGATCACAATAAAATCAACGCCTGCACATTCAGCTCCACGAGCGATCGCTCCAAAATTACGCACGTCGGTAATTCTATCTAATATTAATATCAATGGTGTTTTGCCCGATTCAAAAACTTCTTGCAATAATTCTTCGGCGTCGTAATACGTTACTTCTGCTAAAAAAGCAATAACACCTTGATGATTCTTAGTTGTTAAACGTTTGATCTTTTCGGGCGGAACAATTTGAATAGGGATCTCTTTACCTCTCAAAGCATTTCGCAACTGATTGTACAATTCATTTGATAAACCTTTTTGAAGAAATACTTTATCAATGGCTTTATCGGCATTGATGGCTTCAATCACAGCTCGCATTCCAAATATCATATTTTGTTCTTCCATTATGCTAAATTGAATTGTTTTAAATGATGCGTGGCATGTTTGTGTAATAAATGTAACCACTCATTATAATTAAGATCCCCGAAGAAAGGATTCAGCACTTTATTTTCAGGCTGATGCTCGTAAAAAGAAAGGAACTCTTTTACTTCCACTTCAAGTTCCTTAACCGCTTCTTCAATTGATCTATGTCGTAATGGATGTGGTTCGTCAGACATCAGCGCATTTTTTGTTCCTGGTTTAAATTCTTTATCGCTTAAAGCAAAGCTTTTGTATTTTTCTACTAACTCAGGAGGCGTGTGTAAAGCATGCACGATGCGCATAGAAGCAATAGCAATACTTTCCGACATATGTTCGATCATGCCTTGTGCTGAGAGAACGCCCCAGTTGCCTTTTTCATTGCCATTTAGTTTTTTTATAAGAGGAATGAATTGTTCCTTAAAAAAAAGTTCTTTAGTTATCATATCTTATAATTTTAGTCCAATTACGCAAACATCATCTGTTTGTTCGATCTTACCCTGCCACTCAGAAAAGAAATCTTTGATCTTTTCCTTTTGAGTAATGAAATCAAATTTTGAGAATTCCAATAGAAGTTTCTTGAACATCTTACTATTCAATTTTTTATTTTCCTTTCCTCCAAATTGATCTTTATATCCGTCGGTGAAAAGATATAGGATGTCATTCTTCTTATAATCTATATTATAAAGCGTAAACGCTGTTTCCACATAGCTTTTTCCAACCGGCATTTTATCACAAGGCAATTCTATCAATTCATTATCACGAATGATGACAGGCTTATTATTAGCAGCAGAGTAGGTAATCGTCTTTGTTTTTTTATCAATATGAAGTAAGCAAGCATCCATACCGTCTTTTGATTCATCTGAAGCAAGATTCGTAACTAAATTATTCTTCACAAAATCAAATACTTTATTCGGGTCTACTAACTTTCTTTGAATAACGGCCTCATTTAAGAACGAAATATTCAACAAACTCATAAAAGCACCCGGAACACCATGGCCAGTGCAATCACAAGCGGCAACATACAAATGTTCGTTTTGTAAGGCCGACCAATAAAAATCGCCGCTCACAATATCCTTTGGTTTAAAGAAAACGAAGTGATCTTTAAAATTACCCTCTAAGTGAGGTTGCGTATGAATTAAAGCCGTTTGAATTCGTTTGGCGTATTGAATACTATCGGTTATTTCTTTGTTCTTTTCTTCTACAATATGTTTTTGATGAACAACTATATTTCGTTGTTCTTCAATTTCTGCTTTTTGAGATCTAAGGAGGGCATTTGCTTTCTTGATCTTTAACAATGAAAAACCCGCAACCACAACTAATAAAGATACAGAAGCAATAATGAGCAATAGTGTCATCCGATGCTGCGCTTGTTCTTCTTCTTTTTTAGCATTTTCTAATTGTTGCTTTTCGCGAATACTTTTTTCTTCTACTAATTTAATATCGCTTTCATATTTTAAACCCATACTAGTTACTTGTTGAGTAACTTGATCGCCCATTAAACTATCTTTGTATTGAATGTGTTTTTTTAAATAAGTTACCGCCTCGTTCATGTTATTTGCCAAAATATAGGCCTCAGCCAAATTTTGATAAACGGCATTCATTTCTAGTTTAATATTAACCCTTTCGGCAATTTCTTTTGCGCGCAATAAATTAATAATTGCGCTATCGGGCTTATTTAATTTATTAAAAGCCTTTCCTTTATTTATGTACACTTTTGAAAGCGTTTTATCTCTCCAGCCTATGTGACCATAAGACAACTGCTTATTATAAAATGCTATACTTTTTTGAAATTCATTATTTAGCATATAATAACCGGCAATGGATTCATAAGCCTGCATTTTTGCATTCTCGTCATTAATTTGTTCTGATAAGCGTACTACGTTTTGAGCAATAATGATCGCATCTCTATATTGTTTTTTTTGTGAGAGTATATAACCTTTTAAGTTATTTACCTTGATCTCGTGCAACATCAGTTGATTCTTCTCTTTTAAAAGCGTGCTTAGTTTTTGAACTTTTTTTAAATATACTTCAGCACTGTCCAACTCATTCATAGTTGCGTAAATACTTCCTATTCGCAAAGTAACTGAGATGTAAATATCGTTGGCGCCAGCATCAATAAAATATTTGGTAGAACGTTTGTAATAATCAACCGCCTGCTGATAATTTTTTTGTAGGAAGAACACATTGGCAATATTGGCCATGGTTACACCTTTATTTCCAATTCGATCTTTGTGACGTTCAGTAATTGTAAAACTGTCGGGTGGAAGTTTTTCAGTTGATTTTAGTGATAGAAAATAATATTTCTGGGCAGCACCTAAATTTCCATCTGCAAAATAGGTAAATCCCAAGTTATTATAATATTCAGTTGCTCTATCAAAGTTTTTTAATGAATCGGCATAATAAGCAAGCTGCAAATAATATTTGGCGGCAAGCGGAGTTTTTAAGGCATTTTGCAAACCTACAGCCATTCCAAAGGCCATATACATGTACCGATCAGGAAATTTTTTTAGACCATACTTATTTACTAAAAGATCAAACTGTGCAGTTTGTTTGTTATAATAAAAATCTTTCTTTTCCACTGAGGCTTCTCCTAACCAGCGATAAAAATTTGTAGGATAGTCCGCGTGAATTATAAGTGTTTCGCCTTTATAGTGACTCGTTACAAAAGACATGTGTTTTTCTAACATGGAATCAATGCGCACAAGTAGCTTTTCTTTTTTGCTAGTGTTGGATTCAACTTGCGCAGTTCTCAGCAAAGCTCTTTCCCACATTGTATACATTCGAATAACGGAATTTGAATGATTTATGCGTTTGGCTTTTTCAAATAATGGACCAACAGTTTTTAATGAGCGAGAAGGATCCTCGTAATAAACGTATTGATCTTTTACTACTTCATAATGTATAATAGCAGTATCGTTCTTTGTTTTAGAAATGATCTTTTGAACTGAATCAGAAGATCTCTGGTTAAAAGGAGATAACTGTGCTTGTATACAGAACGCGGCAGTTAAAAAGAAGAGAAGGGTATATCGTAATTTGAGCACTAAACAAATTTAGTTTTTATAATTCAATTCCAAAACTTTATCAGCGCATCTTTCGCCATCCATGGCAGCACTCACAATACCGCCTGCGTAACCGGCCCCTTCTCCACATGGAAATAAGTTCTTTAGTTGTGGATGCTGTAATGTTTCGTTATCTCTTGGAATACGCACTGGCGTTGAGGTGCGAGATTCTACCCCAACAATTAGAGCTTCGTTTGTTAAGTAACCGCGCATTTTTTTACCAAATTCTTTAAAACCTTGTTGTAAATTTTTCCCGATCAAATGTCCTAACATATTCATCATATCTACCGACTTTAACCCGGGTTGATAAGAACAATCGGGCAGAGAAGAACTCAGTTTTCCATTTACAAAATCCTGCAAACGTTGTGCGGGTGCTGTTTGAGTTTTACCACCGGCAAGCCAAGCACTTTTTTCTAATTCTTTTTGAAATGCTAAGCCTGATAGTTCTCCATGTTTTGCGTATGGTTTAAAATCGTTTAAAGTTAATCCCAACACAATCCCACTATTGGCGTAAGGATTATTTCGTTTACTCGGACTCCAACCATTTGTTACAATTTGTTCGGGCCCTGTAGCACAC
>JAGPDW010000123.1:0-9199 GCA_018057345.1 Bacteroidia bacterium | reverse complement strand
CCATACAAAATGGCTATTTTTCTTGGCGCTAGATAAACAATAGAATCTTTGGCTTTGTAATCGATCTTCGAGTCTAGCATATTTGACCCCGAAAGGGTATCAATAGCGGGTTTAATGATGGTATCCTTGGTGTTACTTTGCGCGTAAATGGCGTTATAAGATATTAACACGAACCATAAGAAAACTAATATGTTATGTCTGGTCAGCTTCAAGGGAAAGGCTCTATTTTTACTAGACTTACAAAGCTACAAACCTAAACGACAAACGGACCACTAATTGTGACCATAAAGGTTAAAAATATCAAATTTACCCTGTTACTATCTCTTGCGTTAGTAGCAGTTTTTGCATTTAAACCGGGTAATGGCAAAGGCAAAGTAGGCACCATAAAAACAATTGTGATCGATGCCGGACATGGTGGTAAAGACCCAGGCTGTAATGGTATTTCTTCAAAAGAAAAAGACGTTTCGTTAAGCGTGGCCCTAAAGTTGGGTAAGCTTATTGAAGAGAATATGAAGGATGTGAAGGTAATTTATACCCGCACCACCGATGTGTTTGTTGACTTGGAAGACAGAGCGCAAATTGCCAATAAAGCCAAAGCAGATCTATTCATTTCTATCCATTGCAATGCGGCCGGAAAAGTAGTAAAATATAGAGATCCCAAGACAAAAAAGATGCGCGTAAAAATGCGCAAGAATAAAAAAGGAAAATTTGTTCCCGTAGAAACTACCAATCCTTTGCCTTTTGGTTCGGAAACTTACGTGATGGGTTTAAAGAATGAAGAAGGAAAAATGAAAGTTGCTACACGTGAGAACTCCGTAATTTATTTAGAGGATGATTACGAGAAAAAATACGAGGGCTTTGATCCGGATAGCGAAGAGAGTTATATCATCATGAGCAATTATACGAGTGCTTACGTGATCCAAAGTGCTAATCTTGGCTTAAAAATACAAGCAGAATACAAGAGCAAAGCAGGAAGAGTTGATAAAGGCGTGCATCGCCAGAGTATTTGGGTGCTTTGGAGAACAGCCATGCCAAGTATTTTAACAGAAATTGGCTATCTCACCAATCCTTTGGAAGAAGAGTTTTTGGCGAGCGAAAAAGGTCAGGATTATATCTCAAAATCCATTTTTAGAGGCCTAAGAAAATACAAAGACGAATTAGAAGGCAACAAAAAAGAATATAATGATGATATTGAAAATCAAACGCCTCTTGAAAATGAAAATATAAAAGCAGGGCATTATATTGGAGAAAAAGCAAAAGATGAGGAAGAAGAGCCTGAAGAAGAAGAAACGAAAAAAGATTCTACAAAAACAGTAAAGGCAGGAGGAAAAATTTCGCCTGATTCAACCATCTATCATGAAAAAGATCTTAATACAGGGATCATTGGCGTTATTGATAGTTCGAAATTTGTAAAGGCAACGGAAACAAAAACTGCCACTATAAAAAGTCCTGCTCAAAGAACAAAAGAGATCAATGATTCACTTGCAAAAATAAATACAGCGCGTTTTAAATTTAAAACCGATTCAATAGCAGCGGCTAAAGCGGAGATAGAAAAACTCAATAAAGCAAAGAACGAAACTAAGCAAGATATTGCCTTTAAAGTACAGTTTGCAAGCAGCGAAACCGCGTTAAATTTAAAAGAAAAACGTTTTGCTGATATTAAAAACGGAGCTTATTACAAGGTAAAAACCACGTATAAATACACTTCAGGCAATTTCGCATCAATGAGTGAAGCAAGCGCGCATCAAGCTATATTACGCGAAAATGGCTTTAAAGATTGCTTTCTTGTAGCCTTTAAAAACGGCGAACGTATTGATGTAAATGAGGCAAAACGCTTATTAGAACAGAAGCGATAAATTTTGTACCTTTGCTTGTCTTGAAAAATTTACTTTATATTCTTCTTTGTGTATTTGTTTTTATTGCTTGTAAAAAACAAGAGCAAGAAGCCCCTATTGATCCAAATACCGGATGCAGTAATTGCTTGCCAAGTTATGCAACAACATTTAGTGGTATTTTAAAAGCCGGCTCTTATACTGTTACAGGTGCTGCCATAAGCACAACTATTTCAAATCGTGTGAGCGCATTTTTTAGCAGTACAGTGGTAACAGTTCCTTCTGTTGCAAATTCAATAACGGTTAGTAGTGTGTATTTTAATGATGATACGCTTACCTATTCAGGAGCTCCGTATTATTACACCAATCTTTCTAGCGTTACGTTGAGTCCTGTTAGTTGGACAGTAAATGGCGCTTCAACAATACCTTCTTTTACTTATAAGAATTTGAAAGAGAAACCACAGTACGGCACCATGACAACCTGGCCAGACACCATTAGCAAAGGTATTGGTTTTACTTTTTCTATTTATGATCTTAATTATATTACAGGTGCTTCAGTTTTTATTTCTGATGGCTTACCAATTCCAAATGTTACAACAAAAGCTTTAGGTTTAGGGTCGGATACATTAACTTTTAGTTCGGATGATCTTAGTAGTATGAGCACTTCCACAAATGCTGTTATTACATTGATCATGGAGAATTCGCACGCCATAAAAATAGACGGCAAAGATTTTAAAATGAGTAACGAATCAAGTTACTCTCGTAAGATCGTGATCAAGAATTGATCTAACGCACCATCCCAGTAAAATTTCTAGCAACCATTATTGTATTGGTTTTTATTGCTAAATTTACTTTGTGAAAAACAAACATCTGCTTATCATCACTTTTTTGTGCTCCTCTATTCTTTTTCACGGGCAAAATTTCAGATATATAGATAGCATAAGAAAAATCATTCCTCTTAAAAGCGATGAGGATACAATGAAGTCAAGACTTTTGTCGGGTCTTGGCTTTGAATATAGTTACACCGATCTTGACAGTGGACTTGTGATAGCAAAAATGGGTTTGAATTTAGCCCGAAAGCAAATTTATAAACGTGGGATAGTGAACGCGTTAAATATCATTGGCACCATTTACCAAGACAAAGCCGATTACAAAACAGCGCTTGAATGCTATACCGAAGCACGAACCATTGCTGAAGAATTGAATGATCAGCAAGCGCTAAGTGTTATCTACGCTAATGAAGGTAATACGCACATAACATTAAAGGATTTTATTAATGGAAGACATTATTTATTTGAGGCCCTTAAATTAAGTAAAGAGCTTAAATATAATTTCTACAACGATTATCTTCATATTGGTAATATGTATTTAGATTTTATGAAAGTGGATTCTGCCTTGTACTACTTCGATCTTTCATTAACACAACCAAAGATCAATATAGAACTAAGGGCTTTCGTTCATGCGGGGAAAGCACGTGGGTATAGAGCCCTCAAACAATACGACCTTTCAGAAAAAGAAAGTTTAAAAGCTATTGCAATAGCTAAGGAATTAAACTCAGATTACTATTACTATGGTTTTTCAACGGATATGGGCGAAATGTTTGTTGATGCCGGTAAATACAATGAAGCCGAACCCTTACTTCTTAAATGCTTAAAATATGCAAAAGAAGGCTCATTAATGAACTCGCAAATAGCCGCAAACCTTAAACTGTACGAGGTTTACAACGCAAAAAAGAATTATGAAAAAGCCCTCTTTTATCATGTTGAGTATTCAAAACTAAACGACTCCATCAATGATGCCGAGACCAATAAAATTGCTCGTGAACTTGAAAAAAAATATGAAGACCAAAAGAAGTTGGCGCAGATAGAGAAATTGAATTCTGAAAAAACAGTAAGCGAAGCTGAAAATGAACGTAAAGGACAGCTGTTGATCTTTGCCATCATTGGTTGTGCGTTAATATTGATCGCGCTGGGGTTTGCTGTATACGCATTCATCAATAAACGCAAAGCAAATATTGAACTGCAAACTTTACACAAAGAAGTAAGTTTGCAAAAGAATGAACTCTTTGATAAGAACAAAAATATTACCGATAGCATTTTATATGCGCAACGAATTCAAAAGGCGCTCTTAACCTCGCATGTTTATATTAAAGAAAGTATTTCCGAATTCTTTATTATAAATAAGCCAAAAGATATTGTAAGTGGAGATTTTTATTGGGCGCAACGATCCGGTAAGGATCTTTATTTTATGCTGGCCGATTGTACAGGCCATGGTGTTCCGGGTGCCTTTATGAGTTTACTGGGAATTAGTTACTTAAATGAATTGATCGTTGGACGAAATTTAAAAGACACAAATAGTATTATTGATCAGTTGCGACAAGAGATCATTTCCGCGCTAAGCGATAAAGACAATGATGCCTATCAAATGAAAGATGGCATGGATGCTGTGTTTTGTAAATTTAATTTTTCCAAACTCACTTTAGATTATACCGCCGCTAATAATGCCATTGTAGTTGTAAGAAATGGCATTGCTATAGATCTTAAAGGGGATAAAATGCCGGTAGGTAGATCGCCAAGAGACCACGTACATTTTACCAAACATGAATTTACTTTACAAAAAAACGATATGGTGTACATGTTCACCGACGGTTATCCTGATCAATTTGGTGGGCCAAAAGGGAAAAAATTAAAAGAAAAACCTCTTAAAGAATTGCTTTGCGAATTCTCTCGCTTAACAATAGCCGAACAAGAAAAAAATCTTACTGCCTATTTCTCAGAATGGAAAGGTAGTTTAGAGCAAATTGATGATGTTTGTCTTGTTGGAATAAAGATCTAATGCGCCTCCAACCAATTCGCACCAACACCCATTCCAACTTCTACAGGAACTTTTAAAGGCAATGCGTCTTGCATTAATTTTTCGATGATAGGTTTTACCTTTTCTAATTCGGGCTTGTAAACATCAAATACTAATTCGTCATGCACTTGTAACAGCATTTTCGTTTTGAAATTTTGTTTTTTCAATTCGTTATGAATATTGATCATCGCGATCTTTATCATATCAGCTGCACTTCCTTGAATAGGGGCATTAATAGCGTTTCGCTCTGCAAAACCCCTTACCGTTTGATTTTGTGAAGTAATATCGCGTAACCAACGTTTACGGCCTAATAATGTTTGTACAAAACCATTCTCGCGTGCAAAATTTATTTCATTATCCATGTACTCTTTAATAGATGGATATTCCTTAAAGTAATTATCTATCAACTCCTTTGCTTCGGCGCGAGGTATTGCTAAATTTTCTGATAATCCAAAAGCACCTTGTCCATAAATAATTCCAAAGTTCACACTCTTTGATTTGTAACGCATTTCTTTGGTTACTTCATTTTCTTTTACGCCAAACACTTTTGCAGCAGTTGCCGTATGAATATCTTTTCCTTTTTGAAACGCATCGCACATATTTGGATCACCACTAATACTAGCAACAATGCGCAATTCTATTTGCGAATAATCCGCACTTAATAAAATATGATCTTTATCTCTTGGAATAAATGCTTTTCGTATCTGTCTTCCTCTTTCGGTACGAATAGGAATATTTTGCAAGTTTGGATTATCACTACTTAAGCGCCCTGTTACCGCCACAACCTGATTATATGATGTATGAATATGCCCTGTTTGTTTATTTACAAGTTCAGGAAGTGTATCAACATAAGTGTTCTTTAATTTGTTCAATTCGCGGTAATCCAAAATTTTTGCTACAATGGGGTGAAGATTTTCCAACTTCAATAATACATCCTCTCCGGTGGCATACTGACCTGTTTTTGTTTTCTTGGCTTTATCCGAGATCTTTAACACATCAAATAATACATCGCCCACTTGTTTAGGTGATGAGATATTAAATTTAAATCCGGCGTGCTCGTATATTTCCTTTTCAACACTTGTAATATCGATCTGTAATTGCTCGGAAATATCTTTTAGTGTGTTTACATCCAAATTAATTCCTTCGCGTTCCATATCAGCCAAAACACTTATTAATGGTGCTTCAACATCTGCATACAATTTTTCGGTTTGCGTTTCTTTTAATTTAGGCTCAAACACTTCTTTCAATTGCAAAGTAATATCGGCATCCTCTGCAGCGTATTCCGTTATCTTGTCAATTGGCGCTTCGCGCATACTGGTTTGATTCTTTCCCTTTTTTCCTATTAGCGTTTCAATACTAATAGGAGCATAATTCAAATACGTTTCTGCTAATACATCCATTCCGTGACGCATTTCAGGTTGAATTAAAAAGTGTGCTACCATGGTGTCAAATAATTTATTTTTTATCTTAATGCCATAGTTCATTAAGATATGATAGTCGTATTTTATATTCTGCCCTATCAATGTTTTTTTCTCGTCACTAAGAATTGAAGAAAATTTCAACAAGAGTTCTTTTGCCTTCTTTTGATCTTCACTTACCGGAACATAATAGGCTTCGTGAGTTTTTACACTAAATGATAATCCAACTACTTCCGCTTCCAATGAATTTAAACCTGTTGTTTCGGTATCAAAACAAAATTCGTTAGCTTTTTCAAGTTTTTGTATCAATACAGCCATATCCGCATCACTATCCACTGTAATGTATGTGTGAGGTATATCATTTACCGTTTTATAATTTATTTCAGGATTTTCATCCGCTACTTCAGTCGCTACGGCAACACTAAAAAATTCCGCCGTGCTAAAAAGATCCCCCTGCCCGTTTGACGCTTTTGGCTTAAACGCTTCTTTGGTGGCACTTATACTTTCATTTCCGCCAATATCTTCTCCTAAAATATTTTGTGCAATACGTCTAAACTCAAGCTCTTTGAATAATTCACGCAATGCCTCATTATCATATGGCTTAATAGCAAGCGATGCCTCATCAAACTCAACCGGACAATCTAAAATAATAGTTGCCAATTTTCGCGATTGAAAAGCAAGCTCCTTATTGTTCTCTACCTTCTCTTTTAATTTCCCTTTTAATTTATCGGTATTCAAATATAAATTATCCATGGAGCCATAATCCTTCATCAATTGAATAGCGGTCTTTTCTCCAACGCCGGGTATTCCCGGAATATTATCAGAAGCGTCTCCCATCAATCCCAAAATATCAATTAACTGTTTTACATTTTGGATCTCCCATTTTTTACAGATCTCTTCTTGGCCCAATATCTCTGCCCCATTTCCTAAACGAGCGGGCTTGTAAATAAATGTGTTCGCGTCAACCAACTGTCCGTAATCTTTATCGGGCGTCATCATATACGTAGTAAATCCACGTTCTTCGGCCATTCTTGCAAGCGTGCCAATCACGTCATCTGCTTCAAAGCCGGGTAAGCCAATTACATCAATATTAAATGCTTTTATCAGATCAATTACATAAGGAATTGCAAGTCTAAGATCCTCGGGCATTTCTTCACGATTAGCTTTGTACGCTTCAAATTCAATATGACGTTGCGTTGGCGCATCGGTATCAAATACAACGGCAATATGTGTTGGCTTTTCCTTTTTTAAAATTTCGGTAAGTGTGTTACAAAAACCAAAAATGGCTGATGTGTTCAAGCCCTTTGAATTTATGCGCGGGCTATTGCTAAATGCAAAATACGCTCGATAGATCAACGCAAACGCATCTAATAAAAATAATTTCTTGTCGGTATCTTTTGTTATCATAATTCATTTCTCTTGCCAGTAATTACACGAATTAACACGAATCTAATCGCATATTACAAATACAGATTAGTGAAAATTAGTGAAATTCGTGACTTAATTGCTCTTCTTCCAGTCGTTATATTTATTGATCACCTCTATGGCGCTCTCTACATTTAATTTTTTGTCGCTATCGTTATAGGCCTCTGCATACTCCTGACTATCTTTCATCCACTCTTGTAATTGCTTTTTGAATTTTCCTTCTTTTACATCAGTTAGTTTTTTATCGCCTTGCTTAAATAAAAAGTATTCAAACTCCCAAGTTGCTTTATTCATTACTACTACTTCAAAAGCTCCTTTATAAAGTAATATTGGTCCATTAGTTAAGCGTTTATAAAACAATCCCTCATCGTTATTTACAATTGAAACAAAATGTTCATTGTCGAATCCGTACGCTTTTACTTTAGCAGGCTTATAGTTTTTTTGAGTGCCCGAGGCGTCTTTGAAAGTTACCCTTGCGTAATAATCCTGCTCCTTTTTTGGATTCATTTTTACTTCTCCACGAAGTGTGTCGCCTTTTTCATTTACTAAATAACCTTTTGTGAAAGTTATTTGCGCGTTTGCAGTTGCAAAAGTGAAAACAGCCAGAAAAGCCGCCAGCATTAGTTTATACGTGTTTTGTACCATCCTTTAAAGAAACCTATTTTTCAAAACAAACCCAAGCGTTGTTACAATTGTGTGAATAAATAAGTGCTTGTGAAACTCCTTTAAAACCAAGGCTATACGCGCTTTATTTAATTGTTAATTGGCGCCTGTTTATTCATTTAAAATGCTACTTTTGATATTCAATTTTTATTTTGAAGATCGGTTTAAAAATAGGATTAGCGTTTTTCTCTCTTGCGGCTATTTCTATGTTCGTAATTGGGTATATTAGTTATAATAACGCTCGTAAATCATTAGAACAACAATCGTTCAATAAACTCACGGCGGTGCGAGAAGCAAAAGCCGATCAGATTCACGATTATTTTAAGAACATTCAAGATCAATTACAAGATCTCGCTTTAAACCCCGTAATAATAGATGCTACTAACGAATTTAAATCGGGCTATGCATCCATTACAAAAGATCTTAAGTTAGATAACAAAAAAATTGAAGAGTTAAAAAATGAGAACTGGGCGTACCTGGAAAAAGAATTTCTTTCTCGTTTAAACAAGAATCTAATTATTCCTACAACATTAAAGGATGAAGTTACATCAGATCCTTCGGCTACTGCCCTGCAAAATCTTTACATCATTAAAAATCCAAATCCTACTAGCGAAAAACATAATTTGCTTAGTAGCAATGACGGAAGCAGCTACAGTAAGTCGCACTCGAAATATCATGCTGTATTCAAAAATTTTATCGAACGCTTTGGGTATTACGATTTGTTCATCATTGATAATGAAACAGGAAAAATTATTTATACTGTTTACAAGGAAGTGGATTTTACTTCATCGCTTAGCGAAGGTCCTTTAAAGCATACTAATTTAGCCGAAGCATTTGAATATGTAAAAAATACTTCCAGTGATACTGTTTCAAAATTGGTGGATTACGAGCCTTACCATCCTTCTTATAACGCGCACTCTTCGTTTATTGCTTGTCCAATTTTTGATGGAAAAAAGCAGATCGGTGTATTAGCCTTTCAAATGCCTATTGATCGCATCAATTCTATAA
>JAGPDW010000012.1:0-31709 GCA_018057345.1 Bacteroidia bacterium | reverse complement strand
CGTTCAAATTGCCGGAATGGTAGATGAGCAAATGGATAAAAGTATTATTGAAAGTGAACCAAAACCATGGGAGTTACGAAGTAAACCGTCTTGGCAACGTTTGCTGGTAATGATGGGTGGAATTATTGTGAATTTTGTTTTAGGAATTTTTATTTTCTGGATGGTACTTTGGTATTACGGAGAAAAAACCTTACCGAACACTTCGTTGAAAGAAGGGGTAATGGTTGATTCGGTGGCGTATAATTTAGGATTACGTAATGGCGACCATATCATTGCGCTTGATAATAAAATTGTAACAGCATTAAACCGTGTGCCCGTTGAAATTGTAATGAATGGTGTTGAACACATTCAAGGCGTGCATTCAAACGGACAAAAATTTGACCTTGCAATTACAGATAAAGATCGCGCTGTTATTTTGAAATCACTCAAGCACGCCAAATTTCTAGAGCCACGTTTTATTGCGAATGTTGGATATGTTGATTCAACCATGTTTGCGGCAACCGCTAAACTTCAAAAGAAAGACCAGATCATTGCAGTAAATGACAAAAATGTTTTGTATTATGATGAGTTAAGAACTCAACTAAGAGAAAATGCCGGAAAACTTGTGGTGCTAACTTTGTTAAGAGGTAATGATACTGTACGCACTAAATGTAATGTTACAACCAATGGAACCATCGGATTTAATCCCGGTTTTGTAAATAAATTTGAAATAAAGGAAACCAATTACAATTTTTTCCAAGCGTTTGTTCAGGGCTTTAGTGATGGTATGGAATTGATCGTTTTACAAGCAAAACAAATTGTTGTGATATTTACAGTGCCTGAAGCTCACAAATCAGTAGGTGGATTTTATACTATGGTGCAGCAAATGAGTCCTACTTGGGATTGGTATGCATTTTGGAGATTTACTGCATTTTTATCATTGGCATTGGCTTTCATGAATTTTTTACCAATACCAATGTTAGATGGCGGTTATATCATGTTCATCCTTTGGGAAATGGTTACCGGTAAAAAAGTGTCGGATAAGATCATATATTACGCAAATCAAGTAGGATTATTTATTGTACTTGGCTTGATGGTTTATGCTAACACCGATTGGTTAAGAGATTAGTTCTTAACCTGAGTACTGCTTAACGTATCTTTCATATATTTATCCATTATAGACCTAATGAAAAAATATACCTTACCTGTTGTTTTATTTTTATTTTCTGCGCAGATCTTATCGGCGCAAAATACAACCATTGGCAATAAGGGTAAAGAAACCACCGGTGGTTTACATAAGGTGATGATCATTCCCTTTGAACCAAAATTATACAATAGTGAAATTGATTATTTGGTGAATAAAGAAACCAAACTTACCGGTAAAGAAATAAAATTTAAATTTCGCGACGGCATCAACGAACAATTATTTAAAGCGTTCAAGAATACAAAATACGGTGTAGTTGATTTAATGGAAGATACTGTAAAGTATAAAAAAGACATGATCGGTATTTACTCGCATTTAAATTACGAGTACGTTAAAGTTCCCGATCAAGAACATTACAAGCCACCACAAAAAGATAAAAGCGAAAAGCAAGTAGAGAAAGGGCAAATAAAAGTGGAGACCAACAACGATGTTCGCTTTATGAATGCCAAGATCAACAATGCGAAATTGGTGCCAATGCTTTATGGTAAATACAAAACTGATGTGTTTGTTTTTATTAATCAATTAGATATTAAAGCGGCCATGTCGTCAACCGAATTTGCGGGCGCAGGAAATGAATACCGCAAAATCGTGGTGCATTACACGGTTTATACTTACGATGCCAAAGAAATTAATTCAGGGATAGCAGAACAAGAATTTCCGGCCGACCTAAATGATCCAAACAAGATCATCAATAAATATTTTTCTAAAGTAGCGGAAACCATTAACGCGAGGGTTGTGAAGGCGCTTGTGGCAGCGAAATAGCATTCCTTCTATTTACGTTTTAAGGCGTCAAACCCAATCCCACCAAAATAAGGAACAATTCATCTGAGGTATAGAAGCCTTTTATTTCGTACAATTTTTTGCTGGAGCTCCAATCCTTGATCACCCCATTTTTTATCTCGTACAGTTTTTTACTTGTGCTCCAATCCACAATAACACCATCTTTTAATTCAAGAAGTTTTTTACCGCTACTCCAGTCGCTCAGTATCGCTCCTTTTATTTCGTAACGTTTTTTACCGCTACTCCATTCAGAGATCACACCGCTGCTTATTTCGTACAATTTTTTACTTGTGCTCCAATCACTGGCAATACGACCGTTTATTTCCAGTATTTTTTTGCTGCTCGACCAATTTGATACAATGGTTTGCGCATTTGAGAATGAACTCAAGAGAATGAAAAATAAAAGGAGATTTTTAAACATGGTGAAGGTTTTGGTTAAACAAATATAGAGGAAATTTTTAGAGGCAGAAACCGCAAAGATGCGTCGCATTTACGCAAAGGACGCTAAGTTTTATCACCATTCCTCAAAAGAAGGCAAAGACCTTCGGTTGCACAAAGGAAGGCGATAGTATTGCTTGTGCTCTGCGTAAGCGTAGCTTCTTTGCCTTCTTATATTTTTATGCAGTTAGTTGATCCTTTGCGACCTTTGCGAAAATCTTTGCGAAGGTCGAAGGCCACTTTGCGGTTTCTGCCTCTAAGAGCTCTATTGGAAATTGATCCTCAAACTAAATCCGCCCGATGTATTAGAAGTAGGGAAGGATGCAGACGTTTGTGGTTTGGTGCGGATCCAATCTAAGTATAAACGCAAGTTGATGTTCGGCGTTAATAAATAATCGGCAGAAGAACGTAGGGTAATAATGTTTGTGCCTCCCGTTGGAACACTTATATCATCAGCGATCCTGCGAATGATGGAAAGATTTTTACGGTAGCTAAAGTCAACTTTTAAAGTTAAGTCACTCTTTAGTGGTTTGCCACCAATAGTGATCTTCTTCATGGTTAAGTTTGGATAGCGGTAACCTAAACCAACAATGTATTCTTGTCCTTTTGATTCAATTATTTGTGGACCGGTAATGTTCAACGAAATAGTTTTATCGCGTTTCATTTCGGCATTAGCTTGCCAACCCGGTTTTTGGAACTGAAGATCGAATTTGATCAATGGCGCAAAACCTTCGGTAATAGTTACGGCGTTAATGGTATAGTATGGATTAAAGTTGGAGTTACCTGTTATTGGATCGGCCACCGGCGAACGTGTGATCTGGCTTCCTCCATTACTGAACAATAAGTTGTTTGAATAGCCCGAAACGTTGTATGTGCTTCGGTAACCATGACGAATTGTGATTGAACGGAATGTTTTTTGCATGCCTTTTAGCTTTCCTAATCCGTCCCAGCTAACAGTCCAGTTTGGCATTGGTATAGATGGAAAAATATTTCGCGTAGAATAATTTTTGATCTTATTGCCTGTATACGTTTGATAGAACGCTCCAATTAATACGTCTTGTTGGTTGATGCTATATCCGTCGATGTAACTAATACTACCCGAGGTAGTGTTTACTGTTTGAAGACCTAGTGAATTGTTATTGCCTTGTGCTAATTCTTTTGCAAGGTCAAATCGTACCAACTTAAACTCATCAAACAATACTGACTCTACGCTTGGTTTTGCATCCCTTAGCGATTGGAAGAAACTAAACGTTGTGATATTGAAATTTCCTGTTTCATTTGTGCTCTGATGAAAATTGTAATAATCACTTCCGCTTAAGCTAGGATCGTTGGGATCATAAACCATAAACTCACTTAAATTTTTTGATTTGGTATAGTTACCTGTTAATTCAATTTTAAAGCTTCCGTGCGGTTCTATAGATGATCTGTAAGTTATACTCTTACTTTCTGTTTCTATGTATGGTGTAGTTTGATTCTGTACTTTAGATAGCCAACCATTCTTCGCGCTTGTTTCTCTAATGGTGGCATCATATAAACCGCTTGTAAATAAAAAGCCGGGTGCATTTTGATTCGATTGATCCATTCCCAGGATATTAGAACGCGGCATAAAATTAGGTAAGGCTTGTCCTCTTTGTTCTTGATAGGTTAAGGAGACATTTTTCACCATCATAATTCCGCGCGCAATAAATTCGGCAACGGCCTGAAAATTCTCATTCTTTTTTGGATTTGTACTATCGGTAAGTGCTGCGGTAGATTTAGTAGGTGTTGGTGCTTTTACAGCTTGTTGTTTTTTATTTTGGCCCGTATTAATGCGTTTAAAATAGGGGATCTTGTTGTATAAAGTGGTCATCGCTAAACTTGCAGTAATATTATGTTGATTGGTATTATTGATGGTGTTTCCAATGTACATTGAATCGGTTGGCATACCAAAGGGTGCGCGATTCCATGTATAAGTACCGCCAAACTTATAACTTACGGTTAAAAAATCTAGTAATGGGATTTTGCTAAGCGGAACGCTGTAATTCAAATTCATTTGTTGGCGGTATGAAAGATTAGCACCATATTTTCCTTCATTGAACTTATGTTCATTAGCTGTTCCTTTACCGTAAACTGTTTCACGGCCGCTTAAGAATGTGTTCAATACCGAGTCGCGTTTTACTTGATTTGCTTTTGTAACATCGCCTTGTGGTTCAAAGATCCTTCCTTCGTTATTAGCTGCAAAATCAAATTTTAACGATTTGGCAAGATCCCAACGCAAGTTGTATGTACGGTTGATAAGGAAATTCTTATTGTACAAACTTGGATTAACAAATTCAGTTGAGTTAGCATAGAAGCTGGTGATATCTCTGTTCTTTAATAAACTAAAGCTTCTATTCACGTCAACGCCGGCACCAAAACTATTTGGCATCAATTGTAAGTTGAAATCTTTGATAAGTGCAAACCATTTATTTTGGAATAGTTTTACTTTTGAGAATGGTTTTATGACCAGAGGTTTTGGTATGCTATATTGGTAAGTAAGATTACCACGATACTGTTTTACCAAATTTGTATCAATATTAATGTTACGTTTAAATGTTTGTGTAAATGCGAACGTGGTAGAGAAATTACTTATATCCCAAGGCATAGGTTTGGCCCCTTTGCGTTTAAAGCCATCAATGCGTACATTGGTTAAGTTAAAACCTTTACGCTCGGTAAAATCTACTACTTGGTCTATGATGTTTTGTTTTTTAGTATCGTCGATTTGATCGTTCTTCTCAAAATCCTTCATGCGAATATCAGGATCGAGCGGATTAAATAGCGGTTTAATGATTGTTCTACCGTAATTATAATAAACCGGTAATGTGATCTTCCATTTAGTTGGGAAAAATTTACCGGCGTTGATAGAGGTGCTCATGTCCCAAATTTTTGTACTCTCTTTACGGCGTTCATTTATTTTTTGTTCAACACCTCCGTAGAATGGAGAGTAATAAGTTCCGGCTAAAGACGCATTACCAAGGTCGGCCATTTTTAATTGTAATTGCCCGGTTGCGGCCCATCCACCTTGATTATTAAAATCGGTTAAGCGTAATTCGTTCACCCAAATTTCGGCGCAGTGCGAAAGATTACCCGGATCTTTAGGGTTACGAACACCAACCATCACACTCTTCACTGTTCCCAGATTAGGATTTCCTACAATGGTCATTGAATAGCCACCAAAGCTTTCGGTAAATGGTTTGGTATAATTGTTAAGCTCGCTAAAGTATCCAAAACGCGGATCGTTATTTCTATCATTACGAAGTTTTGTTACATCGGCAAACTTAAAGTTGATCTCGTTCTCTGTAGGCCAAACTATAGCGCGTGCATCTACATTATTAGGATCGTAATTTCCCTTTGGCGTTAATTTTAAAGGTACTTCGTATTCGTAATAGTTATTGTTGTAATCTGTACCAACCCTAAAGAATAGTGTAAGATCGCCATCATTCAATGGAATTCCATTCATGGCTTCGGCATGCACGTTCATTTTAATATTATTGAACATCCTTGTATCCAATTCCACATTTTTAAATACCGCGCGGCTATCGCCATCTTTTAAATTACATACACGTACTTGCAATGATTGTTCGTTTTGTAAAACTAAATTGGTGGTTTGAATATTTTGTTGTTGTTGAATTCCCGGAGGCATTACATAGTTAACCGGAACTTTTGTTCCATTTTCTTGTAAGCTTACAGCTGATACGTCAAATGCAGTGGAGTTATCATCTGTTTTAATATACTCTCCCGGTTTTTTAAGATCATAAGCGTAACGTCTCCAATCGCTTCGCACTAATTCAAAACGGGCCATGCGTAATAATACAGGGCGTTCAAAACCTTTCATGAAAATACGCATGAAACGAATAGAATTAAATCCTTCGATGCCACCATACGTATTTTCGAATTGGGCTATGGGAATTTTGAATTGATACCACTTCACTGTTTTTTTAACTCCACCAAAATCGGCAGAACCATCAAAAGCATCTACAATGTAATTTGTGCCTATAGAGTTTGGATTCACATCTGATTTTGAAATGTGGATGCGGTATTGATAGTAGCTTTCTGTTTCGCTTAAGGTATTATCACGATTCACATCTTCAATATTGGGAATATTACTTGCCGCAGTTGAATAGTTGCCGCCATTAGGATTAGCGTTCTCATATTGAGCTTCTGTTGGTGAGTTACCTTCGGGATTATTATATTTTGAATAACGAACAATAGTTTTGTCTTGCGCATTATCATAATCATCATCTCTAAAGAAATTATAATTATCACTTGACGGATCATTTTTAAAGGCTATAATGGCGGGTGCGGTTGCAACGAATGAAGAACCTGAAACATCACTAAGCGGACCAGCAAAAACGCGTCGTTCAGTAGTGTCGATCATTCCATCGTAACCAACGTCCTGATAAGGTCTATCGTTATTGTCTTGCGAAAATGCATTTACTGTAGGAGGAATAGCAGGCACATTGGCAATTCCGGTTTCAATTACAGGAAGATCTTGAGTTGTGGAGCTTTGTCCGGGCAAACCATTTTCATAGGTCATACGGCCATCTTTCACAATATCCTCAGAAATATTTCCTAAGTTGATATAAAGATCTCCAACCGGAAGTTTGGTCTTATCAAAATTAGGATCTGTTTTTGTATCGTAATCTTCGTTAAATGGATCCATTAACCAAAACTGGATGTACTCAATATTGGCCGATTGAAAATCATTGGTCTCTAATCTACGCATGATACCGCCCCAACGTGTATCAGGTTTTAAAAGCAAACCATTAACGTCTATACCTCCCGACACACTTGAAGGCAAAACATCGTAGTTATAAGGTCCACGCTCTGTTGGATAAAATCCAAGATCTAAAAGTGGCAATACAACTTGTTGCCCATTTGGTGGTGTTTTACCCGGGAATAATTCGGTTTCAAAAACCTGGCGCCACATGTTGTTCGAAAAAATATTATCGTTGTAATAAGATGGTGTTGTGCCTTGACCTTGCGTTCGCGTGAACATTGGATCCACATTATACCAATTGAAACGTGCTCTGTTCAATCCAGGAGTAATAGTGCTTCCTTGTGCGGCTTCAGGAAATAAAGATTTTTGTCCTTGTGGGATACTTGATAATATCCAAGCGTAAGGGCTGCGAATATCGATCAACGAAATTGATCCTTCAAAATCATCAATGTATGAATTACCACCATCTTGCTTTATAGCTTTTGCATTTCCGGGAAATAATTTTGCAACCTCACCGCGCGTGGTTAAACTACTCATCTCTTTTGTGCTGTAAAGAGGAAGTTTATCTAATAAACGCGTTAAGAAAGGAAGGTCGGTCTTGTAATTGTAATCTAAACCGATCACTGTATTTCTTACAGGCTCATCACCCAAACTTACTTTTTGCGTAACGGGCCTTTCGCTAAAACGCATTATGGTACTTCCTAAAGTAAGATTACGCCCTGCTTTATAATCTAAACGTGTACCAATTAAACTTTTTTGTTGAACGTTAAAGAGTGAATTACTTTCTAAAGATACTTTGATATTGGCGCCTGAGTTCAATAAGCTTTCGTTGATGATCTTTACACGGCCTAAAGTATAATCAACAGTGTAATCCGCATTTTCTTGGAGGGGAACACCGTTGGCGGTAACTAATACGGCTCCTTGCGGAATATTAAGCGCGTTCAAAGAGATCTCAGATCCGGCAGCCGATTTAAAAGTTCCTTTGATCTTGTAACGATTTTTTTCTTGGATAAATGTTGCGGCAGTTCTCGTTGAATCATATAACTCCTGGAAAATATATTTATTAGCTCCCGGAAAATCATTATTGATATCAAACTTTTTCATTAAGCCATTTCCAAAAGGTTCGGCCATTGGTAAATAGATGCGTCCGTTGTTTGGATTGATGGTAAAATCTTTAATAAAATCAAACACACCATCCGGAATACGATCACCATTCACGCTTAATTTATCGCAATTCAATACGCGTATCAATTGTTGGCCGTTGATAGAGCCATGAGGAATGTATGGTACATCAACACCTGTTTCAATATTGTTGTAATAAATACCCAACATGAAATCCGTTGGATTTACGTTAAAAGCACCAATAGAATAAACGTTCTTCATCATTAGATCCCATAATGGGAAGCGCGTATTAACCACCGAACCTTTTAATAATTTACAAACGAGTAGCTTTGTATTATCAGGATACTGTTCGCTGAACTCACCAACTTGATATAATTTTCCGTTGAAGGTGTATTGGTAAGAAACAGCCAATACCTGATCGTTGTTCAGTGTTTGATTCAACGAAATGAATCCTGTACGGTTATTGATAAAAAATTCTTGTGGATTTAAACGGCGTGCATTGTAAATGATATCGTAATCACGCGCCTGCACCATGTACTGACCTGTGGAGTTGTTTACATTGGTTGCAATTGTAGTTACAGGCAAGGTACTCGCGGCTTTGCTCGCATCTCTATCTTTTAATAAACCATCAATCGTATTGGTGATCAAAGAATATAAATTATTAGAGCCATTAGAAGGATTAACTCCTAAGCTATCTGCAATGCCATAGGAAGAAGGAATGATAAGACTTCCTGCTTTTGTTGAAGCTAAGCCGTTAAACACATCTGCGCTATCTTCTCCAAGATCTTCAAAGGCCACAACGTTACGGGTTTGCTCTGCACTTCCTGTTTGATTTAAAATATAAACTTCCACTTTAGTAATTACTATGGGCGTGCTTACAACCGGCAAGGTGTTCATCCATGCATCGTAATTTTTACGGAAGAAGTGCCCTAAGTAAAAGTGTTTATTGCCTTCGTAATTGTCAACGTTAACGGTAAAGGCTTGCGTTTGTGCGCCACCTTGTACATTGATCTCTTGCTTTTTACCACGTTGTTGCGAGAACACAGTTGTAACATCTAGCTTACCAAATTGTAGTTTTGTTTTAAACCCAAATAAAGTTTGACTACCGGTTATTAAGGTGCTATTAAGAGGCATGGTAACGTTACCCGCTTCAATTTTTTTAATGATCTCATCTTCATAACCTGTATAATCCAACTTAATCTGATTTTCCCAATCAAAAGAGGCTTCGGTGTTATAGTTGGTAGTGATCTTCATCTTATCACCGATCTTACCAATTAAGTTCAACTGAATGCGCATGTTGAAATCGAAGTTGGTTATTTTTTGTTGACGTTGAGGAATGGCAGGATTTAGTGTTTTGTTTCGGTTCAAACCAAAGATCAATTCGGCCGTACCTGTAGGTTTTATATCAACTGTATTTCCACCAAAAATCCGATCGAACAAGTCGCTATTAACTTCCAGTTTAGGAACCATGCTTTTGCGCGGTTTGGTGTTTAGCTCATCAGCTGCAACACGAGAGCGCCAATAATCGCGCACCGCTTTTTTGAAAGCGTAGTTTTGATATTCTTTTTGGGTCATCCAAGTATCTGGACGATAATCTATTTTATCTCCAACTTTTTGTGACACATCATACGTTCCGTTTTTTTGATCGTATTCTATTTCTGTTTTTACATTCGAAGGATTTTCGAGATACAATTTTGATTTAGGATCGTACTGCGGAGGTTTACCTGCATTATCTTTGAATTTATACGGCAGATCATCCGGATCAACAGGTTCAACAGGATCGGTTGGCGAATCAACCGGCAACATGTTCTCGGTTTTTGCTTTGTATTGGATCAACTCATTATTGAGTTCAATATTATTCATTGCATTAGGTTGATGACCCAATACTGTGAATAAACAGGTGGTAACACTTGTTAAAGCAACAAAACCAAATATGTTAGATACTCTCAAAAATTAAATATTCTTTAAGGCTGTTTTTATTAATAATTCAACATTATCAGTACCAACGCCCTGTTGTTTGATAGCTTTTTCCAAGGCCTTTTCGGCTGCAAGTTTCTGAAAACCAAGGGTTGTTAATGCCATTAACGCCTCCTCTTTATTTTTATTGTACGAAGGGGCCAGTATGCTTGATATGCCACCTTCGTGTTTACCAAGTTTTCCTTTTAGATCAACCACAATACGCTGGGCGGTTTTTTCGCCAATACCCTTTATGCTTTTTAACATGGCTACATTGGCGGTGTTAATTGCCCCAACAATATCAGGTGTGCTTAAACTCGAAAGCATCAAAATTGCACTTGAACCACCAACACCACTTACGGAAATTATTTTTCTAAAAAGATCACGTTCGTCTTCTTCAGCAAAGCCATAGTATTTTGGATTATCGTCGCGAACATAAATGCTTTCAACAAATAATTGCACTTCTTTTTGATCAACGATCTTAGAGTAGGTAGTTAAAGAAATAAAAAGCGCATATCCTATCCCGTTGCTCTCAATGATGACCTGAGCAGGATTTTTAGAAGTAAGGTGGCCTTTGATGTAACTGATCATTTCTTTTCTCTCAACAAATTATTTTTGATTTTGCGCGTCAACCACCGAAATAGTTACCATGTTCACGATTTCGCGAACACTGCTTCCTAACTGCAATACGTGCACAGGTTTTCTTAAGCCCATTAATACCGGACCAATAGCTTCCGCGCCACCTAATTCCTGCATCAATTTGTAAGCAATATTTCCGGCTGCTAAATTTGGAAAAATAAAAACATTCGCATTTTTATCGGCGAGTGTGCTAAACGGAAATTGTTCTTGCAGCAGAGCATTGTTTGTTGCAAAGTTTGCCTGAATATCCCCATCAACAATTAGTCCCGGATAATTTTTATGCAAGATGCTTACTGCTTTCGAAACTTTTTTAGGCACTTCTCCTTCAGCTGAACCAAAATTGCTGTATGATAACATGGCAATACGCGGAGTGATATTAAATTGCTTCACTGTATTAGCGGTAAGCACTGCAATATCTACTAACTCTTCTGCTGTTGGATCGGCGTTCATGGTTGTATCAGCAAAAAAATAAGGACCTTTTTTTGTGATCATTACATACAGGCCTGCAACGCGACAAACATTTGGTTGTACACCAATGATCTCTAGCGCGGGTTTAATTGGTTGGCCGTATTTTCGGGTTAGTCCACTGATCATGGCATCCGCCATTCCGCTTTCTACCATCATGGCACCAAAATAATTACGGTCGCGCATCAATTTGCGCGCATCGTATTGCGTTAAACCTCTACGTTGACGTTTTCTCCAAAGTTGATCACCAAATTCATTCCTACGCTCTTCCTCTTCAGTATATGGATCAATGATCAGCATATCGGAAAGATCAATATGATTCTCTTCAGAGATAGCATGGATCTTTTCTTTTTTTCCTAAAAGAATTGGTGTGGCAATACCTTCATCGCGCACCACTTGCGCCGCTTTTAAAATTTTATATGTATCCGCTTCGGTAAATACAACACGTTTAGGATTGCTCTTAGCTTTGTTAGCTAAACTACGCATCAATTTATTATCTTTTCCTAAACGATTTTCCAATTCAGCTCTATATGCATCCCAATTGGAAATTGTTTTTTTAGCAACACCGCTGTCGATAGCGGCTTTGGCCACTGCTGAAGATACAGCTGAGATCAAGCGGTTATCAATGGGTTTTGGAATAATATAATCAGGACCGAAGCTTAAGTTTTTTGATCCGTAAGCTAAATTAACGTAATCAGGAACAGCTTCTTTTGCTAAACCTGCAATGGCAAGCGTAGCTGCTAATTTCATTTCTTCGTTAATGCAAGTGGCGCGCACATCCATTGCTCCACGGAAAATAAAAGGGAATCCTAATACGTTATTCACTTGGTTAGGATTATCACTTCGTCCTGTAGCCACAATAATGTCTTCACGAGCAGTTATGGCATCTTCGTAAGAAATTTCGGGAGTTGGATTTGCTAAAGCGAATACCACGCAATTTTTTGCCATGGTCTTCACTAATTCTTTATTCAAAATATTTCCTTTTGATAACCCAACAAACACATCGGCACCTTTGATGGCTTCTTCCAGTGTATTGAGCTTGGTATTATCAGATGCGAAGAAAGATTTATATTGATCAAGATCTTTCCTTCCTTTGTGAATAACACCTTTGCTATCCAACATCAAAATATTTTCTTTTTTTACACCAACAGCAATGTACATTTTTGCACATGAGTTTGCAGATGCTCCAGCTCCGTTGATTACTAATTTTATATTGGATAATTTTTTCCCTGATATTTCAACAGCGTTTATCAAACCGGCTGCTGAGATGATGGCGGTTCCATGCTGATCATCGTGCATCAATGGAATATCTAATTCTTCTTTTAATCTGCGTTCGATCTCAAAACATTCTGGCGCTTTGATATCTTCTAAATTTATTCCGCCAAACGTTGGTGCGATATTTTTTACCGTCATTACAAATTGGTCAATATCTTTTGTATCGATCTCAATATCGAACACATCAATATCAGCGTAAATTTTAAAAAGCATTCCCTTTCCTTCCATTACAGGCTTTGAAGCAAGCGCACCAATATCACCCAAACCAAGAACGGCTGTTCCGTTGGAGATAACTGCCACCAAGTTTCCTTTGGCGGTATACTTGTATGCATCTTCCGGATTTTTTTCAATTTCCAAACATGGCTCAGCAACACCAGGCGAGTAGGCCATGGTTAAGTCGCGTTGCGTGCTGTAAGGTTTTGTAGGAACTACCTCTATTTTGCCGGGACGACCTTGTATGTGATACTCAAGGGCATCTTCTCTTCTAAATTTACTCATAGTTGATTTTAAGGATTACGAAAATACGAAAAAAAGCCAAAAAAGGGCCTTTTCAGAAACGATTTAAACTACTGATAGTCAGTAAATTAAATAACACAATAAAATTGCAGAACCGGAGTTATTTTTTACCTTAAAACGGGAGCGAGATGTTGCGAGAAAGTAAAGGCGAAAGCAGTTTAAAATTTACGTTTTTAAAAAGGCCAAAATGTGTGCGCAAACTTCGGACACTCGTTCAAGATTTAATGTGTGTCCGGCAGCGCGAATCACTTCTAATTTTGCGCCGTTAATATTTTTGTGAACCTCGCTTGCTAAGTACACCGGAAGCAAAGTGTCTTTTTCTCCCTGAATGATAAGTGTTGGTGCTTTGATGTTTTTTAACTGCGGTCGGTAATCATCCCTTTCTTTTGTAGCGCGCATCAAATTAAAAATGGCTTGCGCGTTTTGATTAAGATCTTCGCGCGACTTTTTAAGCATTTCTATTGGGATAATGGGCTTGCTAAAATAATCATCACTCAAAACGTAAGGCATCATCGTGTCGAACATTAAACCATAACCGCCGGTTTCTAGCGAGCGCCACCAACTTAATTCAATGGCTTCAAAAATTTGTGTCTTATGTGCAAAAGTGGAAAGTAAAATGAGTTTGTTTATTTTTTGAGGATGATTTACAGCCAAGTGTTGAGCCACTAAGCTGCCATATGAAATACCAATGATACTTACTTTTGATATTTTTACTTGATCCAAAACCGAAATTACATCTTCGGCGTGTTGATCAAAATTCCTTGGATCGCCGGTTTTGTCGCTGTTTCCCTGAAAAATGAAATCCATCAAAACGATCTTGTAGTGCTCTTTAAAAAATGGCAAACAAAAGAACCATGCTAATGTAGATTGCGTTAATCCATTCAAAAAGATCAGAGTTTCAGGCGCGTTTACATTGCCCTGCATTTCGTAATAAATGTTTAATCCGTCTTTTGTTTTGCAATTCATTTCATTAGTAATTTAATGTGACCTTATTTTTCTCAACATGTAATTTTACTTTTTTACCAAGGTAAAGCGCCATGTTTTTTTGAATGTGGCCGGCAGGAAAATCAAAACATATAGGGTATTTATATTCTTTTACAGCGTCAAAAATGATCTCGTTAGCGTTTTTTCCAAAGGGAATTGCGTTATCTTTCATGTCACTCATGCCACCAACGATCAGCCCTTTTAAGTTCTTTAATTTTCCGCTACGTTTTAATTGCAACATCATGCGATCGATGTGATACAATTGCTCATCAAGGTCCTCAATAAATAAGATATTGCCTTTTGTATCCAGGTCATCTTTACTTCCGCTCAAAGCATAAATAAGCGAAAGATTGCCTCCTACAATTGGCGCATTAGCTTTTCCTGAGCGGTTGAGTTTATTTTGTGGTATAGTGTAACTTAATTTTTCGCCAAACAAAAGTTGTTTGATGGAAT
Organism: Bacteroidia bacterium; assembly: GCA_018057345.1. Taxonomy (GTDB): domain Bacteria; phylum Bacteroidota; class Bacteroidia; order B-17B0; family Aurantibacillaceae; genus Aurantibacillus. The sequence continues at coordinate 17,160 of JAGPDW010000012.1, read as the reverse complement.
GTGTTGCTTCCTTATCCTTGGTAAATTGAAAAGCCATGGTTCCATGAAGGCTCATCATGTTTAATTTAGTTAACCGGGCTTGCAAAATAGTAGTATCGCTGTATCCAACAAACCATTTTGGACTTTTTTTCAGCGAATTAAAATTTACTTTATCTATTATTCTTAACGTTCCGTAACCTCCACCTGCAATTAAAACCGCTTTTGCTTTTTTGTGATCAATAGCCCACTGAAGGTCGGCAGCCCTTTGTTCGTCGGTTCCGGCAAACTGGTGATGTGTTTTAAAAATATTCTTTCCTAGTTCAACTTTTAATCCCCAGCTTTTTAAAATAGTAATAGCAGGCTCAATTTGATCTTTGTCGCGAGCTCTTGCGGTACCAATTACAAGAATTGTATCGCCGGTTTTCAAAAAAGGAGGTTGTTTCATTCTTTATTCATACGAAGGTAAAAAATAGATTCACTTTTATCACTATCTTTACGTTTTAAATATTAACGTTTTATGCCGAACTCTTTTAAACGCACGCTTGTAACCGCCGCACTTCCTTATGCTAATGGTCCTGTTCATATAGGGCACTTGGCAGGATGCTATTTGCCAGCGGATATTTATGTGCGCTATTTACGTAGTATTGGCAGCGATGTAAAATTTATTTGTGGTAGCGATGAACATGGTGTTCCAATTACTATCAAAGCAAAAAAAGAAGGAATTACGCCTCAACAAGTGGTAGATAAATACCATAAAATAATGGGCGATGCCTTTAATGAATTCGGAATTTCATTTGATATTTATTCGCGAACCAGCAATAGAACACATCACGAGACCGCTTCTGATTTTTTTAAAACGCTATATGAAAAAGGCGTATTTACAGAGCAAGTTACCAAACAGTATTATGATGAGGAGGCAAAACAATTTTTGGCCGATCGTTATATCACAGGAAATTGTCCGAAATGCGCTAACCCAAATGCGTACGGCGATCAGTGTGAAAAATGCGGATCAACATTAAATGCAACCGATCTTATTGATCCAAAATCAACTTTAAGCGGAAGCAAGCCGGTTTTGAAGCAAACTAAAAATTGGTTCTTGCCCTTAGACAAATTGCAACCTAAAATAAAAGCCTATATCGATTCGCATAGTAATTGGAAATCGAATGTATATGGCCAATGTAAAAGCTGGATAGAAAGTGGAGATGGATTACAGCCAAGGGCTATGACGCGCGATTTAGATTGGGGCGTAAAAGTTCCGGTAGCAGGAGCCGATGGAAAAGTATTGTATGTTTGGTTCGACGCGCCTATTGGTTATATCAGTGCAACAAAAGAATTACTACCAAACAACTGGAAAGATTATTGGCATAATAAAGAGTCGCGTTTGATCCATTTTATTGGAAAAGACAATATTGTTTTTCATTGCATTATTTTTCCGGCCATGTTAATGGAACATGGAGAATTTATTTTACCAGATAATGTTCCGGCCAACGAATTTTTGAATTTGGAAGGTGAGAAGATCTCTACCTCGCGCAATTGGGCGGTATGGTTGCATGAATATTTGCAGGAGTTCAAAGGACAGCAAGATGTATTGCGTTATATGTTATGTTCTAACGCACCCGAAGCAAAGGACAATGATTTTACATGGAAAGATCTTCAAACAAAAAATAATAGTGAGTTAGTTGCTATACTTGGAAATTTTGTGAATCGTACGGTTGTTTTAACGCATAAATTCTATAATGGTAAAGTTCCGGCTGCCGAAAAATTTAGCAAGGAGGATATGATCGTATTGGAAGAATTAGCAAAATTCCCAAGTAAGATCAGCGAACCGTTAGAACATTTCAAATTCAGAGAAGCGATAAGCGAATTGATGAATTTAGCACGATTAGGAAATAAATATTTAGCGGATACAGAACCTTGGAAATTAATTAAAACAGATGAGGAGCGTGTAAAAACGATAATGAACATTTCTTTGCAGATCACTACTAGTCTTGCGATCTTAAGTGAGCCGTTTTTGCCTTTTACATCTAAAAAATTATTTTCGTTCTTAAACATTAACCCGCTTACTTGGTTGTTTGCTAAGAAAACAAATAATTTGCCTACCAATCACGTTATTGGTAAAGAAGAATTATTGTTCGCTAAAATTGAGGACGAGCAAATACAATTGCAATTACAAAAATTGGAAAACAGCAAAAAGGAAAATACACCGGCAGCTAGCATTCCTCCGCAAAAGGGAGAAACTACATTTGACGACTTCTTAAAAATGGATATTCGCGTTGGAACAATTTTAGAAGCTGAGCGTGTACCAAAGACCGATAAATTATTGAAGTTAAAAATAGACACCGGTATTGATGTTCGTACGGTTGTGAGTGGAATTGCTGAATGGTATAAGCCTGAAGATATTATTGGCGTACAAGTAAGTATTTTAGCAAATTTGGCACCGCGAAAAATAAAGGGAATTGAAAGTCAAGGAATGATATTAATGGCCGAGAATACCCAAGGCGAATTGAGTTTTGTGGCACCAACAAAAAAGGATAAAACAAATAATGGCTCTATTATTAAATAGGATAATTATTATATTTCTTTTGTTTACTTGCTACAAAACTTTAGCTCAAAATAAAAGACCAAGCGATAACGATTACCAAACGCGTGAAGAATTTAAAAAATTTCACCGACGCGCAATAAAAGTAGGATCATGGCAAATACAAAATTTAAAATTTGGAGCCATTGTAATTAGATTACAAAATGATAAGCGTAAAGTAGATGGGTATTTGAAAGTTGGAGATGAAAGGTCGGCAATACAAGTTCAAGCAGAGGCTCAATACCGTAACAGATCAATTATAAGTGCTGCATTATCGCAAATTGATTTTTGTAAGGTTTACTTTATATTTTCACAAAGTAGCGATTCGTTATTAGCCGGAAAAAGGAATGATATGTTTGTAGATTCAACCTTAAAAGTTCAGTCAAGTATTGTTATGAATGAGAAATTCTATGTACTACTAGAAGAGGATTTTCTTTACCTAACATCTATTGGTTTTGTTAAAGAAGATAGCGCAAAATATGCAGTGGAAAGAGGTCATACCAATGGAAATAAGCCATTTTTGTTTAAAAATAAGTATGGTCACCAATTAAAAAGCCCGTTTCCATATAAGTGTTCAACGAATTTATTTTTTATTAAGAAGGTAATGGTTCGCGAAAGAGTAGAGTTGGAACAAGGTAAATCACAGAGCGTTAAATTTAGAACGGTAAATGCTTATAAATATTATAGCAGCATTTTCGGGAATACAAATATTAAATTGTACAACTTTTACCAAAGTAGTGAAGGGCAACAGGTGAGCGATCCGGAGCTCAAGCCCTTTCTGTATTAATTTCTAAACTAATTAGATACTGCATTATTTGTTTCAAGAACTTTGTTTTTGTATATTTGGAATACTAAAACCTATCGAATGAAACTAATTTTACCAGCTATTGCTTTAGTATTGTGTTTGGGAACAAATGCTCAAAGCGGAGATAATCATTGGAGTGCAAGTACCGATAAAAATGTTGCACTTAACGGAAAACGTCAGATCGTTCCGAATAAATACCTAGTGTATAATTTGAATTTAGCCAATTTGAAAGCGCAGTTGGCCGCTGCTCCAAACGAAAAAACAACCATTATTAATAATAGTAATTGCATTATTACTTTACCTGCTCCAAATGGAGAAATGCAGTTATTTAAAGTAGTTGAGGCCCCCATAATGGAGCCTGCTTTGGCAGCCGCATATCCTGATATTAAAACGTATTCTATTAAAGGTATAACGGATGTGTATGCAAACGGAAAAATTGACGTGAACGAATTCGGTTTTCATGGAATGATCCGCACCATTAATGGTGATTTTTTTATTGACCCCTATTGTTTACAAAATACAGCCGATTATATTACCTATTACACGGCTGATTTTGTAAAGCCTGAACAAGACAGACTTCCTGAGGTTGGTTTGCAGAACAGCGATGAGCAGCCTAAAAAAAAAGAAAACGTAACAAGTCTTCAAAGCACAGCACTAATGCCTCCGGCGGCGTGCGTGGGAGCTAATTTACGCACATACCGTTTAGCAGTAGCTTGTACTGGCGAATATGCTGTTGCCGCTACAGGTTCTGCTACTCCAACTAAAGCTCAAGCTCTTGCAAAAATTGTAACATCTGTAAATCGTGTTACGGGTGTTTACGAAACAGAAGCAGCAGTGCGTTTGGTTTTAGTAGCAACTGAAACTATAGTAATTTTTACAAGCGGTGCATCTGATCCATTCAATAACACAAATGCAGGGGTTTTAATTGGGCAAAGTCAAAGTGTTATCACCGCATCAATTGGAACAGCAAATTTTGATATTGGTCATACATTCAGTACAGGCGGCGGTGGTTTAGCTACCCTTGGATGTGTTTGTAACTCTGGTAGTAAAGCACAAGGAATCACGGGCAGCCCAAGCCCTGTTGGCGATCCTTATGATATTGATTATGTAGCTCACGAAATGGGTCATCAATTTGCGGGTAATCATACATTTAACTCAAGTGGAACAGGATCGGGAAGTTGTAATGGAAATCGCAATGCATCTACATCGGTTGAGCCTGGAGGTGGGGTAACCATAATGGGTTATGCTGGTATTTGCGGTTCGCAAGACATAGCTTCAAACAGTATCGCATATTTTCATGCAACAAGTTATGATGAGATAGTGAACTTTACTCAATTAGGAAGTGGAAATGGCTGCGCTGTAACTTCGGCAACCGGCAACCAACCTCCTGTGGTAACAGTTTCAGGCAACTTTTTTGTTCCGGCAAATACAGCATTTACATTAACCGGAAGTGCAACAGATCCTAATAGTGATCCATTAACTTATTCGTGGGAAGAGCGCGATGCCGGTAGCGCAGCGGGCAACTGGAACTCGGGCAGCAAACCTTTCTTTCGTTCGTATAATCCAAATGTATCATCTACGCGTATGTTCCCACCACAGAGCCAAATGTTGAATAATCAGTATCAATCATTGCCTGGTGAGTATATGCCAACAACAGCTCAAACGCTTAATTTTAGATTAACAGCTCGCGATAATAAAATGGGCGGCGGAGGTGTTTGTTATGCACAAAGCACCATATCGGTTAGCGCAACCTCCGGATCCTTTGCAATTACGTATCCTAATTCTACCGGAATTGTTTGGGGAATGGCACAACTGCAAAATGTAACCTGGAATGTAAATGGCACTGACGTGGCGCCGGTAAACTCTCCTTTAGTAAATATATTGATCTCGTATAATTCAGGAATTACGTTCACAACATTACTGGCAAATACACCTAATGATGGCATAGAAGTAATAACTGTTCCAACTTTAACTGCAGGCGTTACAACATGTCGCATTAAGGTGGAGTCAGCAAACAGTATTTTCTTTGATGTTAATAATCCGGATTTTGAGATCGCTGCTTCTGTAACCGGTTTACAGGATGCTTCAGCAGGAAACGCTTTAGGAGTTTTAGTACTTCCTAATCCTTTCACTAACGATTTTCAATTAAAAGTGGGCGCTTTATCATCAAGTTCAAAAACAGAAGTGATCATTACCGATGTATTAGGAAAAGTGATCAAACAAATGACTTATGATAAAGTGAGTATCTTGGATGAACTTATCGATCTTTCGGAATTTAAAGCTGCTGTGTACTTTGTTACCGTTGCAAATAACAATACAAAAACAACTACACGCGTTATTAAACAATAAGAATTCTTATAAAATAAAAAACCCGTCATGTTTATGTGACGGGTTTTTTTATGTCTTGTTTTAAAATTAGCGTTTTGCGTATTGCTCTTGGTAATATTGTAAATAATTACCTGAAGTTACATTGTTCAACCATTCGCTATTGTTCAAATACCAATCAACGGTTTTATCTAAACCTTCTTCAAATGTAACGCTTGGAACCCATCCCAGATCATTCTTTAATTTAGTGGCATCAATAGCGTAGCGAAGATCATGCCCGGCGCGATCGGTAACAAACGTGATGAGTTTTTCGTTTGTCCCTTCTCCCCGGTTCAATTTTTTATCCATAATGCGGCAAAGTAAACGGATTACATCAATGTTCGTCCATTCGTTATGCCCGCCAACATTATAGGTGCTTCCATCTTTTGCTTTATGAAAGATCGTATCAATTGCGCGTGCGTGATCAACTACAAATAACCAATCGCGAACATTTTCTCCTTTACCATAAATTGGTAATGGTTTATTATTTAAGATGTTGTTGATACAAAGCGGAATTAATTTTTCGGGGAAGTGATTTGGCCCGTAATTATTACTGCAATTAGAGATCACACAAGGCAAACCATAAGTATCGTGATATGCACGCACAAAATGATCGCTGCTGGCTTTTGAAGCAGAGTAGGGGCTGTGAGGATCATAAGAAGTTGTTTCAACAAACATTCCAGTATCGCCCAATGCTCCGTATACTTCATCGGTGCTTACATGGTAAAAACGTTTGAAAGTGGTGTTCGGTTTTTTAAATAGAGTTTTTGCAGCGTTCAATAAATTAACTGTTCCAATTACATTGGTCATCACAAACTCTAAAGGATTGGTAATGCTTCTGTCAACATGACTTTCGGCAGCTAAATGCACAACGGCGTTAAATTGTTCTTTTTCAAATAAAGCGTTTATAAAAGACGCATCAACAATATCGCCTTTAACGAATTTGTAATTTGGTTTATTTTCAATATCAGTTAGGTTTGCCAAATTACCTGCATAGGTAAGGGCATCTAAATTATAGATCTGGTAGTTTGGATAGGTATTCACAAACAATCTAACAACATGCGAGCCAATAAATCCGGCTCCTCCGGTGATAAGTATTTTCATTTTCTTAAATTTTACAAACTCCAATAAGTTAAGCCCTTTATTTTCCCTTTGTACATCCCTTTTATATCTACGAGTACACCTTTATTAGAAAGGATTGTCTTATAGAATTTTTCATCAAGAGCTTTATATTCTTTATGATTTACAGCAACAATAATGCCATCATAACCTTTACCTAATTTACTTAAACCAAAACCGTATTCGTGTTTTAACTCATCGCTATCGGCATGCGGATCAACGATCTCAACTTTTACACCAAACGATTTTAATTCCTTTACTATGTCGGCTACTTTACTATTGCGAATATCGCTTACATCTTCTTTAAATGTAGCGCCCATTACCAATACTTTTGATCTGGAAATATTCTTTCCGCCGGCAATAATTTTCTTTACGCAAGTTTTAGCAACATAAAAACCCATGCTATCATTTACATAACGTCCGCTATTGATAACGCGCGCGTGATATCCTAAACTTTCTGCTTTGTAAGTCAAATAATAAGGATCAACACCAATACAATGTCCGCCTACAAGACCCGGTGAGAATTTCAAGAAATTCCATTTGGTACCTGCTGCAGCCAATACATCATACGTATTGATTCCCATTTTATTGAAAATGATCGATAACTCATTCATCAATGCAATATTAACGTCGCGTTGTGTGTTCTCAATAATTTTTGCGGCTTCTGCAACTTTAATACTGGATGCTTTATGTGTTCCGGGTTCAACAATGATCTCGTATACTTGAGAGATATTCTCTAAACTTTCTTTATCGCAACCGCTTACTACTTTTAAAATTTTTGTGATGGTATGTTCTTTATCTCCCGGATTGATACGCTCGGGAGAGTAACCTACTTTAAAATCTTTCATGTATTTTAATCCGCTTACTTTTTCAAGTACGGGAATACAATCCTCTTCAGTACAACCCGGGTACACGGTTGATTCGTAAACAACATAATCACCTTTTTTTAAAACCTTACCAACCGTGGTTGAGGCTGCTATCAAGGGTTTTAGGTCGGGTAGGTTGTGCTCATCAATTGGTGTTGGAACGGCAATAATAAAAAAGTTAGCTTTTTTAAGATCCTCTAATTTGTGCGTAAAAGTTATATCCGAATTCTTGAATTCACTTTTTGGTAATTCATTACTCGGGTCAATTCCTTTCTTCATCAAATTCACGCGCTTCTCGTTGATGTCGAAACCGATCACTTTTACTTTTTTAGCAAAAGCTAAAGCAATAGGTAAGCCAACATAGCCTAATCCGATCAAAGCAACTTGCGATCTTTTTTTTACAATATCTTGGTACATCATATCAGTACTTATTTAATTTTTAAAACATTCTTTGGTCTTAAGGCGTAAATGCGCTCGATGATATCAACCACTTTCAACCCTTCTAACGCGTTCGTAGAAATTTTATTTTTTCCTTGTAAGGTTTCTACAACATTTTCAATTACGTTATGATGATTATTTGCCGAACCTTTATATGCCCCGTAATCGTTGGCAGGATTGGTTTCCGCCAAGTCAGGCATTTTGTAATCTTTAATATTACATACCTCAATTTGATCCATATATTGTCCGCCAACCTTTACACTTCCTTTGCTTCCAACAATAGTTAATGAGGATTCTAAATTCTTTTCCCAAACAGACGTTGAGTAATTAACGCAACCCATTCCTCCATTCACAAAATCAAAACTCACAAAACCACTATCTTCAAATGCTGTGCTTTTTTGGTGATTGAAATCGGCAAATTTTGCTTGGATATTTGTAATATCTCCAAACAACCAATACATAATATCTATCCAGTGGCTGAACTGTGTGTATAAAGTTCCGCCATCAAGATCTTGTGTGCCTTTCCATCCTCCGGCTTTGTAATATCTGTCATCACGGTTCCAATAACAATTCAATTGTACCATGTAAATATCGCCCATTAATTTTTTCTCCATCACTTCTTTTAACCACATGCTAGGAGGTGAGTAACGATTTTGCATCACGCAAAAAACAGTTTTATGATGGTGTAAAGCGTTGTAAATTATTTTTTCGCAATCGGATTTTGAGAGCGCCATTGGTTTTTCTACAACAACATGTTTGTTGGCATCCAATGCTTTTAAGGCATGAGTAGCATGCAATCCATTGGGTGTACACACATTTACAACTTCAATTTCCGGATGCGCTTTTAAAAGATCATCAATATTCGAATAGAATTTTTCTTTAAGGTCATCGATCCCTAATTTTTCCTTTGGTAAAACATCACAAACGGCAACCAATTCGCAATCATCATTGCGTCGTACCATTTCAGCATGTCGCTTGCCAATATGGCCTTGTCCTACAACTGCAAATTTTATCTTTCCCATTAGCTTACGCGTTTTACACTATTATTTTTTAATTCGTATGTCTGTTTGCTCTCTTCGCAAATGGCAATTCCATTCGTATCAAAATTTAAGCGATGACCAAACTCACTCATCCATCCAATTTGTTTGGCGGGATTTCCAACTAATAACGCATAGGCCGGAACATTTTTTGTTACCACAGCACCTGCACCAATAAAAGCAAATTCGCCAATATCATGTCCACATACAATAGTAGCATTTGCCCCTATAGAAACTCCTTTTCCAACGTGAGTTTTAGCATACTGTTCTTTACGATTTACGGCGCTTCTTGGGTTTGTAACATTGGTAAAAACCATGCTGGGTCCAAGGAAAACGTCATCGTCGCAAGTAACTCCTGTATAAATAGATACGTTATTTTGAACCTTTACATTATTACCTAAAACAACTTCAGGTGAAACAACTACATTTTGACCTATATTACATTTTTTGCCTAGTTTACAGTTGGGCATGATGTGCGAAAAGTGCCAAATTTTGGTACCTTCCCCAATGGTACAGCCCTCGTCGATAACGGCCGTGGGATGAGCATAAAAACTGGTTTGGTCCATAAAAAAATTAAGAGCACAAATTTAGAAAAACCATTAATATCTCAAAATTTTGATTATCAATTAACTGGAAAATCACTTATGTGTTAAAATGAACCAATTGTGAAAAAATAAGTACCAAATCGTAAAAAAGGCAAAAGGTTATTTTTTTATTCAAAGAAAAATGAACATTTTTGTTAAAATTATACAATTTATAATCGATAAATATTTGCTATGATGAATATGTACAAATTAACGGGAGCCATTGCTCTAGCTGTAGTTTTAGGAGGAGAGATCAATGCTCAAACATATACCTGGTCGCCGGCCGGACCTGTTTTAAGTGCGGGACGTTCGAGGAACATGGTAATTGATAGATTAGACAACAAAGTGCTTTACGTTGGAAGCGTTTCCAGCGGTATATTTAAATCGACAGATTCAGGTACTTCTTGGTTACCGGTTAATGATCAGGATACGGTTCGTAACATCAGTTATTTGGCACAAAGCGCTGATGGAACTATTTACGCTTCTACAGGTGAGGGTTTTTTGAGGGCAACAGCGAAAAGTCGTTCTATACCGGGCACAGGACTTTATAAATTATCAGGAAATAACCTTGTACAGGTTAAGTCATCAACTGTGACAGGTTCTGTTATAAATAAGATCGCATGTCATCCATCTAACGCAAGCAATTTTGCTATTGCCGGAACATTGGGATTATTGATAACAACAGATGGCGGAAATACATTTACACAAGCTTCAGGGGCAATTCCGGCAACTGCTACGGCAATGACTGTGTACTATGATAATTCGGGTAACATTTTTGCAACGGCAACCAGCAGTTTAAACTCTGGAGGTTATATCTATTCAAAGGTTTATAAATCAGTAGGTGGTGGTGCAGGTGATTTTGTTGATATTACTCCTAGTTCAACTGAACTTCCCGACATGGCATATGGTAGAATTGAACTTGGTATCGCTAACTCTAATAACAATACCATTTATGCTTCTGTGGCTAAATCTACAACAACAAATAATATTTCATCGGCAACATTATATGCATTTTTTGTTAGTAAGGATGCAGGTTCAAATTGGACATTGATATTGGAGGGTTCGCCACAATTAGATCCTTTGTCCAATGGTGGTAGTTCGGCAGCGGGAGATTATGCACATTGCGTTACTGTTAATCCTTATAATCCCGATCAAGTATTTATTGGTAGTTATAAATTCTACACTTGGACAAAAACAACAGGTGGGCCTGAAGGTATTGGAACATGGATAAGATACGGAAATGAATTTGCATTTAACTCTCCTATCTATTTGCGCCAAAACATACATGATATTAAACTTATAACCAGTGGTAATGATTTATTAGCAACATATTTTGTTACCGATGCCGGTGTTTATAAATCTTCCGACGATCTTTTAACTTTTCAGTTCTTTTCTGCAGGACTTGGAACAGCCCAATACAACAGTGTTGATATAATGCGTTTTCCAAAAACAGCTAAGCAAACAAATTCATTAGTTCCTTATTCAGGATATATTGCTGCAACAGCCGGTAATGGCGTAAGCATGTTTAGCGGAAATTATCCTTTAGTTACTTCAGAATTAAATTATTTGAATGGTGACTTCTTTAATGGAACATACTCTAAGCTATCTCCAAACACTGCATTTTTTACAGCTGCAAATAGTAATATGTATGTTTCTCCTGATATTACTACAGGAGAGCCGACTCTAATGCAGGTGAGTCACTTAGGTTCTGAGTGTGGAAGTGACCCAAGTATCACGCAAATTGATTTCCGTGGAATCAGTAATAACGGATCAACCAAAGATCAGGCTTATGTAAACAATACTTATACAGCAACGGGAACTCCTTTTAAATTATGGGAAAATACAAAAGTCGATGGTTCTGTAACGGATCCTAAAAGATTTACCACAATAGACTCTGCTCTCTTTTTTAATGATTCAATCCGCGTATTGATCCCTGTCACTTCAACAGTAGCGGGGGCCTCATCATACACAATAAGTTTAATAAAGCCACAGGCAAGTGCGATCATTGACAAAGTGATTATTTCAACTTTTACTATTTCTATTCCTCTTAAAACAAGCTCATCATGTTTTGGTAATTCATCAATTGCCTATACAACAAATACTAAAGCCACAATGGAATTTGGCGGAGCTACATCTCCAACTTTAATGCCATCTAGTTATACTTTAACCGGATTAACATCTACTGTTGTAAACGCGCTAAATAAACTCACAATAGATCCTGTGGACCTGAAGGATATTATTCAGTTTGAAATACCAGTTAATCCTTTAACTCCAATTGTAACAAGTACCGCAAACCTTCAATATGTTCGCGTAGGCGTTACGGTTTTTTATAGATACAATGCTGGAAGTTCGATAGAGGTAAAGAATGAGAATATTTCCGTGTTGAAGTTCAGTAAAACTTCTACTATTAGCGCTACAGCTTGGACATTTACAAATGTTGGAACAAACTCATTGGCTCCTGTATCAACGTTGCCTCTAAGTAAATATAAATTAGATTACAACGCAAGATTAGCGATATTGAATGATAAAGGTGTTTTAGTTAGTAAGCGCCCGTTGAACACCAACGACCCTCAAAAATTCCAAATGGTAAGTTGCACAGGAGCTTTAACAACTAATTCAGGAACTTATACTGCAGGTCAAATGACAGTAACAGGCTTGCCTTATTTATTAGAGTGGGCTCCAAACGGGAAAGCAATTTATTATGTAACATCTGTTACTACACCATCACCAGTTTATCGTGTTTACAAGGTAAATGTTGGCGCAAGTATTCATGATTTTGCTATTGATGATTACAGAGGTTCCTATTACACTGGATGTGTAGATGGAAAAAGACCGTCAACTTTTGTATTTACATTTACTACTAATTTCAACTCTCCTTTCAGAACAACGTTAACTTTTACATGCTCAGAGAGAATCACCAACTTAGCGGTAAGTGATGATAATAAAACGGTTTTATTAACTACCTCTGACGCCTCTCCAACAACTGGTAAAAAAATCTACGTTAGTACGCCTAATATGGACGTTGATAACATCGACAATACACTTGTTTCTTTCACAAACAAAACCGGAACTGGATTACCAAACGGCTCTACGAACTGTGCGCTGTTTGAAATGACCGATAATAAACGTGTATTAGTTGGAACTGACAGAGGTGTATATGTTACGGATGATATTAGTGTTGCAAGCCCAACATGGGTAGATGCAAAAAATGCATCAAGTACTACCAACGCACTTCCTAATGTACAGATCTTTGATATCAAGCAACAAAAAGCAAGTACATGGGATTCGTATAACTCAGGGATCATTTATGTGGCTACTAACGGTAGAGGAGCTTGGTTAAATAAAAATTATTTGGTTCAAACCGTAATTGGTGTAGAGGAGAATAATATTATCGCTAAGAATACAGGTTTGTCATTGTATCCAAATCCAACCAACGGAAATGTAACACTTAATTTCTTTGCTGCCGATAACGAGAACATCGTGATCAATGTAATGGATTTGAGCGGACGCGTAGTGAAATCAGAAAGCCAAAAGAATTTATCTTACGGTTATGCTGATCATACAATTAGCACTAACGACTTAAGCAGTGGTGTTTATATTGTAAACGTAACAAGTTCAAAAGGAATTAAGCGAGTAAGCAAATTAGTAGTATCTAAATAAGAATATTAAAAGTAAAATAAAAAGGCTTCCCAAACCGGGAAGCCTTTTTTGTTTGGCATTCATGCCAATAAAAAAACCCCCGACGATAAATGCCGGGGGTTTTCTTCCTAAAACTAACCTGTCTATTTCAAAAGTAAATATAATTTAGTCCAACCTACTGTGTAGGTGATCTAACAAGAGATTAAGGCAATACATGAAAAGAAAAATCGCCTTATGTGGTTACTCACGTTTTAGCAAAGAACACTTTTTCACGAGTGTAATCAATTAATTATTTTATAGAACTTCCCCAAATGAAAATTATTCTTACTGATTATTTTATAGAAATAAACTGATTCGCTTAAATTGGATACATCATATCTTTGGAGGTTATCACAATTTTCACTTCGTAAAACTAATTGCCCAACTAGATTGTAAATTTCTATGGTTACTTTCTCCTCATAAGGAATCTTAAATTTAATTTCGTTGGTGGCAGGGTTAGGGAAAATGCTAAGTGGCTCTAGTCCTTTAGTTGTAGGAATCCCTGCGCATGAAGAAACGCTTACTTGCGCTATAGTGCTTGCGGTACATCCTGTTACCGAATTTATGCCTACAACTGCATACGTAGAAGTATTGCTTGCAATAAAACCAGCTATGTTGTTTGAAGGATAAATACTTGACGTTGTTACTCCGTTGTCGCTCCAAGCGTATGTGTTTGCACCCGAAGCTGTGAAAGTTATTAAATCTCCTATGCACGGAATAGGATTGCTGCTTGTAACAGTTATTGTGGGTGGGGGTACGTTGAGTAAGATTGGAATAATATACTGACTATAGGCAGTGGAAACCAAATCCGACCTACCGTCACTGTTTAAATCTGTGGAAATAATTTTAGAGCCTGCTGAAGCCGAAAAGCTTTTTTCATAAGAAAAACTACCAGTGCCGTTTCCTTTAAAAATCATCCCTCCACCCCCTCCAAAATCAAGAACTGCCAAGTCGGAATTTCCATCATCATTAAAGTCTGAAGATGTAATCGCACCAAAGTTCGTTCCTCCAGAATAATAGGTTGCTGCCCCAAAACTACCAGTTCCTGTACCAAGAAGAACTGCTACGTTTGAAGTACCAACCACAGCGTAATCAGTTACGGCTAAATCGGCATTGCCATCTCCGTTAAAATCTGAGGAAGCAATGCCTTGAGGGTTACTTCCAACAGAGAAATTGATAGCACTATTGAAAGTTCCCAATCCTGTGCCAAGTACAATTGAAACATTATTTCCACCCCAATTAGCGGTTGCTATATCCAGCTTCCCATCTCCATTAAAATCGCTAGAAATTAATCCCCATGGACTAGAACCCACAACATAATCCACCTGTGCACTAAAGCTGCCGGTTCCTGCTCCAAGAAAAATCGATATGTTGGTTCCGCCAAAACAAGTTGTTGCCAAATCGGGTTTTCCGTCTAAATTAAAATCGGCTGAGATAATTTCTCTTGGATTATACCCCAACGTAAAATTTAAAGCCGCAGCAAAGCTACCAGTTCCTGTTCCAAGTAAAATAGATATATTACTTCCACTCCAATTTGCTACAGCTAAATCGGGTTTACCGTCCAAGTTAAAGTCATCAGAGGTAATACCCCAAGCTGAAGCCCCAGCACCATAATTTACTATTGTAGCAAAAGTTCCCGTGCCTGTACCTAGCAAAACCGAAACATTATTTGCATCCTGATTTGCTGCTGCCAAATCTATCTTCCCATCGCCATTAAAATCACCAGATGTAATTCCTCGAGGAGTAGTAAGTCCACTCCCCGTGTGGTTAATTGGCTTCAAGCAAAATTGAAATGGATTTTGTGAATAAACAAAAAATATAGAAAGAGAGAAAAGTATAAAAACGTAAAACTTCTTCATTATGTCATTTTAGTCTAAATTAAGCCATTTCAAATTATTCCACAAGTCAAAATTATAAAATCGAACAATAAATCACTAGTGTTTTATTTCTGGCCCAAAATCAACTCAGTCACTTTAGTTAACATTTTCTGTGATGTTGAGGAGTTTAGACAATCTGTTGTTAACTTTATAACGTAGTAAGAAAGTAGAATAGCGAGGTCCGCTCGCTCGGTATTTGAGAAACCTTTTTTATTTGACGCTATTTAAATGTAAAAAAGCCTCGAGAATTATCTCGAGGCCTCCTTCCTAAAACTAACCTTGTGTTTCTTAATCTACATTATCATGTAAGAAAGAGTTATTCGGGCGGATCTCCACTTTTTTATCATCACCTTCACTTAATGTAAAGCGAGAAACATTTGATTCCTGCGAATAGTTCTTGTTCTCTAAATTGATGTTTTTTCTTGAGAATGCTGTTTCTTTTTCTAAAGAAGCCAAGCCTTCAGGGCTTTTCATTTTCAAGGTGATCTCTTTCAGTTTCCTAATACGCTCCTGAGCTAATTTAATCTGCTCTTCGCGAGATATCTCTGCTACAATATTCGGAGTTTCTGAAACTGATTCCTCTTTTATTTCATTTAGCGGAGTTTCAGAGCTTTCGCTAATAGTTGTAAAGGTAAATTCTTTTGTTTCGGTGATCTCAATATTTGTAGCTTCTATATTGCCTTCGTCATCCGTTAAGTTTGTTTCAGTTACCTCAAAACTAACTTCTTTTTCTTCAATGATCTCTTGCTTAACGAATACAAATGGTTCTTCTTCTTTAACGTCGTTAACCGGAGCAGTAACTTCTTCAGTTTTTGTTTCATTCAAGTCAACCACTTTTCTTTCTTTATAAAAAGAAGCTTCAAAGCTTTGAGATGGGCGTGATTTAAATCCTGTAGCAATAATGGTAACACTTACGCTATCACCTAAAGATGCATCAGTGCCATAACCTGTAATCAATTCGGCTGTACCACCGGCAGCTTCCTGAATAAAGTCGGTTATCTCACCAAATTCGTCCATATCAATATCATCACTACCGCTCATAATGTTCAATAATACATGGCGAGCACCGCTGATATCGTTATCATTTAATAAAGGAGAATTCAATGCACCCTCAACAGCTTTTAACGCACGTTTTTCGCCGCTGGCAACAGCACTACCCATTATAGCAACACCACTGTCTTTCATTACAGTTTTCACATCGTTGAAGTCAACGTTAATGTGCATATGTAAGCTAATGATCTCGGCAATACTTTTTGCAGCACCAGTTAATACATCATCAGCATGAGCAAATGCTTCGCTCATTTTTAAGTTACCGTAGATCTCGCGTAATTTATCGTTGCTGATCACTAAAAGTGTATCAACATATTTTTTCATTTCTTCTAAACCTGCATCGGCTTGTGTTTTACGTTTTTTACCTTCAAACATAAAAGGTAACGTAACAATACCAACTGTAAGTATTCCCAACTCACGTGCAATGCTAGCAATTACCGGAGCCGCTCCTGTGCCTGTACCACCACCTAAACCGGTTGTGATAAATACCATTTGCGTATTTTCAGTTAAATAGGCTCTGATCTCGTCAATAGATTCAATGGCTGCATCGCGTCCAACATCAGGTATAGAGCCTGCGCCCAATCCTTTTGTAAGATTGCTTCCTAATTGAATCTTGTGATTAACCGGGCTTTTTTCAAGCGCTTGTCTATCTGTATTTGCTACGATAAAATCAACGCCTTTAATGCCCATCAAGAACATATGGTTTACAGCGTTGCTTCCGCCGCCGCCAACACCGATCACTTTTATGATCGAACTCTCGGCGTTTGGTAATTCAAATTGCATCA
>JAGPDW010000292.1:0-2689 GCA_018057345.1 Bacteroidia bacterium | reverse complement strand
GAAAGCTAAGTATGATTTTAACCGAGCCAAAATAAGCTCAACAGGAAGAGGTTTTTGCGTTGATATGGCCGCCTTAGGGAAAATGCCAAAACGCGTGGCGCTTGTATCATTTTATATTGATGATCCGGGCTTAACTAAAGTAAGTGGCTCCAACTCAACCGGTAAATCATATAATACAACAAATACAGGAAGTGCAAATGGAGTTGCATTTGCAAACGACTTTTATAAGCAAAGCATAGATGGGCTTAAGTCAACTTTTAAAACCTATGGCATTGATATTTTAACACCATCAGAATTTTTAACTGATGATGATAAAAAACAAGCGTACAATGATTTTGTGGTGAAGCATACTACCGCAAATAAAATAGGTGAGAAATTTACCAAATGGGCAAAAAAATCAGGTAATCTTGGTACTACCATTGAAATGGATGAGCCGGCAGATGGATTTAAATTGGTAAAAATAAATAAGAACGATATTGCTGATGCTGATAAAAAAGCTGTTGGTCCAACAAATTTAAATGGAAGTAACGACGGGCAATTGATAGAATCAGTAGGTTATGATCTTTGCAAGAGTTTAGAAGTGGATGCCGTTCTTATTATTTTCAATACGCAATTGGCAGATTCTAAATGGTCGCGTACCCGTTTTTGGATGTGTGCCGTTAATATGCATTTATTAGGGCCAAATCCAACACCATTAAAGGAAGGTAAAAAAGATAATAATCTTTATAGCAAAGGTTTGTTCTATTGCGGCGTTCGTATGGCATTTAAAAAGGGCCTAGCTATCAATCCAAAAATTAAGGACGAAGTTAAAAAGACAGAGAACGACAAGATGAATGTAACAGCTTACAATAATATGATCAACGGTTGTGCTAACAAGATCGGAACTTATTTACAAAAGGACTTAGCAAAAGCCCAAAAGAAGTAATCTTAATTGTATTCATAAAGCCTCACCATTCGGTGAGGCTTTTTAAAATTTAATTTTTATGACAACTCATAGAACCATATTTCTTTTCTTGTTCATTCTTTTCTCAGTAATTTCAAAAGGCCAAGAGATCCAATGGGCTTTTGCCATTAATTACGATACAGAGATAACAAATAAAGATCAGTTCAATGCGCGAATGGCTACGGGCGCACCTGATGCGAAAACTTATGGAGCATTAAGTAAACGCTGCGCAACGGCCAATAATCAAAAGAATGCTCAATTGTGGTTAGATCTTAAAACGCCACAAGAGGCTAAACAGATCTTCATCATAGAAAATAATGCTTGCGGTAGTATTGTAAAAATAGAATTGCTCGATGAGGAAGGAACCGGAACGCCTGTATACGAAAAACCTGCATCACCGGCCAATACATCTTATCGCTTATTTACAATTAATATACCTGAGCGTACAAAAAAAATAAAGACCATCAAGATCAAAATAAGCGGCGCCACAGCTAAAGTAGAACCGCAGATCGATGCCGTTGGTATTTTTGATGGCGACACAAAATTTACATTTGAAGAGATCATAAAAAAGTACAACACCAATAATCCTGAGTTTGCAAAAACAGAAGATGCAACCGCTACTAACTTTGAAGTTGGTTTTGACAAGAAGAACATAAATGTATTGAATGTAAAAAAGGACATAAGCGTACTAATGAAAGGCTTAAGACCAGGCGAATCGGGAAACCTTGGTGGGAAAGTGAACTCAGTGTATGAAGAGATCGCGCCCATTATTTCACCTGATGAAAAAACATTATTCATGATCCGCTCTGGCGCACCCGAAAATTATTTTGCAAATTCAAGTGAAGATATTTGGTATGCAGAGTGGAATGCAAAAGATACCGCTTGGGGATATTCGCAACACATGGGAGCTCCATTTAATAATTATAGTGTGAACAAAGTGGTTGGCATCACTCCTGATGGAAATACCATGCTTGTAAAGGGCACTTACAAAGATGGACAGGTAACTAGCGGTTTGGGTTTCTCCTTTACAAAACGAATTATAGGTGGATGGAGTATGCCTGAAAAAATTAAATTAAAAGGATATGATGATATGGTGAACGGAATTTATGTTGGATCATATTATGCTAATGATGGAAAAACATTGTTATTGAGTTTCTCAGAGCAAAAAGAAAGCGAATTCAATGATATTTATGTTAGCTTTTTAAAGCCCGACGGATCATGGACCAAACCGATGAGTTTGGGTAAGAATTTTAATACAAGTTTTAAAGAAGACACCCCCTTTTTAGCTTCCGACGGTGTTACACTTTATTTTAGTAGTGATAGGCCAGGAGGGTTGGGCAAACGTGATATTTATTTCTCAAAACGCTTAGATGATACCTGGTTAAATTGGAGTCCGGCTGTAAATTTAGGTTCGAGTATAAATACAGTTGGCGATGATGCCAATTATAGTATTGCCGCATCTGGTTATTATGCTTACATGGTAAGCACGCGTAATGCCATTGGCGGGAGCGATGTAGTTCGTATCAAATTAAAGGATGAAATAAAACCAAATCCTGTTGTACTTGTAAGTGGGAAAGTTATCAATGCAAAAACAAAACAGTACATTGATGCCAACATCGTTTATCAGTTATTGCCTGGCGGAGAAGAAGCCGGTATAGCACGCAGTAATCCAAATAATGGTGATTATAAAATTGTATTACCTTACGGAAAAAATTATTCCTTCAATGCAGGAGCACAAGGTTATAT
>JAGPDW010000122.1:0-9334 GCA_018057345.1 Bacteroidia bacterium | reverse complement strand
AATGATCACTTATGTTGGTGATACAACAAACTGGATCAATGCTTTAACAATTACAACAACAACATTAACCTCACCGGGGCATAACGTTCATGTGAAATCTCACCAAGCGCCATCAGGTACAAACAATTTACACGGTCAAGTAATGTTGAATCTTGGATTGCAAAAAAGTGCAATCGCAAGCATGGCGTCAAATCCAATTCCGGGTGTTGGTATCGTTGTGAAACGTAATCCGGGCTCAAGTACAGCTCGTACAATGGTAACAGATCCTAATGGAGAGTTTGATCTTGGTACATTAGAGAATGGAGGCTATGTATTGTTTGTAGATATTCCCGGAATGCACATGACGGGAACGTATAGCTTTAATGTGAGCGGCACCTCAACTATTAGCGGCTTAGATTATACAGCAGGAACAGATTCGATCCATCCGAACAATTCAATTATTGGTATCAAAGAATTAAAAAATTCTGCAGGAGGGTTTATGAGCGCTTATCCTAATCCTTACACGTTAAATTCAACTATTGCAGTTAATTTAACCGAGTCAGATGATATCACTCTGGAAGTTTATAGTGTACTTGGGTCAAAGATACAAACACTCGACAAAGGAATGAAGAACGCCGGAACTTACACGTATAATTTCAGCGCTAAAAAACTAAATTACAGTTCAGGAATTTATTTTGTAAAACTGACTGTGGGAAACAAAACGGATGTAATAAAATTAATTGAAGAATAAAATAAAACAAAGAATAAAATGAAAAAATTAATTACCCTTACGGCATTAGTAGTGTCAACAGTTGTGTTGGCACAAACACCAACGGCTCCAGTTATCGAGGCAACGTATTACCCAGTGAAGAATACGTCTATTAAACAAGTTTGGGATACCACAACAAATATGACAGTTCCGGCAACTGGCACTAACATCACCTGGGATTACACATTTGCTAATGGTAAATTCACAAATATTTGTGACACGTTCAGTTTTAAATTCATTGACCCATCGCAAACACCTTACAATAGTCATTTTCCGACGGCAACACACGCAACGTTTGTAAGAACACCATTTCAAAATCCATCGGATTCACTTTACAATTACTGGCAAGTGAATTATAACGGTTTATTTAACCAGGGAGGATATAATATTAAGAATGCGTTTGACTCAACGATAATAAACACACCGCAGGAGTTCTTCGCGCCAAGCCTTATCACTTACCAGGATTCATACACGGACACTGTTTACGCCGTTCTTTTCGCGAATAATTTTAGTGGTCAAAGAGTAAAGATCAAAGACAGAAAAATAAAAACGTTGACCTATACTTCATGGGGAACTTTAAAACTTCCTAATGGAACTTATAACAATGTTGCATGCGTTAAAGAATTACATGCAACACTGGATAGCATTTTTGTAGATTGGCCTCCGCACGATGGGAATTACGTGTCTGCGGGAGCATTTCCGAGTAGCTCTACTGTATATCACTTCTTCCGCAACAACACCTTTGGTTCGGCTTATTTAATGTATTTGTCGGCAAATGCTGCTAATACAGTTGTAGATTATGGTTGGTATACTATGCCGGTTGATTTCGGTTCTATAACAGGAACCGTTTATACGAGCACCACCGAAGCAACACCGATTACTAGCGGCGAAGCTTATTTGTATCGCGAGAATTCGAATTTTGTAAGACAAGATATTCTTGCAAAAACGCAAATAGACGGAAGTGGAAATTATAAATTCGATAGCATTCCTTATGGAGAATACCGCATTGCTGTTCGTCCTACGCCATCCGTTTATCCAAACGCATTGATAACTTATTTTGGTGATACCACAAATTGGATCGATGCAACATCTATCATCACAACAACATTAACTTCACCTGGTCATAAGATTCACGTGCGATTCCATCCAACACCTGCTGGAAATAATAATCTTCACGGGCAATTGAATCTTAACTTAGGCATACAACGCAGTGCGCATGCAAGCATGGCATCCAACCCAATTCCGGGTGTAGGTATTGTTGTAAAGCGTAATCCGGGTTCAAGTACTGCGCGCACCATGGTAACAGACCCTAATGGAGAGTTTGATCTTGGCGCATTGGAAAATGGTGGTTATGTATTGTTTGTTGATATTCCGGGAATGCACATGACAGGAACTTATAGTTTTAACGTAAGTGGTACATCTTCGGTTACCGGCTTAGATTTTACAGTTGGAACAGATTCTATACACCCATTCAACTTTGCTATAAGCGTAAAAGAACTTAAAAATTCACAAGGTGGTTTTATGACCGCTTATCCAAATCCTTACACGTTAAATTCAACCATCGTATTGAATTTACCACAATCTGATGATATCACATTGGAAGTATACAACGTGCTTGGCGCAAAGATACAAACCCTTGATAGCGGTACAAAACAAGCAGGAACACATACATACAGTTTTAGCGCTAAAAAACTGAATTATAGTGCGGGAGTATATTTTGTAAAGCTAACCGTAGGTAATAAAACCGATGTTATAAAGATCATTGAACAGTAAAAAAATTCACTTTAAAAAACGCCCGTTATGAATAATTTCGGGCGTTTTTTTATGTGCCAAATGTATATATATTTGGTATTTTGTGTATTATATATCCTACAATATGTCTATTTTAGATGCACCTTTTAAAAGGCATGTATCAATGGGTAAGTACCTTTGTAAATTAGCTTGTGCACTGTTTTTGTTTTTGACTTTTTATGTTAATGCACAAACATACCCATTCTCTAATTTAACCATCAATAACGGTTTGTCTAACGAACAAGTTCTTTCAATTTTTCAGGGTGACGATGGAGTGATCTGGTTTGGAACAAGCGGCGGTGGTATTACAAGATTTGATGGTAAGTCGAGCGAGTATTTAACTGTTAAGGATGGTTTGGCCGATAATGTTGTTTTTTCAATTGCAAAGGATAAAAAGGGAAGGATCCTTATTGGTACAAATAATGGATTGTCAGTGTTTGATCCTTTTAGTCATGCTAAATCAAAATCAGCGCGTTTTAAAAATTACACAACCAAAGAAGGCTTAAGTCATAACCGAATATTCTCTATTATGTTTGACGAGAATGGTGTGGCTTTGTTAGGAACAAGTAGAGGTATCTCAACATTTAAGGATTCTATTTGCGGGAAATTACATGTAGATGCTAAACTAGATACCTCATCTATCTTTCGTGTGATGAAAGATAGCCAAAGGAATTTATGGTGCAGTAGTTTGGGTGCAGGTGTATTCAAGAATGACGGTAACATCACACTCAATTACACAACCAAAGATGGTTTAAGTAATGACATGGTTTTTTCGGTGATGGAGGTAGGTCATAATACCATATGGATCTGCAGCGGCGAAGGGTTATTCGAATTAGTGGATGGCAAATTCGATCTTATTAATCCGGCAAATTTGGATACTACAATAACTTATTATAATTGTTTTAAGGATAGGAACAATGCGTTATGGTTAGGCACTAGTCATGGATTGATCAAACAGAAAAAAGACGGCACTTATACTCTGTTCAAAAAACAGAATGGCTTAGTTGATAATAGTATTTGGGACATATTTCAAGATAGGGAATCTAACATGTGGTTTGCATCCGATCAAGGTGGAGTTTCTAAATTGGCAAGTGAACGTTTTTACATATACACAACAAAAGACAGCTTGTTGGCCGATGAGATACAAGCTGTAGATCAAAATAGTGGTAACGGAGAATATTGGTTAGGAACAAAGCGTGGTTTAACTAAATTAAAAAATGGGAAAACAAAGAACTATATTAATAAACAACTTGCCGCGGGTGTTTCAGAGATATGGGGAATTACACACGATGGTAAGGACCTATTCTATATGGGTACTGCAAATGGTTTAATTGTTACAGGTGGAGAAAAATTTAACCGTTACAACTGCAAGGATAAAGAAGATCGAATGAATTCGGTTGTGAATATTTTGGTGGATAGTAAGGGAGATATCTTACTTGGAACTCAAGTTGGCGTTGCACAGTTAAAGGATGGAGTGATCGAACCACGTAGGGATATTGGAATACCTAAAACCTATGTAAGTAAGATCGTTCAGGATCAAAAAGGAAATTACTGGTTTTGTACCGACGATGGATTGTTCTTTTATAATGGAAAAACAGTAAAACATTATACCGAAAAAGATGGCTTACCTGCTTGTCGAGTAAAGAATATTATTTTTGATGAGAACGATAACATTTGGCTTGCAACAAGTGTTGGAGCTTTGGTTACCAAGAACGGCAAATTTGTAAATATAACTTCAAAATTAGCGCTCACCTCGCCTGATGTTTATTCAATAGTGAAAGATCACAACCACCATATTTGGGCCGGTGTGTCGGGTGGTGTTGTTAAGATCAATATCGAGGGCGATCATAAGTTGAGGTATTATGATGGCGATTACGGTTTTGCCGGTCAGGTATGCAATCAAAATTGTATGATCATTGATAAGAATGATCGGATTTGCGTTGGATGCTCAAAAGGTTTTGTGATCTACCAACAGGAATACGATAGTGATAATACACTTGAACCTATAACCAAGATAAAACATATCGATCTTTTTTACCGAGAAACAGATTGGGATCAGTATGCCGATTCGGTAAGTGCCGGAGATATTCCATATAACTTGGAATTACCTTACGATAAAAATTACCTCACATTTAATTTCATTGGCGTAAGTTTAACGGCACCCGAAAAAGTATCGTACAAGTTTATGCTCAAAGGGTTTGATACCGAATGGCACTATTCAGATGAAACTGATGCATCTTATCCTAACATTGCTCCAGGTAAATACGAATTCATTCTTTACGCTTGCAACGGTGAAGACGTATGGAATAGAGAGCCGGTGATATTTAAATTTGAGATTGCACCCCCTTTTTGGCGCACATGGTGGTTCTACGGATTAATAGCGGCTATTATTCTAACAGGAATTTATTCATACGTAAAAATAAGGGCGGCCAATTTTCAGATCTTGAAGCAAAATGAGATCATTGAAGAGAAAAATGAAACATTGCAACATCTGAATTTGGAGATCGCTGAGAAGAACCAAAACATTACTGATAGTATAAATTATGCACGTCGTATTCAAAGGAGTTTTATCACTTCCGAAAAAGTGATAAGTAAATTACTAAAAGAGCACTTTATTTTATTTAAGCCACGTGACATTGTAAGTGGTGATTTTTACATGGCCTTTGAAATGCATGACAGAACACTTGTGGTATGTGCCGATTGCACAGGGCATGGTATTCCGGGCGCATTTATGAGTTTGGTAGGAATAAGTATACTGAATGAGATATCACGTTCACGAACATATATTGATACAACAGAGATATTGGAAGAGATCCGTAGAATTATTATTGAAGCGCTTAACCCTGATAAATTAGAAACCGGCGGTAAGGATGGAATGGATGTTTCGTTGATTTCCATTTTTAAAAAACCCGAGAATGATATGATCAAGATCCATTTCTCAGGCGCTAATAATTCGGCATGTTTGGTTTCGGCAAAAGACGGTAAAGTAAAAATGTATGAATACAAAGGGGATAAACAGCCTGTAGGATATTATTCGAGTATGAAACCATTTACCCATCACGAGATCATGGCGCAAAAAGGTGATATTATGTATTTGTTCACCGATGGTTATGCCGATCAGTTTGGGGGATCAAGAGGTAAGAAGTTCATGTCGTCTCAACTAAAGCAACATTTAGTTAGTATGTTCGAACTTCCATTACACGAGCAAAAAGAAAAACTGGATAAATTGTTTATGTCGTGGCAAGGTGATCTGGAGCAGATAGACGACGTTACCGTTATAGGAATCAAACTCTAAACATCAATTCATGAAATCAAAACTTAGCATTATACTTTTGTGTTTATGTCAAAGTTTTTTGTTCGCTCAAGAAAAAGCCAAAATTGATTCACTAAAAAAATTAGGGCGAGATTCGTTGATAAAACTTGCTGTATACAAAGTTAATGAATCGGCATTTGACCCTAAAGGATATGATAGGGTAGTTGTAAAGGCCTACAAAGATAGATTAGTGGTTGAATTCGCTCTTTCCGTTGTGCTTATAGATGGTTCGTGTTACTACCATCATTATTCGGTGGCTTTAGCGGGGAGTGGCACCGGTGGTGGCATCCAGGGAAGTTGTGACGAACCAAAATATCATAAATTCACCGGCAAAGAAAAAAAGAAGATTCAATTCGTTTTTGACGCTATAAATAAAAGCGATGAGATTGGACATTTAAAGGATAATAAGATTGATGATGGAAATACAATGACGATCACTGAAAAGTTAACTTCCTATTATGTTGAAATGGATGATTGGTCAACACACTCCTACTATGAGGTAAATAAGATATCAGGAAAGATCTCTAATGCAAATCATAAGCATTATGCGCGCAATCATGATGAAAAGCCCGAATATGAGATCATAAAATAGCGCTGTGGAGAAGCAACGATAACATAATTTGTATGAGCGATCAAACCATCAATAAATCACTTATTTCGTCTAAAAAATCCGCTAAAACAGCCCCTAAAATGTTAAAATTCATCGATTTTTAACAGGTTCGACCCTTAAATGAGTGAAGCCTGCGTGGCAGTTATTGAAAATTGGGGCTTTTTCCCTTGGCTTAGACTACTTTAGCTTCATCAAAATCATTGAAATGAAATTTATTAAGAGAACACTTCAAATTTTCCTGTTAGTAGCAAGTTTAAATTGCGTTGGACAAGGACAATCGTGGTACTGGTATTTTGGATATGGTGCCGGAGTTAACTTCCCAAGTGGCGGAGCTCCTGTTGCAGTAACCAATGGTTTAACCAACACACTTGAAGGTGTTGCAACTATATCAGACGCTGCAGGTAATCTTCAGTTTTATACCGATGGATCAACAGTTTGGAATAAATTACATGCTGTAATGTGTAATGGTACAGGTTTATTAGGAAACGGTTCATCAACACAATCTGGGGTTATTGTTCAAAGACCGGGAGCACCAAATATTTATTATTTATTTTCTGTTGCATTATTTAACGGAGGATTCAGATATTCAACGATCGACATGAATCTTTGCGCGACTAATGGTTCGGTTACTGTAAAAAATACATTCTTATATCAAAACAACTCCGAAAAATGTACAGCAGTTAGACACTGTAATGGAGTTGACATTTGGGTTATTAGTCATGATGGAACAAATGGATTCAGAGCTTACTTAGTTACTGCAGCTGGCGTAAGTGCAGCTCCGGTTATTTCAAATGTTGGATCAAACAATCCTAGTCCCGGAATTGGTTATTTAAAAGCGTCTTTCAACGGAGCTAAATTAGCTTATGGTGTTTATATCAATGGTTTTTTAGAGATCCTTGATTTCAATAATAGCACAGGAGCTGTTACTAATCCTATAACCATTAATAATCCTGCTTTTTCCCAAGCTTATGGAGTTGAATTTTCAGGTGATAATTCTAAAGTTTATTTTGGAACATATAGCCCGAATAGAATTCATCAAGTTGATCTTTGCGCCGGTTCTCCAGCAGCTATCATCGCATCTACAGTTCTCATCGGAACTTCGGCAAACAACGTTGGAGCTTTACAAATGGGTGCTGATGGAAAAATTTATATATCAAGAAGTCAGGCGCCTTGGTTAGGTGTTATTAATAATCCAAACATAGCAGGAGTAGGTTGCGGCTATGTGGATGCCGGTGTTTCGTTAAATGGAAAAAATGCCGGTGCTGGGTTACCAAATTTTATCTCAACGTATTTTCAAGTACCACCACCGCCTATAACTAGCACGGTAAATTGTTTGAATGTGAACTTTACCTCTCCAACAGTTAACGTAATAAGTTGTGCAGCTGCAGCAAATGCTATCACAAGTTATTCGTGGAATTTTGGCGATCCCGGTTCAGGTCCTTTAAACACATCTGCTCTTGCAAATCCATCTCACTCGTATCCATCAACTGGCACTTTCTCAGTTAATCTTATTTTATTTTACGCTTGCGGAAGCAGCACGTTAACTCACACAGTGAGCGTTATTAGTTGCTCTCCTCAAGTAATTGCAAACAGTCCAACTATTTGTTCGGGTAATTGTGCAGCGCTTACTGCAACAGCAAGTGGCGGAACTGGTCCGTATACTTATACATGGACTCCAAACATTGGCGCTGGAGCTGGCCCACATAATATATGTCCAAGTGCAACAACAATTTATTCTATTAGCATTACAGATGCTATGAATGTTATTGTTTCAAACACATGTGCTATTGTTGTAAATCCAACACCAACCATGGCTATAACACCTACGAGTCCTACCATGTGTATGAATAACTTTAACGGTTCTCCAAATACGCTTACAATAAACGCGGTTGGTGCAACAACTTATACTTGGATAGGTATTACCGGTATCACTCCTAATGCAACTTCAGGTTCGCAAGTAATTGCAACGTCAATTCCTAATCAACCAATTGGAACTGGTTCTATAATTGGAACAATTGGAAGTTGTACAAGCATGGCAACTTTCACAGTAGGATCAATTCCAAATCCAATTATTGCAGTAACATCTGCAAGTATGTGTGATGGCACAAGTGCAACGTTAGTAGCAAGTGGTGCTTCTACTTATGCATGGAATCCTTTCAATACATTAAGTTCACCAACAGCTGCTACAGTTATTGCTACTCCAACAATAACATCAGTATACAGCGTAATTGGCTCTAGTTTAAATTGTAATAGTATCACCGAAACTGCAACAGTTACTGTGGTGGCAAATCCTACCGTAACTATCTCGGCTCCTAATGCAACAATTTGTGCAGGTTCTGTATTAACATTAAATGCAAATGGCGCTGCAAATTATACTTGGTCACCTGCTAATTCACTTAATATGACAAATGGCCCAAGCGTTATAGCAACTCCTTTGATGAACACAGGCTACTTAGTAATAGGAGAATTAAATACATGTACTGCTTCTGCTGTCCAGCAAGTATCTGTGATTCCTTTACCTAACTTAATGGCTGTTGCCGACAAAACACTTATTTGCGAAGGTGATAAAGCTAATATTAATGCAAATGGCGCTTTTAATTATCAATGGAGCCCTTCTATAGGTTTGAGTAGCACAACTTCAAATTTTGTTGTTGCTAATCCGGCTGTAACAACACTTTATACATTAATAGGTTCAAATGGTATTTGCTCGGGTACTACCGCAATTACAATTGCTGTTGTCCCTCGTCCACTATTTAATTTATCTACTTCAGCTCCAAAAATATGTTATGGTGCTAGTTCAACATTATTTGGTTCAGGCGCCCAGTATTATCAGTGGTCTCCAAACGCAGGAATGACTTTCCCAACTCCAAAT
>JAGPDW010000291.1:0-2704 GCA_018057345.1 Bacteroidia bacterium | reverse complement strand
ACCATCTTCACAAGCCATCCAAGCATTATCAATGCAAGGCAATTCGCTCATTTCTTTTCCGCTTAATTTAGCGGGAGCATTCTTGCGAACCTGTACCAGAGTTTTTATGTTTTTAAGAAGTAGTTTAGTCACAACACAAATCTAAACATAAAAATTAAACTTTCGTCGTTAGAGGCAGAAACCACGAAGACCACAAAGAGTTTTTCACAAAGAACCTTGTTGGCTTAGTGCAACTTTGTGTTCTAAGTGTCTTAGTGGTTTAAAATGGAATTATTTTGTAATGATCAGCTTGGCTGAGCATGCCTTATTATCAGCATTCATTCGAAGATAATAAGCGCCATTAGGTAAACTTTGAAGGTCGATCTCGTTGTTTGATCGTCCTTGCTGAACTTCATTTAGGCTTTGATGAACCAATTCACCAAGGATATTATAAATCTTAACTTGGAAAGAAGAAGAATTCAAATTGATCTGACTAATGTCTAAGTTGAACAAACCATTACTTGGGTTTGGAAAGATCTTGACTTTATTGTCCTCAACTATAAACTCTTCAAATCCTATACCTGCACAATCAACCAGTATATTTTTGCATACAGAACTACTGCATGTTGGCAAACTATTCATCATCGTTAAACAAACGGTGGCCGTGTATGGCGCAGGTGGGCCACTTGGTGGTGGACTGCTATACCAAGTATAAGAAGTTGAATTATTTGTACCCGTTGATGTACTAAAAAATGTCATCTGCCCATTGTTGCAAGGTGAATTTGTAAAGTTTGCCTGACACGTTGGTGTTGGCGGTGGCGGAACGCAACTTATATTCACTGTTTGACAAATGCTAGCGGTGCATGAAGGTGATGTGTTTGTATAAGTTAAACAAACCGTATAAATACCATTCGCTGTAAAAGTAGCCGTAGGGTTTTGTTGACTGCTAGTGGTGCTGTTTCCAAAATTCCAATTATAAACAGATGAAGTATTAGTATTAGGAGATGTATTAAAAAATGACATTTGCGCAACACTTCCGTTAACTACACAATTCGAATCAACAAAATTGGCAGTACACGATAAAGAAAAACAGTTTATAGACAGTGTTTGGCAAATACTGCTACTGCAGGTTGGACTGGCGTTAAAAATGGATAGACAAACCGTGTAAGTACCATTTGCAGTGTAAGTGGCTGTTGGATTTGGTATGTTGGAAGTTGCTGTAAGGGCGCCGGGTAAACTCCAGCTATAATTTGTAAAGCTATTGGTTCCAGTTGATAAATTGGTGAACTGAACTACACCACATGGGAATGCAGAGGTACTATCACTAAAAAGCGCATTACATTGCCCTTTTATCTGAAAATTGATAAGAAAGCTTAGAAATGCAATAAAAATGTACCGTTTCATATATTAAAGATAAAGAAATAGTAAAAACGTTGCCTGGCTAAATAAATTTATTTTATGCGGCATTAACCTCAAAAAAGGAGGTATAACCTTTATTTGAAATATCCATTGTAACCTATTCATTACCAAACTATCACTATATTTGCATCTATGGCAGGTAATAGTTTTGGGCATATTTTTAGACTAACCTCTTTTGGCGAGAGCCATGGAGTTGCGATCGGAGGCATTATTGATGGTTGCCCAGCAGGATTGGAAATTAATCAAACATTCATTCAAGCCGAATTGAGTCGTAGAAAACCGGGGCAATCAAATATTTCTAGTCCTCGCAAAGAAGATGATACAGTTGAGTTTGTATCAGGGATCTTTGAGGGTAAAACTCTTGGTACTCCAATAGCTTTTATGATCAAAAATGCCGATCAAAAGAGTGGAGATTACTCAAAATTAAAAGATGTTTATAGGCCAAGTCATGCTGATTTTGTTTACGAAAAGAAATATGGCATTCGCGATCACAGAGGTGGCGGAAGAAGTAGTGCGCGTGAAACTATTGCGCGCGTTGTTGCCGGAGCCATTGCAAAATTATATTTAATGCAATACGGCGTGCAAATTAATGCTTTTGTAAAACAAATTGGTACGGTAAAATTAATTGGTGAACATACGGCCTTCGATATAAAAATGGCAGAGAGTAATATTGTACGTTGTCCTGATAAAGACATTGCTCAACAAATGATTGCACATATTGAAAAGTTACGCGACGAAGGCGATACGTGTGGCGGAATTATTCAATGTGTAATTGAAAATACGCCTATTGGTTTAGGAGAACCTGTATTTGATAAACTTCACGCCGAACTTGGCAAAGCTATGTTAAGCATTAATGCAGTAAAAGGTTTTGAAATAGGAAATGGATTTGACAGTGTGATCTATAAAGGATCGCAACTCAATGATGAGTTTGAACAAAAAGATGGAAAAGTTACAACGCGAACAAATCATAGTGGAGGAATTCAAGGCGGAATAAGTAATGGTATGCCAATTTATTTTAATGTTGCATTTAAACCGGTAGCATCTATAAAAAAACCACAAACAACTATAAATAACGCAGGCGAAAAAACCGAGATCCAAATTGAAGGAAGGCACGATCCTTGTGTTGTTCCACGCGCTGTGCCAATTGTAGAAAGTATGGCTGCGATGGTGATCATGGATCATTTTTTATTGCAAAAAGTAAGACTTAACTCATGTTAATGAAAAATACTGATAACGTAAATGTAAATGAAGAAAAAAGGATAATTAAAAATTTTCTCGATTTTCTTTATCCTTTTAATGTTTTAAC
>JAGPDW010000011.1:25393-32463 GCA_018057345.1 Bacteroidia bacterium | reverse complement strand
CAAGTGCACACACTACCGCATTAGCTATTACTTCAGCGGCAGGTTCAAATTCAAATAATAGATTTTACAACAATACACTTCAAAATTGTAACATTGGCGTTGCCCTAATTGGTTTTGCCGATGTATCGCCATTTACTTTTGCCGATTATGGTAATGATGTTGGAGGCAATTCTACTACAACAGGAAATATGATCATTGATTTTGGTGGCGCTACAGCAGCAACCTTACCTGCTGCCGGTATCAGAACGTTTGCTCAATACGATGTGAATGCATCTTATAACACTATTAATAGTAATACAGGCGCGGGCTTTAACCACACAAATATCCTAAGAGGTATTGTATTAAGTACGGCTTTAAGCGCTAACGCTACTATAAATAATAATACCATCACTATTAAAAGTGATGCAACTACTTCTTCAGCTTCAGGTATCGAGAACCTTTCAGGTGCAACAGCAGCCAATAACACAATAACTATTAACAATAACCTTATCACCGGCTGTACAAGTTCGTTAGCAACAACTCAGATTTGGTATGGTATTTGGAATAGTGGTGCTTCTTGTGCGCACTTATCTATAAGCAATAATACATTTACAAACAATACCCGAAGCGCAACAAGTGGGGCAACGTATTTGATATACAATTCTGGTGCTGTTGCGAGTAGCATTAATATGAATAATAACAATCTAAGCTTTGATCATACTGGAGCTACTGCATACTCAGGTGCACTTTACAATGTTTACAATGGTTCAGGAACAACAACAACCTCGTTAAGTATCAGTAATAATAATTTTAGCAACTATAACCACAACGTTATCGGAACTGGAATTATTTATTTTGTTTACAATACGGCAAGTTGTTACGTGAATTCTATCAATAGCAATTTATGGAACAATCTTACTCTCAATCATTCGGGAACAGAGTATTATATGTACAATAGCACCAGCACTCAGTTTGCTTTGTCGGTTAACAATAATACCATTACTAATGTAACGCGTAACGCAGCTGCAGGAACCATGTATTGTTATTATTCAGGAGCGTCATCGTTACCAACAAGTACACAAACATTTACAAATAACTTGTTCTCAAATATTACCGCTTCAATTTCGGGTACTGGTACATTTTATGGTATCTATACTTCCGATGGCGCCACATCACCGTATCCAAGAAAGACCATTGCGAGTAACACGATCTCTAATATCACCTATAGCAATTCAGGAACTTCTTATATGATGTTTTGCAATTATTTAGGCGATGGAAGTTCTACTTCAGGTTCTTCTGTATTTAATAACTCTATCAGTAATATTACAACTAACGGAACTACTTACGGCTTATACATTAGCACCATTGCCTCACCAAACTATCCCGCAAGTGTTTATACCAATACTATTAGTGGTTTAACATCTAATGGAGGAGCCTCTTCGCTTTATGGAAGTTATATTGGTTCAAGTGGTGCTGGTTTAAATTATTTTAAAAATAAGATCTATGATCTTACTCAAAATGGAACAACAGGAGCACTATACGGACTATACGCTACTACTTCTCCAACAAGCAACATTTACAATAACTTAATTGGAAGTATTGCTACACCATCATCAACAGGTATTAATCGCTTAAACGGTATCTATATTGCCGGAGGAACAAATATCAATCTATATTATAACTCAGTTTACATGAGTGGTACTAGTACAGGTTTAAATTTTGGTTCAAATGCCATTTATGCTTCTACTACACCAAACGTTAACTTAAGAAATAATATTTTTGTGAATGAGTGTACACCAACAGGAACAGAATTTGCTGTTGCTTACAGAAGAAGTTCGGCAACACTTACTACATTCTTGAATACCTCAAACAACAACTTATTTTATGCTGGAACACCATCTGCTTCTAATTTAATTTATCATGATGGTACAACGCCGCAACAAACTTTGGGCGCGTATAAAACAGTTGTTACTCCAAGAGACGCGGTTTCTGTAACAGAAAATCCTCCTTTTGTAAGTACAGTTGGTAGTAATCCAAATTTTTTAAATATCAGCACAAGTGTTCCAACTCAAATTGAAAGTGGTGGAGCTGCTGTTGCCGGTATCACTGACGACTATATTGGAACGGTTAGAAATGCCGGTACTCCCGATATCGGTGCTTGGGAAGGCAACTACATGCTTAGCTCTGATCTTTTACCTCCTTCGTTCTTGGCAACTGGTTTTACAAGTCCGAATTGTAATACTACGTCACGCACTTATACAATGAATATTACCGACATTAGTGGTGTAGCAAACGGAACATTATTACCTCGTGTTTATTATCAGGTAAATGCTAATCCACTTGTAAGTACGCAAGGAACTTTAACTTCCGGTAATCAACAGAATGGTGTTTATACGTTTAGTATGAGTTACACCGCTGTTATTGGTGACGTAATTTCATGGTTCACAGTTGCACAAGATATTGCAAGCACTCCAAACCTTGCCTCTATGCCTTCACCAGGTTTTACAGGTACTGACGTAAACAACATCATCACACCTCCAACCACACCAAGCACATTTGCAATTGTTGGAACACTAGCCGGATCTTATTCAGTTGGTGCAACAGGAAACTTTACTACATTAACTCAAGCTTCACAAGTTTACAATAACAGTTGTTTAGCTGGTCCGGTTACTTATGTGTTGATCGATCCTAACTACTCTACCAACGAAACATTCCCAGTTGTATTCAATAATAACCCATACGCCAATGCTACCAACTCATTATTGGTTGTTCCTGCTCCTGCATTAGGTGTTACAATTAGCGGTTCAACAACTGCTAATACAACTATTAAATTCTTGAACTCACAATTCATAACGTTCGACGGTATAAATACAGGCGGAAGTTCATTAGGTGTTTATAACCCTAATACAGGAACTTCAGCAGTATTCTGGTTAGCAAGTACTTCTTTAGTAGGACCTGGTAATAATACTTCAGGTTTAAAGAACATGTATATTGAAGCTAGTGGGAACACAGGCACTAAATTTGGTATTCTTGCAGGTGTTGATGCCGCAACTCCCGGTACTACCGGTGGTATTGACAACGATAACACTACAATTTCAGGCAACACCATCACCGCAGCGTTTCATGGTATATACGCCTCAAGTACAACAACACTTGCAGCAGGTAACAATAACTGGAATATCAGCAACAACCTTGTTGGCTCAATTGTTTCTTCAACAGCAAACATTGGATCAAAAGGGATCTTCTTAAATAATACAGATGGTCTAGCTATCATCAACAATACCGTAACTAATGTAACCGGAACAAGCGCTTATGTTTGGGGCGTTGAATTAAATGCCGGTGTTAGAAATGCTACAGTTAATTTAAATACCATTACAGGTATTCATTATACAGGTACAGGTGGTTATGGTGGATTAGGTATTGATGTAAATCCGAATAGTCCGGTTGCTAACATCACTATCCAAAACAACATGATCTCTGATTGTACAGGTGACGGATGGAGTTCATTTACAGCGGGTGGTATTTCAGGTATACGCGTTGCTCCTTCTGGAACTTGCGTTGGTGTAAATATCCAAAACAATTCAATAGCGCTTAACCAAGGCTCAACAGTATTAGCAGCAACAACCAATGAATTAAGCTCAGCAATATATTTTGGTTCAGGTGCAAACAATGTTGATCTAAGAAATAATATTCTTTATTCAGATATTAACTACACTAATCAAACTGGGTCTAAAACATACGCTATCTATTCAGCGGCTCCTGCAACTGTATTTACCAATATAAATTACAATGACTACTTTGCTGGTGGTGCTCAAGCTAACTTAGCATTTATTGCTGCTACCAACCAAACTAATATGGCTATGGTAATTGCAAGTTTTGGTCAAAATGTTAACTCAATGAATGTGATGCCAAACTTTGTTGGCTTAAACGATGCGCATTTAGTTCCAGCAACAAATGCTATAATTGATAACGTTGGTACTCCAATTGCAGGTATAACTATTGATATTGACAATCAAATAAGGAACGTAACTACTCCTGATATTGGTGCTGACGAATTTACTGCACCAACTTGTACTAATGCAAGCTCAGGAAATATAGCAACAACATCTTACAGCATTTGTAACAACGCTAACATTACTTTAGTTGCAAATAACGTAAGTACAGGAGGTGGTACAAGCTACCAGTGGATGGTTTCAAACAACCCAACAGGCCCTTTCTCTCCTGCAACAGGTGGTTCGGGCGTTACAACTCCAACTTATATTACAGCTGCATTAACAACTAATACTTTATATTATGTGTTAGAAACTGTTTGTGCACCGTTAAGCTTAACTGCAACTTCAGCTCCATCTGCAACTGTTCTTATTAGTCCAATTCCAACGGCAAGTATTGCAGCGGCAGCAAATCCTATTTGCGCCAACACTACTTTATCGTTATCAGTTGGTACAGATATTGGAACTGATTTCTGGTGGACAGGCCCAAACAGTTTCACGGCTAACGTTCAAAATCCATTGTATAACGTTCCCGCAAACGGGACCGGTAACTATTCAGTGATCGTATCAGCAAACAACTGTTCGGCTGCTGTGGTTCAAACATTGGTGAATGTAAGTTCAACTAATCTTAATATCACTGCAACAGGTGTTTATTTCTGTACAAGTGGAACAACAACTTTGACTGCTGTAGGTAATGCTACTTCTGTTACATGGAATACTTCGGCTACAACAAATCAAATTATTGAAACAGTTACTGCTACAACAGTATATTCTGTAACAGGTTCAAACGCTACAGGATGTCCTGCTACTGCTACAGTTGCCATCACAGTTATCAATCCTACCATTACAGGTGTTGGTGCTGCAATTTGCGGCACAACAGCTATTGGTACTTTAAGCGCAACATCATTCGGCCCTATCGATTGGTATGCAAGCCCTACTTCAACAACAGTTTTAGGAAGCGGCAATACGTTTACAGCTACAGCTGCAACTACTACTACCTTCTACGCACAAGCGCTCTCTACTACCATTGGAAGTATCCAATCAACTTTTGCCGGTGGTAATGGTTGTGGTGGCGGAAACATGTTCGACATCACGCCAACTTCAGGTAATATTGTTGTTGATAGCTTAGATGTACATTTCAGTGTTGCGGGTACACAATCTGTATTAATTTATTACAGAGTTGGAACATTTGCCGGCAACGAGATCATTCCTGCAAACTGGATACCTTGGGATACCATTGTTGTTAATAGTGCAGGACCTAACAATCCAACACGTGTGGTAATGTTACCTTTACCAATTCCAAACAGTCAGGTTACTGGTTTCTTTGTGAATTACAATGCTAACTACACTAATGGAACTAATTTATACAGCAATGCTGATGTTTCTTTACAAATGGGAACAGGTTTATGTGGTGCCTTTACAGGAACCAATGCTGGCCGTATGTTCAACGGAAATGTTTTTTATACAAAACCAGGATGTACAAGCCCAATGTTACCAGTAACACTAACTGTTAATCCTCAACCTGTAGTAAACATCAACGCTTTACCTTCAAATGTTATTTGTGCAGGTAATACTGTTACTTTAACTGCATCAGGAGCTGATACGTATACTTGGAATACAAGCGCAACGTCAACCGTAATTACTGCAACTCCGTTTACAAGCACTACATACACAGTAGAAGGAAGTTCGGTTCTTTGTCCGGGTAGTTTTACTGCAAGTATGTTAGTTACAGTTAATGCAAACCCTACAGTAAATATCACTCCGGGTACTGCGAGTATTTGTGCAGGCAATTCAATAACACTTAATGCAAGTGGTGCAGTGATCTATAACTGGAACACAAGTGCTACTACTCCATCAATAATTGAAAGTCCTACCGTTAACACAACCTACAGTGTAATTGGTACTGCAGCTAATAGTTGTACATCATCTGCACTCGTAAACATTACCGTAAATGCTAAACCAACGGTATCAATTAGTGCCGCCAGCAATACAGCGTGTTTAAATAGCGGTCCTGTTGCTCTAACAGGGTCGCCAGCTGGCGGTGTTTTTAGCGGACCAAACGTTTCGGGTGGTGTTTTAAATCCAAGTGCTACAGGAACATTTAATCCGGTTTATACATTTACAAACAGCAGCACAGGTTGTTCAAATTCAGCAACCACTTCAGTTGTAGTGAGTTTTTGTACCGACATCATTAGTCAAACTGCTAAGAGTGCTTCGTTGAAAGTGTATCCAAATCCAAACTATGGAACATTTACTATCGAAACAGGAAATTCACTTCGTAAAACAATTGAGTTAACTGATCTTACAGGAAGAATAGTTTACAAAGAAACAACAGATGGCGAGACCATTAACATGAACATTACTGAATTAGCAAATGGTGTTTACCATGTTCGCATCAGTTCAGAGAATGGAATTGACATCATTAAAGTTGTAAAACAATAGTCCTCCTTCTAGTTTAGTAGAAGATAAAACCCCTCTCGGAATTTTCCGGAGGGGTTTTTGATTTACATACGTTTTTTTAACCTCAGTGCGACCTTTGGTCCTTCGCAAAGGGAACGCAGAGAAATACACCACTAATTTCACGGATTTGCAAAAATCTATGTGTAGTTAGATTAGTGAAAATTAGTGTATCCCGATAACTATCGGGACGTGGGTAAAAATATACGCAGAGTTAGATACATTTAAAGTAATCAAAGGTCTCCAAACAATCGCTGCATTTGTAAAGTGCTTTACAGGCGGTACTGCCAAATTGAGAAACCAATAGTGTGTTTTTGCTTTTACAACGCGGACATGTTACCGCTTTATGTTTTCCGGTGATAAATGATTTATCGGTGGTGGATTCCTCGGGTGGAGCAATGCCGTACTTTTGCAACTTCAGTTTAGCGTCTTCACTTAACCAATCAGTTGTCCAAGCAGGACTATACACCATTTTTACATTTACAGTTTTGAAACCCTGTTCTTTTAGTTTAGAAATCACATCATCTTCCATTTGTTTCATTGCAGGGCAACCACTATAAGTTGGTGTAATAGTTACTTCAATAGCATCGCTTCCAAGATCCTTTGCGTCTCTAATTACACCAAGTTCTACAATAGAAATAACAG
>JAGPDW010000011.1:0-25293 GCA_018057345.1 Bacteroidia bacterium | reverse complement strand
ACATCATCTTCCATTTGTTTCATTGCAGGGCAACCACTATAAGTTGGTGTAATAGTTACTTCAATAGCATCGCTTCCAAGATCCTTTGCGTCTCTAATTACACCAAGTTCTACAATAGAAATAACAGGAATTTCCGGATCAGGAATTTCAGATAGTACATTTAATATCCTTTGTTTGAAATCCATAAGAGTTAATACAAACGTAATTAAACTTTAGGCCAAAATATATGATATTGGATAGGTAAAAAGATCACTTCTCAAGGATCTTGAATTCAGTACGACGGTTATTTTGTCTTCCTGCATCAGTATCGTTGGTATCAATAGGTTTTGTTTCGCCGTAACCTTTTGCAACTAGGCGACCCGAAGAAATTCCCTTTGTGATCAAATAATCAACTACCGATCTTGAACGGCTATCACTTAATTTCATGTTGTAATCATCAGAACCTTTACTATCCGTATGACTTCCTAACTCAATTTTTAAAGTAGGGTTATCATTCAATAATTTAATTAAACGATCCAACTCATTGGCCGATTCGGGACGAATAGTTGCTTTATCAAAATCAAAAAAGATATTACGTAATACAATAGTTGATCCAACTTCGATCTTTTTAAGCGCTACATCCTTAGTGAATTCTTGGTAATCGGCATTATCCGGCAAATTAAAATTCTCTGAATGGAAAAGATAACCTTCTCTTTTTACGGCAATACCATAATTTTTACCGGAAGGCAATGTAACCAAATATTTACCTGTAGCGCTATTTGATTTAAATGTGGCAAGTACTTCGTTCTTATCATTATCAATAAGATCGATCATTGCTTCCAACACAGCATTAGTTTTTGCATCGGTGATCACACCTTTTAATATAGTAAGTTTTGCCGTTTTAATTTCAACGGCTGCTTCTGCTTTCAAATTACTGATGGGATTTGCAACCATCGCTAATAATTGATCTTCTGTACTTAATAAAGGTTCCTTTTCGGGGCCAAGGAAAGTGATCTTGTAAATATCTTTATCGCCATAACCACCTTGCTTTGCAGACGAAAAATACGCGCGGTTACCACTACCACTTACCACAAAGAACACATCATCATCGGGTCCGTTTATAGGATATCCTAAATTAATTGGCTTGCTCCATTTACCATTTTCTAACTTCGACATAAAAATATCGTAGCCTCCCATATTATTGTGCCCTTGGCTGCTGAAATACATTGTTTTTCCATCGGGATGCATGAATACTCCTTCTTCTCCATATTTTGTATTGATATCTGCTCCGGCACTTTTAGAAAGCCCCCACTCGCCTTTAATATCCATATCACTGTAGTAGATATCGCGATCACCAAAACCACCTGATTTATCACTTACAAAATAAATACGTCTTCCATCAAAGCTTAAACTTACACTACTCTCGTGAAACTTTGTATTTATATTCTTATTCATATGCACCGGTGGATCCCAATCTAAACCGAACAAAGTACTTTCGTACAGATCACCACCATCTTTTCCTGAGTGACGGTATACAAATAATTTTGAACCATCCGGCGAAAGTCCTGCTGAGGCATCATGAAATTCTGTATTCACATGTTTACTTAACAATTTTGATGGTTGCCATTTGCCATTAGTTTTTGAAGAGATATAAAGATCTTCGTAAAATCCTGCATCTGCATCTTTTTTGCCGCCTGTTGAATTATCTCTGCGCGCAGTGAAAATAACTGTTTCTTCATCGGCTGTGATAGCGGGGCTGTATTCAGGATACTGCGTATTTACAGCAGGTCCTAAATTATCCACAAATACTCTCTCAGGTTTTGCGCTTAATGTTTTTCCACTATTACACTCCCCGATCTTTTTTTGCACATCCTCAATCTCTACAACATGAGATTTTGGTTTCAAGTTCAATCGACCTAGGTAAACATTGTAATATTTTATCGCTTCATCCCAATTCACATTTAATTGATAGCACCAGCCAAGCCAATAAGGAAGATCTTGTTCTACCTCCGGATCCAAACGAAATGCGTCAGCAAAAAATGCTAATGCTTCTTTTGATGCTGGTACTTCAAAGAAACGAATGAAGCCCAACATGTAATTTAACTTTGCATTTTTTGAATTGAATTTTTGTGCATCCATTAAGGGCGATTGAGCGCTTTTAAAATTCTCATAACCAACATGCAGGTAATCGCGAGTACTTACCGGAAGTGTTTTATCCGACATTAAACCTTTTCTGAAATCATCAAACTCCTTACGCCCTTGATAATAAAATTCCATACCAATATCCAATTGCTTGCGAGCTGTTCTTAACTCTTCCTTTTTTCCGGGAAAATTATCTTTTTCAAATTCTATAGATTGCGAGTAAGCGCCCGATAAAATGAAAACAAGTAAGCTTAAAAATAAAATACGTTTGTTCATAGGATCAATTACAGTCAGTATTCATAAATGATTTTGCAGCACTCACACCAAGATCTGCAGCTTTTTTCCAATCAGCACAACTACCATCTTCCTCGCGCAACATTTGACGAGCAATACCACGGTTAAAATAAGCGGCACCATTATTCGTGTTCAGTTCTATAGCTTTACCGGCCATGTCTTTTGCCTTTTTATAATCCTTTTGCTTAAGGGCAACCGAAGCTAGGTTATTGAATGCCTGAGAATTCTTCGGATCTTTTTTTAATACATCTTCAAAATCTTTTTTAGCGTCGTCTATTTTTCCGGATTCTAATTTTGCAGCGCCGCGATTATTTAATGCGATCAAATAATCCGGTTTCGCTGTCATAGCCTTTGTATAATATTCAATTGCTTTGTCGTAGTTTTTACTTACACGGTATACCGAACCTAAATTATTGTATACAAAAACAAAAGATGGGTTAAGAGATAAGGCCTTCTCGTAATCTGTAATGGCTCCTTTAAGATCATTTATTGCGCGCTTTGCACTTGCTCTATCATTATAGGCATAAGCATAATCCGGTTTCACTTCAATAGCACCCGAATATTCTTTGATCGCTTCATTGTAATCGCCCGCTTGGTACGACATGATTCCTTTGTAATAATATGCCTCCGCGTGTTTGCCAATTCCTAAACAATTATCTAACCAGCGATTAGTACTGTCTTTTTGACCCTGGCCAAAAAACACCATTGCTTTTGCAAAACGTGCTTCAATATTAGTTGGACTAATGCTTAAAACCTTATTGATATCACTCAAAGCACTTGGATAATTTCTTACCGAAGTATAAGCTACACATCTGTTGTAATATGCCTTTTCAAAATCGGGTTTTAACGCAATACTTTTTGAGAACAGATCAGCGGCAAGCTGCCCCTCGTCTTTATTAAGCGCAATGATACCATCGTTATAGTTTTGTTGAGCTTGTTCTTCGGGAGAAATTGTAGTGTTTACCTTCACGGTATCCTGTGCGGAGGAAACAAAAAATGCACCCAGAAAAAATAGAAGTAGATTAAGTCTCATTCTTGTTAGTTAAGGTTTTAAATATAGAACAAAAAACCAAAATAAAAATAAATTTTTATTAAACTAACTAGCCAATTTTAAACCTTTATTCCAATCAAACACACATCATCTATTAGAGCCGAAAGCGGTGTTTTGTCACAACCGTGACTTCTTAATTATAGGCGCAAACCTATAATTAGAACGTCATCTATCTGCATATGACGACCTTTCCAATTGTTAAAAACAGTTTCAAGCTCTACCGTTTGTTCGGCTGCACTTAAGTGAGCTATTTTTACCAACAATGCTTTCAAATTCTTTGTCATGAATTTTTTTGCTTCCGGTCCACCAAACTGATCAGCATATCCATCTGTAGACAAACAAATAAGATCATCTCTTTGAAGATCTATCTTTACTTCCTCAAACGCTTGATCGTACTTTGTAAAACCACCAATGGCATGCTTTGTGGCTTTGTATTCTATCACTTCCCTATTTCTTACAATGTACAATGGCCTGTTAGCTCCTGCGTAAGTGAGTTTATTTGATGCAAGATCAAGATGAATTATAGCAATGTCCATTCCATCTCGTTGAATGCTTTGATCGGAATTTTGCTTG
Organism: Bacteroidia bacterium; assembly: GCA_018057345.1. Taxonomy (GTDB): domain Bacteria; phylum Bacteroidota; class Bacteroidia; order B-17B0; family Aurantibacillaceae; genus Aurantibacillus. The sequence goes on along the minus strand of JAGPDW010000011.1, from coordinate 21,254 downwards.
AGAGAATTTTTTATTTCTGCATTCAAATATTTTAATATTAAGCCCGGGCTGCGCATCTTTCGTTCAACGCTTAACTGTTGTAAAATATTAATACCCACCATACTCATTAATGCGCCCGGAACACCATGCCCTGTGCAATCGGCACAAGCCAATAATAATCCCTTTTGATCCTCATTAATAAGATACCAATAAAAATCTCCACTTACTACATCCTTAGGTTTATAAAAAATAAAGTTCTCTTTTATCAAGAGATTTAATTCATCTTTGCTTGGCAAAAAAGCAGTTTGAATTCCTTTAGCATACTCAATGCTTTGTTCTATCTCCAATTTCTTTTCGCTAATGATCTTGTTCTGTTCTTTTAATTTATCGTTTGTGATCTGTCTAATCTTATTTTGTTTAAAAAGTAAATAGGTAATTACTAAAATGATCAAAGCAACACCAATTAACACAGTAATATAAAAACTCTTCCGCTTATTCTTTAATTCCTGGATCTCACTGGCTTGTTTTAGCTGTTGATTTGACGCTTCCGACTTAACGTAATTATAATTAGTTTCAAAGTTCTTAATGGATAAAGCAGCGAACTCCCCATTTATTTCTTGAAGTAATTCGTAATATAACTTTTGATAATCATACCCCTTTTGATATTGTTTTTCATTATAGTAAAAGTTCTTTAACGAGAATAACGCATCCTTTCGAAGTTCCTGCATTTTATTTTTTGTAGCATAAGCGTAAACAAACTCATAAACAACCCCAACTGTCCTGTCTTTTAGTGCTTCTCTGCACATGGCAATCTTATGTGTATTAGAAACGATATTATCCGAATCGTTTTTAAATATCTCCATTGCTTTATTGAAGTAAAACGTAGCCGTTGTATAATCCTTATCGAAAAAAAACAGCTGCCCCATGTTCGAATATAAAGCACCGGCCTGCGTAAACCTTCTTAGGGTTTTATTTCTTTCGATTGTTTGAGTAAAATAAATAACTGCTGAATCAAAATCACTTCGCTTTTTTTCTCGTTCATATTTGTCAGTATAAAAACTCCCAAGCGCGTTACTTGCCATTAGTATAAGTTTATCTGAACTTAACTGTCTGCCCATATGCAATGCCTGGTATAAATAACTAACATCCTTATAACTTTTTTGTTGTATAGCCGTTTGCCATCCAAGGTTATAGGCAGATAAACCTAAATGGAAGGGGCTTTTAATTGAATCACTTAATTTATAGGCTTCGTAGTAGTATTTGAAAGATTCCTCATAATTTGCCATATTAAAGTAGCCATCACCAATGTGATTAAGGAAACGCGCCTTTGATTTGAATTTCTTTAATTTGGAACTTAATTCTAAACCTTTTTGAGCCACCTTCATGCACTCAATGAACTCCGATTCTCTATACGTTTGAAAGAATTCGATCATCTGCAATACCTTTGCAGAGTCATCAGGTAAAGCCATCAAACTATCCCTTGTTTTTTTGAATGCGTGATCAGTTTGAGAAGAACACAAATAGGATACAAAGCAAAACGCAACAACTATGATATATTTTAACTTCATGTTTGAAAGTTAAATATACAAAACTTATGTGTGTGTTGTTGTTTTTTTAAAAAGAGGGTATTAATCCTTTACCCTATTGAACTTAAGAGCCTTTAACATCCAATCGGCCAATGGTTTTTCGGGAGCCCGTTTCTTAAGATCCAAATACCAACCAAATTTTTTCAGGATAGGGATCTTTTTGGTTTCAACAAACTCAATTAGCGTTCCATCAGGATCTTCAATATAAGTAAAATGCCCGGCGGCCTCACCCATTTCAAAACCCGATCCGCCATCCACCGTAAAAGGATGTCCGTTCTTTTCGCAGGTCTCCTTTAAGGCTTGCATGTTCTTTATATCAAAACACAAATGAATAAAACCAAGATCGCCCCAAAATCTATTTTCAAATATTCGACGTGGTTGATAATTTTTGGCTTCTATTAATTCTATAAAACTATTTCCAAATAATTTCGAGAATGGCCCAACGCGAGGCTTACTGTGCGTTAATACAACACGACGCGCTTTAACTTCTCCACCGGGTAAACCTTTTAGATCAGTAAAAGTTTCTTCCTTATCATATACTACCTTATCGTAACCTAAAATATTCTTATAAAATTCCATAGAGCGAGATGCGTTGCTTACACCGATCATCATTCCAACCGGCCCGCCCGTGCTCAAATTCCCATTTCCAAACCAAACATCATCTTCAATGATCTCGAAATTATTTCCAAACGGATCTTCTACAAAAAAATGTTTTTTACCATATGGCGTTGTGCTTATTTCTGATAATAATTTTGCATTCTTATTTTTTAGATGCGCGTAACTCGCATGGATATCATCGCTTTTTATCTTGGCGCAAAATAAACCAATATCACCCATCACCGGTTTAAACGCACACGGTTGCGGTGTTCGACTTGTATATTGCCAGATCTCGAAACCTCCGCCGCCTTTTAAATTTATGGCTAAAATAGCATGGCGTTTATGGGGCATACCGCCTGTATAAGGCAGCATTAGCTTAGCTTCCGCCGCTTCTTCAAAAATGGGAACATCCATTCCAAAATTTTGGCGATACCATTTAAAACCCTCATGAACATTAGAAACTCCAATGCCTACTTGCTGAATACCTGAAATAATATAAGTCATACGTCGGTAAAGTTAAAAAGAAGAACCGAGATTTGAGACATAAATAAAAATTAATATCTTAGTATTACAAATCTTGATCTATGAAAAAACTACTTACGCTTCTTTTCCTTGCATTTTTCTTAAATGGCTTCTCACAAATTCCTACGCCAACACTAAATTTTGGCATCGCTTCTCATGTTGAACCTGCCGAAGATTTTACCACTCAGGCAAACTATATCAGAACGCGCGATACGCTTAAAAAGATAGTTAACCTAGTTGCCGGTAAAAGTGCAAAATACAATATGCAACTTATGCCAAATTTTGTGCAAGGTGCCTTAACTCATGAAATAGCCGCAACAACCAGCACAGATATTATTGAATACGCTTATACTATTGGAGGAATACCGGGCGACGTTGTTCAAATAGACCCACGATACAAAACAAACGCTTTGTACAATATTGCGGATGTTAGTTATTCTATAAATTTAACCGGTGCTCAAGCAAGTAAAGTTGTTGGGGGCTTTGTACATTTTAACGCCACACCTCCTCCCGGAACATATACTTTAGGAGATTGGACACCATATACTACAACCATAACTGCACAAAATACACCAACTTATACATGGAAAGCCGATATTATTTGGGGCGCAGGAAGTTTACCTCCGCACGTTAAGGACGCCAATAATTATGGTGTTTGGAAACCTCGCGGAAAGAATGACTCCATAGATTTTTACTGTCACGATCCTGCACAAAATGTTTGGTTGCAAGGAAACGGATGTTCATGGGTATTAACTCCTACCACTAATATTAATGCGATGATAGCTGATATACGAAATGAAGCCACAAAAATCAAAAATGGCACTTACCCTGCTAACAAATTTTACAACGGCACTTTAATGATCAACTTCAAAGATTTTGGAACAAGTACAGTTAGTCCAACCTTTCAAATGCCCGCCGCCCTTTCGCGCGTGATTGATTCGATAAATGTGATGGTTTCACAAGGGAAAATAAATTGGAAGACCATCAACCAAAAACAAGCTGCATTTTCGACATGGAGTTCATCTACCAGCATTACTCATTCTCAATGGAAATGCGGACAAACCGTTACACTTACACCAACTTGCGCGCCAAATACCATTGGAGAGAATTTAGATCTTGAAAGTTTTGGTATTTCTGTTTATCCAAATCCTGCAAGCAATACTTTATATTACGAATGGCAAAATTCCTACTTTACCAACGCAAGCTTGAAACTTTACGATAATTTAGGCAAATGCGTTCTTAAGAAAAGTATAGCCGATCAAAAAGGTTCACTCTCTGTTGAACAGCTTCCAAAAGGATTGTATTTTATTAGTATAGAAAACTCAATTGGCCAAAGTAAACCCCAAAAACTGGTGATCTCCAAATAAACGCAATTTTTCAATAATTCAAACCCGTTAAGTTCATCCCTAACGGGTTTTTTTATTACATTCACACCCACAAATATTACCTACTATGTACGGAAAACTAAAAGATCAACTCGCAAATACCTTAAAGGAAATTGAACAGAACGGACTTTTTAAAAAAGAACGCATTATTACAACACCAATGGATGCCGTTGTAAAAGTGAATGGTAAAGACGTTATTATTTTTTGTGCGAATAATTACCTGGGGCTTTCATCACACCCTAAAGTTATTGAAGGTGCCAAAAAAGCACTCGATTCGCATGGGTTTGGAATGAGTAGTGTACGTTTTATTTGCGGAACGCAAGACATTCATAAGGAATTAGAAGCTAAGATCGCGAAATTCTTAGGAACAGAAGATACCATTTTGTACGCCGCTGCTTTTGATGCCAATGGTGGCGTATTTGAACCTTTATTTGATGAGCAAGATGCAATTATTAGTGATGAACTCAATCACGCGTCTATTATTGATGGTGTACGTTTATGTAAAGCGCAACGTTACCGCTACAAAAATTGCGATATGGCCGATCTGGAAGAGCAATTAAAAGCATCTCAAGCGCAACGAAACCGAATTATTGTAACCGATGGCGTGTTTAGCATGGATGGATTTGTAGCGCCTTTGGATAAAATTTGTGACCTCGCTGATAAATACAATGCTTTGGTTATGGTTGACGAATGTCACGCCAGTGGATTTATTGGTAAAACAGGCAGAGGAACTATTGAAGCAAAAAATGTAATTGGTCGGGTTGATATTATTACCGGCACTTTAGGAAAAGCATTGGGAGGAGCTATGGGCGGATTTACATCGGGTAGAAAAGAAATAATTGAATTATTACGTCAGCGTTCTCGTCCGTATTTATTTAGTAATTCATTAGCACCATGTATTGTTGGTGCCAGCTTAGCTGTTTTTGATCTTTTGAGTTCAACAACCGAATTGCGCGATAAATTAGAGTGGAATGTAAATTACTTTAAAAAGGGAATTAAAGCTGCAGGACTAGAAATTAAAGATGGCGACAGCGCCATTGTTCCGGTAATGTTATACGATGCTAAACTAGCGCAAACATTTGCCGCTAAATTATTAGATGAAGGCATTTATGTGATCGGATTCTTTTTTCCGGTTGTGCCAAAAGATAAAGCGCGCATTCGTGTTCAATTAAGTGCTGCCCACGAAAAAGAACATTTAGATAAAGCCATTGCTGCCTTTGCAAAGGTTGGGAAAGAATTGGGAGTGATCAAATAGACATATCTTTTATCTTCCTGGCCAGTAGTACTACCATCAGTTTTAAAGCTTTTACTTTTTTACCACTAAGACACTAAGGTCACAAAGTATCACTAAGTCAGGTTTTATTCCTTTGTTCATCTTAATTCTAAAAATTTACTTTGTGCTCCTTAGTGCTCTAAGTGCCTTAGTGGTTATAACAATTAGCTACCACTTAGTACTAAACTGAATTACATCTAAAAAAATTTATCTCCTCCCATTTCGAATTCAATTTTAATAAACTAAAACCGGTAAACTCAAATTTCGCTTCGTATTTTTTTTCTTTGAATTGGGTCCAAACTTTTTCGAATTTATTTTTTCGCAGATCGCGAAACGCAATAGTAACATGCGGATGAAAACCTCGCATATCCTCTACTTCATTCAGCAAGTTCAAATTGTTTTGCGCAAAATATTTTAAGTTGGTATGTAACTCCTCTAATTTTTCATTCTTCAGCACATCCACATAAATAACTCGTGGTGCAAAGCAATTAAAATTATGTAATTCGATCTCAAACTTAAAATTGAAACTGAATTTTTGAAGCGTTTCAATCAATACATTTTCCTTTTCTTGTTTCCATTCAAAAGGGCGGTGTAATGTAATGTGGGCGGGACTTCTAAGGGCACCTCTTAAGTTAAATTGTTTTAAAAGTTCTTGTTTATAGCTCTCTACTTGCCCTAGAATTGGCTCTGGCAGCAGGATGGCGATAAAATACTTATTGTTCAAAACAGGCTGGTTTTCAGGCACTAAAATCAGTATTTTATTTTAAATTTGTAACATTATTTTAGCACAATTATGCAGATCATTATTCCCATGGCCGGTAAAGGTAAACGTATGCGGCCACATACCCTCACTACCGCCAAACCCCTTATTCCTGTAGGAGGAAAACCAATTGTTCAACGCCTTGTAGAAGATATTACCAAAGTATGCGGGCAAAAAGTTGAGGAGATCGCGTTTGTGATCGGTGCCGATTTTGGAGCTGATGTGGAGAAGCATTTAATTGAGGTGGCCGAAAGTCAGGGAGCAAAAGGAACAATTCATTACCAAAAAGAAGCATTAGGAACTGCGCACGCCATTATGTGCGCTAAAGATGCCATTAAAGGAAAAACAGTTGTTGCATTTGCAGATACTTTGTTTAAGGCCGATTTTGTGATGGACACTGAACAAGAAGGTGTTATTTGGGTTCAAAAAATTCCAGATCCAAAACAATTTGGTGTAGTGAAACTAAATAAGGAGAATGTGATCACTGATTTTGTAGAGAAGCCACAGGAATTTGTGAGCGATCTTGCTATCATTGGCATTTACTATTTTAAAGACGGCGATAATCTTAAAAAAGAATTGCAATACTTATTGGATAATAAAATTACCGAGAAAGGCGAATATCAATTAACCAACGCTTTAGAGAATATGAAGCAAAAAGGTTTAAAATTTAAACCCGGGCAAGTAACCGAATGGTTAGATTGCGGAAATAAAGACGCAACAGTTTATACCAATCAACGTGTTTTAGAATTTGATCAAGGAAAAAAAGAATTAAAAGGTAAAGACATCAAGAACAACGGAAGCATTATTATTGAGCCATGTTATATTGGAAATAATGTTGAACTCACAAACAGCGTTGTTGGTCCACACGTAAGCATTGGTAACAACACCAAAGTAGATAACTCCATTTTAAAGAACTCCATCATACAATCGGATGCTAAACTTAAAAATGCTAATGTTTCCAATAGCATGATAGGAATTGGGGCGGAAGTAACCGGAAAACAAGTTGACTTAAGTATTAGCGATTACACACAACTGATTGTATAATAAACTCACATATTTCGGTTTAGTATTTACTATTGTTATTTGTCTTTCAAGTTGCAAGAGCAGGCAGGCTTCTGTTCAAAAAGAACCTAAGAGCAAAACTACCAAGCTGAGCGAAGAAAAAGAATTGAAATTTTCTTTCATTTACATCAATGCTTGTAACGCACGCATGAAAGGTAATGTGAACGATGCCTTAAAATTATTTAACGAGTGTTTGGCATTGGATCCTACGAGTGTTCCTGTAAAGTACGAACTTGCCATTGTAAATAAAATTTTGGGGGTTAACGATGTAGCTCTTGGTTTTGCTAAAGAATGCGCTGCTGCTGATCCAAAAAATGAATGGTATCAATTAACTTTAGTGGAATGTTACAGAACTTTAAAGCTGTACAATAACTCTGTGAAGATCCAAGAGAATTTGGTTAAAAATTTTCCAGAGAATACAGAGTTCAAAGAAAATCTCGCTATTGAATACACCTACATTGGTCAGTACGAAAAAGCTTACCATTTGTATAACGACTTGGAAAAACAATTTGGGATAAACGAGCAGCTATCCATCAATAAAATAAAATTGTTACAGCAAGAGAATAAAATGGATGAGATAGAAAAGGAGATCAATAAACTCATTCAGTCTGATAAAAATAATTCGAGATACTTAACCTACCTAGCCGATCATTATGAATTCATTAAACAGCCCGAAAGAGCACGTGAAATATATTCAAAGATATTAGAGATAGATCCGGGAAATCCTACTGTACATTTAGCTTTAAGTGATTATTACAAACTTAAGGGCGATGAAAAAACAGCCTTTGAGGAACTAAAACTTGCTTTCCTTAATCCCGAACTGGATATACTAACCAAATACAATATTGGCGAAATCTATTATACTACTGCTAAAAAATACTTCAGCAACACTTTCAAACGTCAAGGATTTGAATTAGTGCAGATCATGCTTAAAGTTCATCCAAGTTCGCCTGAATCAAACGCTTTGTATGCCGATTATTTAGTGATGGATAGTTTATATTCGGATGCTATAAAACATTACCGCATTTCTGCTTTAAAAGATAAAAGCGATTACCGTACTTGGGAAAAACTCCTAGATTGTAATAGCCTCTTAAGCAGATCTGATTCACTCGAAAAATTTAGCTACGAAGCCATGGAATTATTTCCAAGTCAACCCATGGTGTATTATTATAATGGGTTAGCAAATCTTCAATTGCGTAATTATAAAAAAGCTGCTGAATCACTCAAAGATGGATTAGAATACATTGTTGATGATAAAATAATGATGTCGAGTTTTTATAGCTATATGGGTGATGCCTATTTTTATCTGAAAGAACATGACAAAAGCGATAAAGCACTGGATGATGCCTTAAAAATTAATGCTGATAATTATTATGTGCTAAATAATTATGCATTTTATCTTTCGCTCAGAAAAGAACAATTAGAGAAAGCCGAGAAACTTTCTAAAAAAAGCATCGAGCTAAAACCTACCGAAGGAAATTACATGGATACTTATGGTTGGATCTTATTTCAAGAACAAAAATACACACAAGCCGAAGAGTGGTTAAAAAAAGCGGCCGACCTAAAACCAAAGAATAGTAATATATTGGAGCACTATGGCGATTGCTTATTTAAACTAAATAAAATAGCTGATGCTGTTAAGTATTGGGAATTATCTATGGAAGCAGGCGGGAATAAAGAAAGACTTGCACAAAAAATAAAAACAAAAAAACTCATTGACTAATTTTTTAAGATATACATTTTTTACAGCGCTGATAGCTTTTATTGGTTTTACCTTAAGTTGTAAAAGCAAAAAAAAGATGCAACAAAAAAATGTTGTAGTTGTTGATGCAGATACCTTAGGAAAGTGTCGGATTGATTACAAAAATGGAAAGGCTTTAACAAAATACATCAAAGAGAACGAATTAAAATACGATTGGCTTTTTTTAAAATCGAACGTTACCACCTTGTTTGAAGGTGAAGATAAAAGTTTTGATGCCAAAGTGCGTTTACGTAAAGACAGCTTGATGCTGATCACCATTGAGCTTTTAACCATTGACTTTGCCAAAGTTTTGATCTCAAAGGATTCCATTAAAATGGTAGATTATCATAGTAAAAAATATTTTAAGGGCGATTTTAATTACATAAACGATCTACTTAACGCCGATCTCGACTTTAACGTCATCCAATCCATCATTGTTGGAAATAGCGCCGAATTTACCGACGAAGACGCAAAATTAAGTCCTGTAACCGATCGCACTAATTGTTGTTATAAGCTAAGTACTGAGCGCAAAAAACATCTGCGCCGCATAGAAAAGGGCACCGAGGATCTAAAAAAAGCATTGCAGATCATGACCCTCGACCCTGGTACGTTCAAAATAACTAAGAATGAATTCATAGATCCATCGGCCAATAGAAGTTTTACCGCAAACTATACCGATTTTAAGACAAAAGACAGCGTTTATGCACCGTACAATGTTAATATTGACATCAAGGCAGAGCGGAATATGAACATCAAAATTGAGTATGTTCGTATTGAGAAAAACAAACCGCAAAAGTTCCAGTTCAATATACCATCAAAGTATGAAAAAATTACGATACAGAAAAAATGATGTGAGCAGAATTATCTGCTTGCTATTATTTTTTACGTGTCTTAGTTTAACCCTCCCCGCTCAAACAAAAACCACAAAGGATCCAAAAAAAGATCTCGAGAACAAAAAGAAAAAGATCAACGAAGAGATCAACGAGATCAATGAGATGTTGAATGCCACCAAGGCCAACAAAAAAAACTCGTTAGGAAATTTGCTCACGCTTAATATGAAACTGGATAAACGCCAGGAATTGATAGCAGCTATCAATGCAGAGATCATTCAGCTCAACAAAAAAATAAACTTTACCGAAACAGAGATCGATCACTTAAGGGCCAATTTAGAAAAATTAAAAGCTGAATACGCACGCATGATCATTTCGGCACAACGGCAACAAGATGCTTATAGTCGATTGATGTTCTTATTCTCTTCCAGTAATTTTAACCAGGCATTGATGCGTTTAAAATATTTACAACAGTATTCGGTGTATCGTAAAAAACAAGCCGACGAAATTGTTGCTACGCAAAGTCAATTGCAAGGGATGTTAGTTCAACTAAAAGAAAGTAAACACGAAAAAAATGTTTTGCTTGGAAATGAAGAGGCAGAGAAAGATAGCTTGAGTCAGGAAAAAGCAGAACAGGAAATAGTATTGAATAGCCTTCAACAAAAAGAAAAGGACCTTAAAACAAAATTAGAACGTAAAAAACAAGAAAGTGTAGAATTACAATTGGCCATTAAAAAATTAATTGCCGATGAGATAAAACGTAAAGCCGAAGAAGCAGCCAAGGAAGCCTTGGCAGCCAAAAAAGCAAAAGAGGAAGAAAAAAAGAAGAACAAAGAAAAGAACGTGAAGGTTAAAGAAATTGCAAAGACCAACGACACGAAAGAAAAAACAAAAGAAACGCCAACTTATCCTGAACTATCGGATGAAGCAGAAGCCTTAAGTAATGATTTTGCGAACAACCGCGGTAAATTACCTTGGCCAATTACCAAAGGTATTATTTGCGAACCATACGGCGAACATGAGCATCCTGCTATTAAAGGATTTATGATGATGAATAACGGTGTTGAAATTTGCAGCGGCAAAGGTGCAACGGCTCGTGCTATTTTTGATGGAGAAGTAACCAGTGTTGCGGTTTCTCCAACCGGTGGTAAATTAGTTATTATTCGCCATGGCGAATATTTAAGTGTGTACACCAACCTCAGCGATGTGCAAGTAAAGGTTGGCGAAAAAGTAAAATTAAAACAACCTATTGGCACTGTAATGATGGACGAGGACGAAACCAAAGCTGCCATGAATTTCCAGATCTGGAAAGGCCAAAAAACCATGGATCCAAGTGGTTGGTTGTATAGGGGTGGTTGATCTTTTCTCTTTTAGCCCTCTTTGTTAATAGGCATTAGTTTATTATTTAATAATATGATACAAAGAAGTTGTTCCGGTGCGAGAATTTGATCTATTTTTGATAAAAATTCCACAACTAATACTCTAAAATAATGGAACAAAAAAAACCACTTCCACCGTTTAATTTTGAAACGGCCTCACAAAAAGTACAAATGGCAGAAGATGCCTGGAATACTAAAGATCCTTCGAAAGTTTCACTTGCTTATACTATTGACACTGAATGGAGAAATAGAGACCTTTTCATAAACGGACGAGAAGAAGTAAAAGAATTTCTAACTATGAAGTGGGAGAAAGAATTAGATTACAAACTCAAAAAAGAGCTATGGGCGCATACCGACAACAGAATTGCAGTTCGTTTTGAATATGAGTGGCGCGATAAAAATGGACAATGGTATCGTTCTTACGGAAATGAGAATTGGGAATTTGATGAAAATGGTTTTATGAAAAAACGTTTTGCAAGCATCAATGACTTAAAAATAAATGAAAACGACAGGCGAATAAAATAATGAGATTAAGGGGGCATATTTAGTTCAGCCTTTAATTGGATCGAGAACTACCCCAAAAACTCATACACCTTTCCCGGCTTACTCTTTATCAAATTACTAAATTCCAATTGCAACAGTAAAGTTGAAACAGCGCTTACGCTCATTTCACTTGCGTAACAAATTTCATCTAAACTCAATTGCTTTTTTTGTTTAAAGGTTTGTGCAATTTTTTGTTCGTCTTCGCTTAAGCTTATTAAAAGCGGAACTTGTTTCTTTTTGCTTTTCTTTTCTTGCTGCATCCAATTCATCGCGTCTAAAAGATCGGCCGCACTTTCTATCAAGCCTGCTCTGTTGCGTTTTATTAATCCGTTACAACCCTCACTCAATACACTTCCTGCTTCTCCCGGAAAAGCAAATACATCTTTATTATAACTATGTGCAATAGTAGCCGTAATTAAACTTCCTCCTTCGCGTTTACTTTGTACAACAATTAATGCATCACACAAACCGGCTACAATTCTATTTCGCTTGGGAAAATTTACCGCATCCGGATTTGTTTCGCTCATAAAATCCGTAAGCAATCCGCCATGTTTGATCATTTTTTTTGCTAAAGCTGTGTGCGAACCCGGATACACGCGATCTAAGCCATGCGCCACAACACCCACCGTTTGCAAATTATTATCCAACGCATATTTATGCGCATGCACATCAATACCATAGGCCAAACCGCTCACTACCAAAATTCCACTGCCTGCCAAGTCGGCCAATAATTTATTGGTAATATCAATTCCATATTCATCAGGCTTGCGCGTTCCAACAACGGCCACAATTTTTTCGGTATTTAAATTGGCATTGCCTTTATAATATAATAGCACCGGCGAATCGTTACAAAATTTTAAACGTTGCGGGTACTCCTCATCGGTAAAAAATAAGGGCTTTATTTTATACTTTGCTATAAATTCAAGTTCCTCCTCTGCCCTTGTTAATACATTTTTATTACTCACAATGCGCTTGGCATTTATCTCCCCAATTCCCGGGATCTTTTGCAGTAGTTTTTCCTTGGTTTTAAATACCTCACTCGCACTCCCACAGTACGATACAAGGTTCTTGGCATTTACATCGCCCACATTGGGCAAAAGCGTAAGGCCTATTTGGTATAAAAGTTCCTTTTGGTCCATTAATTATTTATAGTATTTTAGCACAAACCTTTTAATAATGAACAAATGTAATATCACTTTACTGGTTTTGATTGCTGTGTTTTGTAGCAATTTTTACGGACAGCAAAAAAATGCGGTAATTACCGGCAAAATAAGTGATGTAACTAGTCAGGAAACCCTTATTGGCGCTATAATTAAGGCCGGAAAACAGGGCACCACCACCAATGTGGAAGGAAATTACAAGTTACGCCTCGAGCCCGGAAAATATACAATTACCTACTCATATATTGGTTTTAAACCCGAAACAAAAGTTTTAGAACTTAAAGAAAATGACTCTCTTCAAATTGATATATCCCTAAAAGATCAAAGTGCTCTAGACGAAGTGGTAGTAAGTGCCGGACGCTATGAGCAAAAAATTGGCGAGGTTACCATTAGCATGGAAATTTTAAAACCTGCCCTTTTAGAAAATAAAAATACCACACAATTAGATGTGATCATGAACCAAGTGCCGGGCGTTACCGTTAACGATGGCCAAGCAAGTATTCGCGGTGGAAGCGGATTTAGTTACGGCGCGGGAAGCAGAGTTTTAATGTTGGTAGATGAAATGCCCATGCTGAGCGCCGATGCAGGAGATATTAAATGGAATTATTTGCCCTTGGAAAATGTGGATCAAATTGAAGTGATCAAAGGCGCTGCTTCTTCATTATACGGGTCAAGCGCTTTGAATGGTGTAATTCATTTGCGAACCGCTTATGCTAAAGATAAACCACTTACGCATGTATCGTCTTTTATTGGCGCTTACGATGCGCCGCGTAATACTTATAAATGGTGGAAAGGCACTAGCCAAATGCAACGCGGTATAAATATCTCACATGCCGAGAAAATTGGGAATTTTGATATTGTATTGGGCGGACATATGTTCAACGATGATGGTTTTAGGTACTTAGAAACCGAAAATCGCGGGCGATTAAATGCGAATGTGCGTTATAATTTTAAAAAGATCCCGGGATTGATAGCAGGCATTAATACCAATATGATGAATACCAAAGGAGGATTGTTCTTTTTATGGCAAACTTACGATTCGGCGTATATTCCTCAAGGAAGAAATATTCAGCGTTATAATAATATCCGTTTAAATGTTGATCCTTACATGACCTATATTTTTGGAAGCAATAAACTCAGCGTAAAAACGCGCTATTTTAAAACCAACAATATCAACGATAAAAATCAAAGTAGTTTAGGCGAATTATTTTATAACGAAGAACAGTACCAACGCAAATTCAAAAATAATTTTAATCTTTCGATCGGATACGTGTTCATGAAATCTGTAACTCTGTCAGATTCATTGTTTGGAAAACACGAAGGTTTTAATCACGCCGGCTATGTGCAAGCCGATAAAAAATTCTTTGATAAACTCACTGTTTCCCTTGGTGCACGGGGAGAATTTTACAGAATTGATACGGCAAAAACTGTTGGCACTTTGTTTGGGAATAAAATTCCTTTTTACCCTGTATTTAGAGCCGGGGCAAGTTACCAGCTAAAAGAGTATACATTTATTCGCGCATCGTTTGGACAAGGATACCGCTTTCCGAGTGTTGCAGAAAAATACGTGAGTACTTACGTAAGTTTATTACATATTTTCCCTAATACAAGTTTGCAACCCGAAGTAGGAAATAATATGGAACTTGGCATCAAACAAGGTTTTAAAATTGGTGAGTTCAAAGGATTTTTGGATGTAGCAGGTTTTTGGACACGCTATAATAACATGGTTGAATTTGTTTTTAATTACTATGGCACTGACCCTAATTTATCGTTTGTGGAAAAATTAGATTACTACGGCTTCCGCTCCGAAAATTTAGGCAAAGCAGATATCAAAGGAATTGATGCCGGCGTTAATGGAACAGGAAAAATTGGTTCGTTGAATATTACGATCATGAGTGGTTATACCTATATGAATCCAATTAAACCGGATTACGATCCAATAAAAGACACTTTAGGCTTACCCGGATTAAATGTATTGAAATATCGTAGTCGTCATTTATTTAAAAACGATATTCAATTTGATTATAAAGCATTTTCCATTGGCTTTAGCACCCGTTTTCAAAGTAAGATCGAGAATATAGACAATCGTTTTGTTCGTCCTTTGTTTGAAGAAATAGGAAGTGGATTTGATTCAGATGATGCACCAACTATTTTGCCCGGCTTAAAACAAAATTTTGATCAGTTTCAAAAAAATGTTTGGATACACGATATGCGCGTATCAGTACAAATAACTCCTGCACTTAAATTATCTTACATTGTAAATAATTTTACCAATGTAGAATATCAATCAAGACCTGGTGATATGCGTGCCCCAACTTTGCATGTTGTTCAATTAAGCATAAGACCAAAATATAAGGACAAATAGCCCTTTTACTTTGTTAAAATGCCCCCTTTTTACTTCAAATACTCAGTTTTGAATAAATTAACGAGCCCCTAAACGTTTAAGTTACAGGCACTCATGATCTTTGGTAAAATAGGCCTTTTTTGACTCGGTTTTGAAGTGTAATTTTACCTTAGTAATTCATTAAAATGCGTGTAGGACTTTTCTTTGGATCATTTAACCCGGTTCACGTGGGGCATTTGGTAATAGCCAATTACATGGCCAGTTTTACCGAATTGGATGAAGTATGGTTTGTGGTATCTCCGCAAAATCCTTTAAAAGAAAAAAGCACTTTACTAAATGAAAATGATCGTTTGCACCTTGTAAAACTTGCTTTAGATCTTCATCCAAAAATAAAAGCAAGCGATATTGAATTTAAACTAGCACAACCGTCGTACACAATAAATACATTAGCGCATTTGAATGAAAAATTTCCGCAACACGAATTTTGCTTAATAATGGGAAGTGATAATTTAAGCGGCTTTAAAAAATGGAAAAACTACGAGGAGATCTTAAGACGTTTTAAAATATTTGTATATCCTAGGCCCGAAAAAACAGAAACTGAGTTTGACAAACATCCTTCGGTTACCTTTGTGAATGCGCCATTAATGGAGATCTCATCAACATTTATTCGCAAAGCTATTAGAGAAAAAAAAGATGCGCGTTTTTACCTGCATCACAAGGTATGGGAGTATATCGACGAAATGAACTACTACAAAAAATAATGGAGAAATAGCCCATTTTTATTTGTATATTTAACCTTTAAAATTTAAGCACTATAATGGGATGTAGCGGTTGCTCAACAGGGCGAGGAAACCATAACGAAAATAATAACGGCGTACCTGCCGGCTGTAATAATAACGGCTCGTGCGGAACAACGGGCGGCTGCAATAAATTGAATGTTTTTGATTGGCTAGGAAATATGCGCATGCCTGACGGACAAAAGGCATGCGATATGGTAGAAGTTCGTTTTAAAAATTCGCGTAAGGATTTTTTTAAGAATGTAAATAATCTATCATTAGTTATTGGTGATGTGGTTGCTGTAGAAGCAACGCAAGGACATGATATTGGCGTTATTTCGTTAACCGGTGAATTGGTAAAAGTGCAAATGAAAAAGCGCAATGCCAATCCTACGGAAGAAGAAACAAAAAAGATATATCGCAAGGCAAAACAAAACGATATTGATAAATGGCAAGAAGCTCAAAAGTTGGAAGTATCGAGTATGTTCAAAGCACGCACAATAGCTTTACGTTTGGGCTTGCAAATGAAATTAAGTGATGTAGAATATCAAGGTGATAGATCGAAAGCTATTTTTTATTATACCGCCGATGAGCGCGTTGATTTTAGAGAGCTGATAAAATTACTGGCGGAAGAATTTAAAGTGCGAATTGAAATGCGTCAGATAGGTGCGCGCCAAGAGGCTTCTCGTTTGGGAGGAATTGGCGCATGCGGTCGCGAATTATGTTGCAGCACTTGGCTAACCGATTTTAGAACAGTATCTACAAGTGCGGCGCGCTATCAGCAACTATCTTTAAATCCCTTAAAATTGGCGGGGCAATGCGGCAAATTAAAATGCTGCTTGAATTACGAATTGGATAGTTATGTGGATGCATTAAAAGAATTTCCGATCATTGATAATAAGTATTTGCACACAGTAAAAGGCGATGCCTTTCATCAAAAAACTGACATATTCAAAGGTGTGATGTGGTTCGCCTATAAACACGAACCTTCGGTTTTTATTCCCATGAAAGCTGAGCAAGTAAAAGATGTACTGGCGAAAAATGAAAAAGGCGAAAAGCCGGATGATCTTGTGCCGTTTGTTTTAAACTTAAAAACAAAAACAGCAGTTGTTGAACATACTTTTGAAAATGTAGTTGGACAAGATAGCTTAACTCGTTTCGACAGGAAAGATAATAGAAATAAAAAATCGAATCACCATAATAAAAATAAGCAGCACTCTAAGGGGCCTCAAAATAATTCGAATAAAGGCACTCCAAATCCGAATCAACAAAAACCTAAACCGCAGAATAAACAGCAGGGGCCAAATACAAATAAGCCTCATAACAAGCCGCACCATAAACCTAACCCAAATAAACCGAATCCAAACAAACCAAATAATAACAATGACAAGACCTCGTAACATAGTTTTTGTATTCGTTATTTTTCTCTCGATATTATTTACTTCGTGTAATAAGAATGTTATTTATACCGAGTACAGAAAATTCAATGAGAACGAGTGGTATGCCAAAGACAAAGCGGTGTTTGATGTGGACGTAAAAGATAATACTTCCCTTAATAATATTTCGTTAATGGTAAGGCATGCTGATGCTTATCCGTACAGCAATATATTTTTATTCCTTGAAACAACTTATCCTGATGGTAAAGTAGAAAAAGATACTTTAGAAGTTATTTTAGCCAATGGTAAGGGCGAATGGATGGGAAGCGGTGCCGGCGACATCTTTGATTTTAAAGTGCCCATTAAGAAAAACGTGAAATTTCCAATGACGGGAACCTATAAATTTGCTTTCCAACAAGCTATGCGTACCGATCCACTTCCTTTGGTGATGGATTTTGGTTTTGAGATAGAAAAATCTAATTAATTAGCATTTCAAGGGGGTTTTTACCCTTAGAATTCCAAAAAAGTCTTAAATTTATAGTAAAGTAAACGTTAAGTATGCGTTATGTGATCTATTTATTTATTGCAGCTGCATTTTTTGGTTGCAAGAAAGCCCCAGGTGAAGGAGGATTTGCTTCCATCCAAGGTAAATTGTATGTTAAGAACTACGATCCTACATTTACCGTTAAAACATCCGAACATTATTTGCCTGGAGAAACAGTGTATATCATTTACGGAGAGGGTACGGAAGTTGGCAATACGGTAAAGACCTCATACGACGGATCATTTGCTTTTAATTATTTACAAAAGGGAAAATACAAAGTGTATGCTATTGGCAAAGACTCTACCCAACCTTCACTTTCCATGCCTAAAGAAACACTGATGGAAGTAACCATCACAAAAAAGAAAGAAAAAGTTGATCTTGGAACTCTTACCATTATAGATTAAACAATGGCGCGTAAGAATACATTCTATTATTTTCTGATGATGTTAATTTGTTTGAGTGGCTATGGGCAAAACACAAAGGATGCAGGACTATGGGCCACTTTCTCAGTTCAAAAAGAGATCACAAAAAAAATAAGTTTAACGTTTGATCAGGAAATGCGCTTGCGAGAAAATTTTCAACGCCTAAATTTATTTTACACCAATGTTGGAATTGATTACAAACTCAATAAGAACATTAAGATCAGCCCTACTTACCGTTTCACTCAAAAAAAACAACTCGAGCCCGGTTTTAGTTACCGGCACCGTTTTATGCTAGATGTTACTGCCAAGAAAAAATTATCAAACATTACATTAAGCGAGAGAGTAAGATACCAAACGGAAGTTCAGAATTATTATACAAGCAAAAAAGGAAAAATACCGGAACACTATTTACGTTTCAGAACAGACATAAAATACACGGCTCCAGAAAAAATAACGCCATACTACTCGTGCGAATTTCGTTATCAGATCACTGCACCAAGGGGCGATGAGCCCTTGTCAAATTACGGGTTCCACAGGATCAGAAACGTGGCCGGCGTTGAATATAAAATAAATGACAACAATACATTAAACTTTTATTATTTAATTCAGTCGGAGTTCAACATTGTAGATAAAGAAAGTATTTACATAGTGGGCATTGGATACAACCTTAGCATTTAAATTAAAATGAGAATAAACCTTTTTTGTATACTCCTTGTTTTTTCAGGAACATTAATGGCTCAGTGGAATTCAGATCCTGCAGTTAATGCTTCGGTTGCAATTGTAACAAAATCGCAGGATAACCTTCATACTGTAAGCGATGCTAATGGCGGTGCCATAATTTCGTGGGATGATAACCGAAATTCTTCTACTAACGCCACCGATATTTTTGCGCAGCGAATTAATGCAAGCGGTATCATTAAATGGGCCACCAACGGAATTGCTATTTGCAATAATAGCGCACATCAACAGTCTTCTGCCATTGCAGATGCTGAGCAAGGAAATGCCATTATTACTTGGGAAGATATCCGTTTAGGTAATTATGATATTTACGCGCAAAAAATAGATTCATCGGGAAATATACAATGGGCCGCCAACGGAATTGCCATATGCTCAAAATCAACGCATCAAAAAAACCCTAAGATCGTTGGCGATAATGCTGGAGGAGCAATTATTGTATGGGAAGATTCGGTAAATAACTTTTGGGATATTTATGCTCAGAGGGTCAGTTCCACAGGAGCAGTACTTTGGACAACAGGCGGTGTGGGAATTTGCGTAGCCGGAAATACACAGATAAATCCAAAGATAGAAAGCGATGGCTTGGGTGGTGCTATTATTACATGGCAAGATAAACGGAATAATGTTGATTACGATATCTACGCTCAACGAATTGATAACAATGGTACGGTTCAATGGGCGGCAGACGGTGTGGTTATTTGCAATTCGATCAATACACAAAGTAATCCGCGCATTGAGCCAGATGGTTCTAATGGCGCTATTATTGGATGGATAGACAAAAGAAATGCAATTGATAATAATATTTATGGTCAGCGCATTAATTCGACAGGCATTGTGCAATGGGCTGCTAATGGAAATAGTATTTGTGGCGCAAGCGGTAGTCAAAGTGCTTTAGATATTAAATATACAGGTAGTAATGGTACTGTTTTTACTTGGAAAGATGCGCGTACTGCCACAACCTCTGTTTATGCACAATTAGTTTCGTTAAGCGGCGCCAACCAATTGATCGCTGATGGTATTCTGATCTCGAACGGATTAAAATCCAATAACCCAAACGCTGTAAGCGATAAACAAAACGGTTTCATTATTGCATGGCAAGATTCTTCGGGCACAGGTTGGGATATAAAAACACAACGTTTAGATGCAACCGGAAACACTTTATGGCTAAGCGGAGGTGTAATTGTTTCTAATGCAAGTAATAATCAAATAAATGCGGTGCAGATAAGCGATAATAATGGAGGTGCCATTTATTTTTGGGAAGATTACCGAAATGCGGCCGATTATAATATCTATGCGCACCATTTATATAGTAGTGGCAGCCCTGATATTGGAATTGATAAATTACACGGAAATAATTCCCTCAAGGCACTTTGCTTTCCAAACCCTATAACCAATAATTCAATCATTAAATTAACCGAAAATTCATATGTGAATAACTGGCAATTACAGATCTTTGATTCACAGGGAAGATCGATCGTTACAAAAACCCTTTCCAATAATGACACATTTTTAATCAATACCAATGATTACACAGCCGGTATTTATTTTTATATGATAAAAGTAAATCAAACAACCTTACCTTTAAAAGGAAGCTTTATATCCACATTTAAATAAGAACTATGGCAAATACAAAAAGATCAAGTCTATTCATTATGACACTTCTTATTTCGTGCTTCTTTTGCCAAGCACAAAAAAAGAAGGATATTAAAAAAGCCGGCATTAAAACCATTACAACTACCGAAACGCAAGGCACAAAATCGTTCAATGATTCAAAAGTAACTTACGATGCGGGTGGCAATATTATTGAGGAGATCAACTATGATAAAGAAGGTAATTTAAAAAGCACTAAAAAGTTCAAATACAATAAAGATGGTGATCCCATTGAAGAAACTGAATACGACGAAAAGAACGCTTTAAAAGAAACAAGGTTAACCAAATACAATACCCTTGGTGAGAAAATAGAAGAACAATACTTAGATAAAGACAAAAAGCAGTTTAAAAAATATATTTATACCTTTAGTGCCAAGGGGTTTAAAACAGAGCGAAAACACTACGACGCTAATAACGTATTAATCTCTACCAAAAAATACACTTACGGTTATAAATAAAATGTCGCAGATCATCACTATATTGAATACATTCGACACTATTACTCTTGGAGAAATGGACAAGGTAAAACTTATGGACCGAATGGATTCAAAATACATGTTCGCCATGCAAACGCTTCCTGCAATACTTGA
>JAGPDW010000290.1:0-2733 GCA_018057345.1 Bacteroidia bacterium | reverse complement strand
CTCACTCCGCCTACAGCTTGTTCAGATACCATAAGCAAGATCATGTCGGTAAATGGTTTGCCGAATCCTGATTTCTCAATGGCTAATGCCTGCGTAGGAATTGTGGCGCAACTTACAAACCTCTCGTTGCCTGCAAATGGAAACTTTACATGGTTCTTTGGACCTACTGCCACGCCAAGTATATCTTCGGCGCAAACACCAAGTAATATTACATTCAGTCAAAATGGCCCAATTAGCGTGGATCTAAAAGAAGTTATTGCAGCCACACAATGTTCGGCAAGTGTTACAAAAGTGGTGAATGTGAATGCACAACCTAATGCAGAGTTTGGTATGACCAATAATCCAACAGTTGCACAGGAGCCTGTTTATTATTCCGATTTCTCAACCCCAACTGGTAGTCTTGTTACATGGATCTGGAATTTTGGTGACGAAAGCTCAGCTACAGGTCAGTCAACAACACATAACTATCAAAATGGCGGAATTTATTATGTAACACTAACTGTAATTGATGATCAGGGTTGTACAGATACTATTACAAAACCTATAGAAGTTAATTTGATACCTCAAGTACCAACCGGGTTTACGCCAAATGGAGATGGGGCTAACGACAAGCTATTTGTAAAAGGTGGTCCGTTCAATAAAATGAAATTCAGAATCTATAACAACTGGGGTGAGAAGATCTACGAAAGTGAAAATCAATTAGAAGGTTGGGATGGAAAGAAAGATGGAAAAGACCAACCGGTAGGTGTTTATGTATGGACATTGGAAGTTGATTTGTATAACAACCGAACTGTAAGAAAGAACGGTGATGTTACATTAATGAGATAAGAATCATGAAAAGAAAAATAAAATTTACAACCGTTTTACTTTGTGCATTGATTGGGCGATCTATAGCTCAGGATTTTCACTTAAGTATGTACGATGCGGCACCCATTTTTTTAAATCCTGCAATGACAGGTTTAATTGAAACAAAGATGCGTGCACATGCGCATTACCGTACTCAGTGGAGTGCAATCGCATTCAAGCCTTTTACTACAGCATTGGTGAGCTTTGATATGCCAACTAAAACCAAATGGAGTTATGGCGGGCAGATTTCAAACATGCGGGCAGGTTTAAGTAATTATAATGTTCTCGAGATAATTGGATCAGGTTCTTATCTTTTGCCATTAGATAAAGAAAAATACCATCAATTAAGTCTGGGAATGCATTTAGGTGTTAAACAAAAAAAAGTAGAGTATCAGGCCTTAACGTACGATGCCCAATGGAGTAATGCCTCTGGTGGATCGTTTGATAAAAATTTATCAAATAACGAAACATTCGCTCGTGGCACACAGTTTCAGGAAGTGGTGAATTTTGGAGCTTTGTATTATTATAGTAAGCAACAATCACGCATCAATCCATTTTTAGGCATTAGTGGTTTTAATCTCACTAAGCCTCGCGAGACATTTTTTGGTGGTAATAATCGCTTGCCAATGCGATTTTATATGCATACCGGTGTTCGTGTGAATGTGAATGAGTTGTTCTATTTCATTCCTAAGGTTTTAGTGATGAGGCAAACAAACAACATCGAGCAAACGTATGCTATAGATGCAGGATACTTTGTAAAGGGTGAAAAATTCTATTTGCTAGCAGGATATGTTTACCGTGCCGCTGATGCTAATATAGCTTACGTTGGTTTAAAGAAAGATAATTACATTATTAAGTTGGGTTACGATATGAATACGTCTTCTTTAAGGAGTACCTCAAAAGCTAGAGGTGCCTTTGAAATATCACTTACCTATTTAGGCAAGAAAAGTAAAGTTCAAGAAATTAAAAATTGTCCGCGTTTATAATTTATGAAGAAATCATTATCCTTAATTTTTGTTTTAATTTCGTTACTTACCTTTTCGCAGTCGAAAAAACTGTGGCTTGAGCTTGCCGACGATGCGTATCTTAAAAAGGATTACGCCAACGCAGCAAATTTCTACTCAAAGGTATTAGATGATACCACTGTTCTAAAAACATACGTAATTCCGTATGAGGCGCAATTGGTGAATCTTAAAATGAAATCGCTTTTCAAAGTACCTGAATTAAAGGGTCAAAGAAAAAAAGACAGTGTTAATGTTTTAAAAGAAGACCCAAGCTTAAATGCCACTAAGTACGATTTTATTTTAAATCGTTTGGCAAATAGCTACCGTTTGAATTTTGATTATAAGCACGCGGTAGAATATTATAAAAAAGTAGTTGAGAAGAACGTATATCCTGATGCACCTTATTATTATGGCCTTTCATTAATGTCGCTAAAAAGATATCAAGATGCATTACCTGTTTTTGATACGTATTCTAAGGGAGCTCCAATTGTTGATTCTGTTACAAAGACCACCTTGATCCCAACAGATTCTTTAGTTAAAATATCTGGCAAGCACGCGCAATCGTGTTATTTCGCGTTGGATTCGTTAACTCCTAAAAAGAACATCAAAGTACACATGATGGATAGTCTTGTGTTCAATAGGGGAACAAGTAATTTTGCACCGCAGTATTATTTGAGTTCAGATAAAGTGATCTTCACCAGTTCTCGCAGGGGTGGTGTTGTAAGTGATCCTGAAAAACAAGATCCAAAATATTATTGCGATCTTTATTACACAACTTTGGATGACACCATTTGGCAACGTCCTGTAAATTTTGGCCGTCCTGTAAATACATCCTTACACGAAGGCGCCGGTGTGTTCACTCCCGAAGAGGTAATGTTATTTA
>JAGPDW010000289.1:0-2735 GCA_018057345.1 Bacteroidia bacterium | reverse complement strand
ATACACTGTGGGGTTTATCATTCAGAGAATATCTTAAGTTCAACGAAAACATTGATCTGCCTAAATATTCTCTCGAACAGATCTTAAAAGATCATGAAAAAATAAGCACTTCCATCACAAAAAAAATAAAACCACTCGCTTACTTTAATGATTATCTCAAATTTGGATATTTTCCGTTCTTCAAAGAGGGACTTTCATCCTACCATAGCAAATTGCTTTCTACTATTAACTTGATCATCGAAACCGATCTTCCGGCCATTCAAAATATTGATTATTCGGCAGGCATAAAATTGAAACGCTTATTTTATATTCTCTCTACCCAATGTCCGTACAAACCAAATATTCAAAAACTAAGCGCCGAGATCCAATGCACACGAGGCACTTTATTGCAATATATTGATCTATTAAAAGACGCGCATCTTATTAATCTACTCAAAACAAAAATGGGAAGTATGAGCTTTATGACCAAACCCGATAAAGCCTACTTAAACAATACCAATTTGATGCACGCCATGAGTAGCGATAAACCCGACGCCGGAACGCTTAGAGAAACCTTCTTTTTTAATCAATTAAATGCAGTGGCTAGCATCAATTATACCGAGAAAGGCGATTTCTTGATAAATAATAAATATATATTTGAAGTTGGGGGCGAAAACAAGAATTTTAACCAAATAAAAGATATTAAAAATTCTTACCTGGCTCTCGATAAAATAGAGAACGGTAGAAAGAATAAAATACCTTTGTGGTTATTTGGCTTCCTTTATTAATTTACACAATGAGATCAAAGATCATTTTTTCATTCAGTTACTTCACTAACTCACCAATTCACAATTTCACCAATTAAACAAAATGGCAACACATACCATACATATCTCAAAAAAATTAAGCATTGCAGCTTTGAGCGATTTTTTAAATGATGCTCAAGCAAAAGTTGCTTTGTCCGACGAAGCTAAACAAGCCATTGTAAAAGGACGAACTTATTTAGAAGAAAAAATAAAAACTACTAAGGCTCCTATCTACGGAGTAAACACAGGATTTGGTTCGTTATGCAATGTTATTGTGGCCAACAACGAACTCGAAAAACTCCAAGAGAATTTAATTAAAAGTCACGCTTGCGGAATGGGTAATATAGTGAGTTCGGAAATTGTAAAACTCATGCTGCTTTTAAAAGTGCAATCTTTATCGTACGGAAAAAGCGGCATTCAATTAAGTACCGTTGAACGTTTGATAGACCTTATAAATAATAATGTTTACCCTATTGTTTACCAACAAGGCTCCCTTGGGGCCAGCGGTGATCTTGCTCCCCTAGCCCATTTATGTTTGCCGCTCATAGGAATTGGAAGTGTAGCATATAAAGGAGAAGTTAAAGATGCGGCTGAAGTATTAAAAACACTGGGCTTAAAACCCATCACCTTAAGTAGTAAAGAAGGATTAGCGTTGCTCAACGGAACTCAATTCATGAGTGCTTACGGTGTGTATTGTTTAATTAAAGCCAATAAATTAAATAAAGCCGCCGATACCATTGCGGCTATGTCGCTAGAAGGTTTTGATGGGCGTATCGATCCCTTTAAAGCGTCGCTACACAAAATTCGCGCGCATAAAGGACAAATTGAAACAGCCGAGAATATTCAAACTCTTTTAAAAGACAGTGCCATCATTGCTCAACAAAAAACACAAGTACAAGATCCTTATTCGTTTCGTTGCATTCCACAAGTGCACGGTGCTACAAAAGATGCCACTACATACGCACACAACGTTTTTGAAACAGAAATAAATTCGGTGACCGATAATCCAACCATTTTTCCTGAAGATGATGAGATCTTAAGCGGTGGTAATTTTCATGGACAACCATTAGCGCTTGCTTTAGATTTTTTATGCATCGCTATGAGCGAACTCGCAAGTATCTCTGAACGTAGAATTTATTTACTGATCTCGGGGCAGCGCAATTTACCTCCTTTTCTTACCAAAGAAGCTGGATTAAATTCAGGTTTTATGATCACGCAATACACCGCTGCAAGTATTGTAAGCCAAAGCAAACAACTATGTACGCCCGCAAGTGCCGATAGCATTGTTTCAAGCAATGGCCAGGAAGATCATGTAAGCATGGGTGCTAATGCTGCCACAAAATGTTTAACCGTAATTGATAATACCGAAAAAGTAATTTCTATCGAACTTCTTAATGCTGCACAGGCATTGGAATTCAGACGACCGCTAAAGTCTTCTTCTACCATAGAAGATATCTTCACTAACTTCCGTAAAAAAGTTCCGTTTGTAAGCAAGGATGTTTATATGCATGAATTGCTGGCAAATTCTTTAGACTTTTTGAAATACTCCTCTTTTTAACCACGGAGGTTCATAGAGGTTTACACAGAGGTTCACTGAGAATCGTTCATTACTCTATGAACCTCCATGAAAAAACTCTATGTTCTCTATGGTTTCTGCCTCTAAAAATCCGTATCTTTATAAAATGAAATTTCGATCACTATTTATATTCCTCCTTGTTTCGAAATTAGCTTTCCCTTGCCAATGCCCCCTCACCACCCTAAGCAAAGCCGAATGCAATAAATACGATATTATTTTTAGAGGGACTGTTTTATCGGTTGCTACTTGCGATAATAAACCCGGCATTGCTATCTTTAAAGTAAAAGATCTTTACAAAGGCGCGCTTACCGAACAATTTAAAGTTATTTTTAGCTGCGACGAAGAATGCTCCTACAAAATCCAAGAAGGCGAAG
>JAGPDW010000121.1:0-9493 GCA_018057345.1 Bacteroidia bacterium | reverse complement strand
TAATAGTGTATGGTTCATTATTTGCAATAGCTATTTGCTTTTATGATGGATTTTTTGGTCCTGGCACAGGAAGTTTTTTGGTATTGGCATTTGTAGTGGTATTAGGTTTTGAATTTGTAACGGCATCGGCTTATGCAAAGGTTATAAACTGTGTTACCAATATTTCTGCACTTATTGTTTTTGTAAAGAACGATCAGTATATCTTGGAAATGGCTATACTAATGCTAGTATGTAATGTGATAGGAAGTTACTTAGGTTCAAAGATGGCTTTAAAGCGAGGTAATGCTTTTGTGAGAAAGATATTCTTGGTAGTAGTAAGCTTTATGATAGCAAGGTATGGCTGGGAAGTATTTTCGAATAAGTAATTAAGCTTTCCTTTTAAAACTACAAAACAAGAAATTTTGAACTGTGTTAAAAGGAGTAGCATGATCTTCACTGATGCATTTGATTTTATCGAAATTTGTTTTGAAGAGTTCTGTCATTGACGTTTCAGTATATTGTTTCACTTGTAAAGCGCTACACTTAGTTGGTCCTTTTTCTGAAAAAGTTCCTATAGTCAAAAAGCCATTGGATGTAATAGCATTTTGACTAATCGTTAAGTATTGATTTATTTTTTCATCGGATGTTAGGAAGTGAAATGAGGCACGGTCATGCCAAAGATCAAATTTTACATTTGGCTTAAAATCGAGTATATCACTTACTATCCAATTTATCTGATTTGCTTTATCTCCCAATCGTTTTTTAGCTCTATCAATGGCATTAGCAGAGATATCTAGAATGTAAATATTGTGATAACCTTTTTCTAATAACACGTCAACAAAATGACTATCTCCGGCCCCAACGTCAATAATGTTAGCATCTAGCGGTAAATTACATGTTTCTAAAAACGCTATTGAAGTTTTGGGAATTGGTTGATACCAACTCACCTCATTTTCGGCTTTGGTTGCAAATACATTTTCCCAGTGATCTTTATTGTTAAACGTTTCCATAATTTAGCTTATTAGTAATAACAAAGGTAAAGCCTGTTTAAACTAAACCATTTAACATATGATAAATAATCACTTTACTCCTCTAATGCGGCTAAGACTAACTTGAGTAATGCCCAGATAAGAAGCTATATGTTTTAGAGGTACTTTTTTTAATACATTGGGAGCATCTTTTATAAGAGCCTTATAACGTTCTTCGGCGGTATGAAATTGAATGCTTTCGATCCGATTCACTGTATCAACATAAGCCGATTCAAATATCAAACGAAACAAGCGTTCTATTTCCGGAAATGTATCATACAGTTTAAAAAGTTGTGTTGAATTGATGGCCACAATTTCAGAATCTTCTAATATTTGAATGGCTTTGCGTGAAGGTTTGCCTGTAAACAAACTTTCAATGCGCGCAATGATATTATTTTCAAAAGCAAAACTTTCGGTTATATCAACCCCATCTTTAAAGTAATAAATTCTTGCTACGCCTTTATTAATGAAATAAATAGTTTTACAGGTGTGGCCTATAGGTTGCAGATCTGTGTTTTTCTTTACTGTAATGATCTTGCAAATTTCTCCAATAGCTTGTTCGGCCTCTTTTGAAAGAGGGTAGAATTTTTTGAGATATTTGAAAAGGGAGGTCATTACCAGATAAATTTAATGAATATTTCTGTCATTATCTGCGGCATTATCCTTCTTCCTCTGTGTTTTTCATTTTCATTAGTATGGAGTAGGCACCTTTGATAACTACATTTTTTGATGAGATGTCGCTGCCAAGTATTTCAATGTACCCATTCTCATCATTCCCTGTTTTTACTTCGAGCATTTCAAACATATTATTCCCTTTGGCTATGAAGATGAATTGTTTGTTCTCAAAACTAACAACGGCATCTTCAGGAAGTATATTGGCATTAGCGCTTTTTAATTCAATTTCAGCATTCATGTACATGCCCGGTAGTAATGTTTTGTCGTATTGCTCAAAGTGGCAATGAACTACAACGCTCCTTTCGAGTGAAAGGTCTTTACCTATGAGAATGATCTCTGCATTATGTTTTTCGTTAGGATTGTTGTTTGTGTATGTAATTACTTTCTGCCCATTAAAAAGTTTGTTCACATCTTTTTCAAACACGGTTAATGCAAGGTGAATGTCGGTAGGGTTAACAATATCAAATAGAACATCGGTAGGGGTCACATATTTTCCAATATTCACATTCACTTTTGAAACATAACCATCAAGAGGAGCGTAAATATTAATACTTCTTGATAATGTGTTCTCATTTAAGCCTTCCGGATCTATTCCAATAAGCTTAAGTTTTTCAGACAAAGATCTGATCAAGATCCGTTGGCTTTTATAGTCTGATTCTATTTGCTGAAATACCTTATCGCTTGTTGCCTTACTTTGATTCAGTTCTTTTTGTCGATCGTATTCATTACCAATAAAAACAGACTTTGCTTTTGCTGTTAAGTATTCTTGTTGCAGTTGAATGAATTGTTGGTCTTCCATTACGGCGATCACCTCTCCTTTATTCACGTGCATACCCGGAAGTAATTTGGTGGATCTAAGATAGCCTCCCAACGGAACACTTATTGATACCATATTTTGCGGCGGCACATCTATTACGCCATTTACTTTAAGTAATGAGGAAAGGACCCTTTGTTCTGATCTTCCAATAGCAATGCCGGCGTTCTTGATTTGCTCGGGCGTTAATTCAACAAGGTTCACTTCTAAATTACTTTTCAAAGAATCTTCTGTTTCTTTTTTATTTCCGCAAGAAGATAAAAAAGTTAATATTGTTATAAGAATAATATAATTTTTCATATGGCTATTTTGTTGTTAATGAATTTAGCTGAATAATACTTTGATTTAATGATCTTAGCGCGTCTACATAATCACTTTTAATACTAACCGACTGATTAACTAAAAGAACCCACTCAAGGTAATTTACGTCGCCGTTATTGAATTGCTTTAGGGCAGTGTTTAAAATTATATCGGCATTTGACAAAGCGGTTGTTTCATAGTAACTAATAGTTTGTAGATTTTTTTTGTAGGTTAATAGTGCTTGTTGATATTCAGATCGCAAAACAGTAAGACCGAACACATAATTATTATCAGCTATTTGTTGGTTTACTTTCAAAGCGTTTATCCTTGATCTTTGCGAAGATGAAAATATGGGTAAACCAATGCCCGCCTGAATTGATTGAAAGCGGGTGGAGGAGCCATATGTTTTATTGTCTGCTCCGGCACCTTGCATACTCATGTTATTGTAAGAAACAAAAAGATCGGGAAGCAATTTTGACCTTTCGAGTTTTATTCTTGAGAAATTCACTTCCTGTTCTTGCTTTAAAAGAGACATTGTAGGATGTTGCTTTAAAGAACTTGTATCAACAATTCCTGAAAGTTCCATTTTTTTATTCTTTATTTCCGGAACAAAATTATTGCTTGAATTAAGTAGTAATTGAAATTGAAGCTGAACGATGCCAATGTCTTGTTCAATTTGTTTGAGTTGCTGGTTCACTTGTCCGCGTTGCGATTCAGCGGTTGTTTTTTCGAGCACATTACTTTCTCCTTTGCTAAATCTTAACTCAGCATTTTTTAGAAATTGCGCATAAATACTATCCGTACGTTGCAACAGTTTTAGTTTTTCTTGCAAATATATGAGTTCAAAATAAGTGAGTGTTACTTTCTTTTTCAATTCATTTTGTTTTATAGCTACAGTGAGAACACTACTTTTCCACTCTTCATTTAGCACCGATCGTTGTTTGGCGTACACCGATGGGAACTTAAGACTTTGTGAAACTGAAAATTTAGTGTCTTTATAAAAACTATTGATCTGTCCATACTCACCAACAACATTTGTTTGTGGAATATCAACACCGGATGCTTTTAATTTTTTGAAATATTCAGTGGTTAACTGATCATTCTTTAAAGTGAGATTGTTTTTAAAGGCTGTATCGATAGCAGCCGGAAGCGATATAGATGTTTGCGCATTTAAATCGGTTCCTAAAAACAAAAGTAGACATGCTGTGATCACGGTTTTATTCATCTGTGAGCTTTTTGTTCCTTTTTCAAATAGAATATAAAGAACAGGGAGTACAAAAAGTGTAAGTAAGGTGGCGATCAAAAGTCCGCCAATAACTACAGTAGCTAAGGGACGCTGAACTTCGGCGCCTGCTCCGTTGCTAAGTGCCATTGGTAAAAATCCAAGTGATGCTACAAAAGCGGTCATTAAAACCGGACGCAAACGATGTTTGGTTCCAAGCAACACAATTTGTTTAAGGTCTGTTTCCCCATCTTTTTTGACCTTGTTGTATTCTGATATAAGAACAATCCCATTTAGAACAGCTACACCAAACAAAGCAATGAATCCAATTCCGGCGCTAATACTGAACGGCATTCCACGAAGCGCTAAAAAGAAGATACCGCCAATTGCAGAGAGGGGAATAGCAGAATAGATAAGTAAACCTTGCTTTATGGAACTAAAAGCAAAATAAAGTAAAAAGAAGATCAGTATTAATGATACTGGAACAGCAAATGATAATCTTTTTTTTGCTGCTATCAAGTTGTCAAAAGCGCCACCATAAGTTACGAAGTATCCGGATGGAAATTTTATTTTTTTATCGATCTGTTTTTGTAGGTCGGTAACAATGCTTTGAACATCTCTATCACCAACATTAAAACCCACAATTATCCTTCGTTTGGCATCTTCTCTTTGAATTTGATTAACGCTCTCTTTTATTGTGACATCAGCAACCTGGTTCAATGGAATTTGTGTGCCTTTTGGTGTTGGTATCAAAAGATTTTGAACGTCCTCTAAGTTTTTTCTTTGATCGCCGGCAAGCCGTACAACAATATCAAAGCGCTTCTCATCCTCATATAGCAATCCACTGCTTTGCCCTGCAAATGCAGTATTTACAATTCTATTCACATCTTTTATATTTAAACCAAATTGAGCCATTTCATTTCGTTTGTAGGTGATGATAAGTTGAGGAAGTCCATCGATAGGTTCAACATAAATATTTTTGGCGCCATCAATTTTACCGGCAATTTCTCCTAGTAACTTTGAGTATTTAGATAATGTGTCTAGATTTTCTCCAAATATTTTGCACACTACATCTTGTTTGGCACCCGTCATCAATTCATTAAATCGCATGGCAACCGGATACTGAAAACTGTAGGTAACACCGGGAATAACTTTTAGCGCCTCTGTCATCTTATCCGAAAGTTCATTCCAGGTATTTGCTGAGGTCCATTCACTTTTATCTTTTAAAATTATCATCATGTCTGAAGCTTCCATAGGCATGGGATCGGTTGGTATTTCACCGCTTCCTGTTTTACCCACTATTTTTTCGATCTCAGGAAATTTACTTAATAGAACTTTTGATGATCTTAGAATAGCATCGGTTGAAGTTGTGATACTGCTGCCCGTTAAAACTCGAGTTTCTACCGCAAAATCTCCTTCGGGTAATTCGGGAATGAATTCTCCCCCTAAATCTAGTAATACAAACATGGATGCAATAAATAGAATGACGGCCCCACTAACAACAGTTTTTGGAACATTTAAAATTTTAGAAAGAGATCTTTGATGGACGCGTTCTAGTAGTTCCATTAGTTTATCGGAGATGGTTTTTTTGCTGGGAATTATTTTGCTCAAAAAAAGTGAACTAACGCTCGGTACATAGGTTAGCGAAAGAATAAAAGCTCCCAGCAAAGCAAACGCCACAGTTTGGGCCATAGGCTTGAACATTTTTCCTTCTATTCCTTCTAAGCTAAAAATTGGTAAATAAACGGCAAGAATGATCAATACCCCAAACACGGTGGCGCTGCGCATGCGAGTGGAAGTTTTGTAAACAATATCGTCCATTTGTATTTGCGAAACAGTTTTTTGATTAGAAATGTGTAATTGAAACATACACGCTTCTACAATAATTACTGCTCCGTCAACAATAAGACCAAAATCTAAGGCGCCTAAACTCATCAAATTTCCACTCACGCCAAACATATTCATCATGATAATGGCAAACAGCATGGATAAAGGGATCACCGAGGCAACTATGATACCTGCCCTTAAATTGCCAAGAAACAAAACTAATATGACGATCACGATCAATGCTCCTTCGATCAAGTTCTTTACAACGGTGTCAATAGCACTATTTACCATTTTTGTTCTATCTAAAAATGGTTCTATCTCTACACCTTCAGGAAGATTATTTTGAATTTGATTTATCTTTTCTTTTACATCTTTGATCACCTGGCTGCTATTATCACCTTTAAGCATCATTACCACTGCGCCTGCAACTTCACCCTCATCATTATATGTCATAGCGCCATAACGAGTGGCATTACCGATCTTAACTTTAGCAATATCATTAATTAAAAGCGGCGTTCCATTCTCAGTATTTTTTACAACTATTTTTTTGATATCTTCTAAGCTACCGATCAAACCTTCGGAGCGAATAAATAGAACGGTAGAAGCTTTCTCAATGTATGCTCCGCCGGTATTTTCATTATTTTTTTCCAAAGCAGTAAATACATCATTTAGGGTTAGGTTATGTGATTTGAGATCATTTGGATTAATGGCAACTTCGTATTGTTTTACCAATCCACCAAAGCTGCTCACATCGGCAACTCCTTTCACTCCTGTCAATTGTCTTTTTACGATCCAATCCTGAATAGTGCGTAGTTCAGTTGCGCTATATTTAGTTTCGTAACCTCGTTTAGCTTTTAAAACGTATTGATAGATCTCACCTAAACCTGTTGTTACTGGCGCTAATTCAGGAGAACCAATTCCCTGAGGAATTTCTTGCTCTGCAATTTTTAAACGTTCGGTAACTTGCTGCCTAGCCCAATAAATGTCCACGTCATCATTAAATACAATTGTGATGAGTGACAATCCAAAACGCGAGAAGCTGCGAATTTTTTTCAATCCGGGAATGTTGCGATTGGCTTGTTCAATTGGAAATGTAATTAAACGCTCTACATCGGGTGCGCCTAATGAAGGTGTAACAGTTATTACCTGTACTTGATTATCGGTAATGTCGGGAACAGCATCAATAGGAAGTTGTGTAACCTGGTAACTACCGTAACCAATGAGGGCCAGGATGAAAAGGCCCACTATCAATTTGTTCTTTATGGAGAACTCAATTATTTTGTTGAACATACATATCAATTAATGTTATTAATGAATACTTCAGCGATCTTATGCTAAAGGCTTATGCCTAAGAAGTAGGCATTCAAAATAAATAATTAACTGAACTTTGGCGGTTGCCAGATGTTGCATGGATTCAAACTTTCAATTCTATTATTCTCTGAATTGAAGATTGTTTTCTCAATGCTGAAGATTGCGCGGTTCGCGTTTATGTAATTGGGAATAAATCCTATAGCTGAAAAATGAGTATTTACAGAGCAGTTATCGCAATGTTTAAAAGGAAGATTACAATCGTTATCCTCGTTATCGTGTCCGCTTGAGTGCTTATTGGCTTCGTGATGATCGGAATAATGTTTGTGAATGAAATCCCAGAAATTGGTAATGTCTTTGTGTTCTTGCGAGTGATGATGATAATGGGTAAATAATCTTGGGATTTTAACTAATTCTTCAGCAAATGCATTATTGGTACACACTTGTAATAATAAAAATATGGTCACCAACTTTTTCACAAACCAAATTTACGAAATTATATGGGCTTTTCAAATGTGCGTTATTTTTGTTTTAGCTAATAGCGAATTATTTTAACAATTACTTAGAACATTCTATAGAATCACCGGCACAACAGGCTTCATCTGTTTCTTCTTCGCATTCGCCGGGGGCACAACTTGAAGTTGCACATTCGGTTGAATTTGCAGAAGCAGCATTGTATTTTTGAACTTCAAAATAACTTAAGAAACCAATGCTGGCTATAAGTCCAAACCAAAATACAAATTTGTTTAGTTTGGCTCTGCGAATTTCTTTTTCGCTTGGTGCACACTCGCAACTGCCATCGGCATTACAATTAAACTTTGGTAAAACGTATAAAGAATAATATGAAATTGTGAACGACACTGCACTTATTGCAATTAATATAGGCTCTAGGGCTGATACAATTGGTGAACTAGCTAATGTGGCCGACGAAATTCCAAACAGTGAAGCAACGGGGCTTGCACAAACGCCAATACAGGCACCGCTTTTGCAGCACGATAATAAAATAGGCGCAGCAGACGTTATTCCGCCGGTTAGTGTTGTCAAAATGGATCTTTTAGCTTTCATAAATTAATTTTCTTTTGGTTTAATAATTTTCCATAAAAATACTGATAAGACGGCCCCGATGATTGGTGCGGAAATGTATACCCAAATGTGTTCCAAATGACCTGAAACAATTGCGGGAGCTAATGAGCGAATTGGATTCATGGAGGCACCGCAAATGGGGCCTGCGAAATAAGCCTCCAGTCCAACCGTTAAACCAATAGTTACTGCGGCAATTTTGGGCGGACTAATCAAAATCACCATCATTAAACAAAAAGTGAGGAACAACTCGAGCCAAAAAGATTGCATAGCAGATCCTGATGGTAAAGTGACACCTAAAAATTCATTGGCAGGAAAGGAAAATTTTAAAATAATGCTCGCTAATAAAGCGCCACTCATTTGCGAAAGGAGATAAGGGGCTATTTCTTCCCAGCTAAAACTTCTATTTACCGCTAGTGCAATACTCACAGCTGGATTAATATGCGTACCCGAAATTTTCCCAAATACCAAAATCATAGCGGTAACAATTAATCCGAAGGCAGCAGAAATTCCAAGGTTTGTAACTGAACCGCTTGTGTGCTGGTCGAGAACAACAGCACCAGTACCAACAAGCACCAGCGCGAAAGTTCCAATTGTTTCTGCAATGTATTTTTTCATTAAATATTTTCGTTAATAAAAATTTGCGAATACTCCTTGATCATTTGCCTAACTCGTCTGAATTCGTTCATAACCTCCTCTTCCGTACCTGTTGCTTTGGCCGGATCAGGAAAATTATGATGGGTTTTTTTTGCATTGGTTGGGAAGTATGGACATCGTTCTTTTGCATTATCACATACTGTAATTACAAAATCAAAATCAATGTTAAAATATTCATTAACATTATTGGAAGTATGGAGCGAAATGTCAACGCCGTCTTCTTGCATCACTGCAATTGCTTTTGGATTTACACCATGAGTTTCAACGCCAGCGCTATAAACTTTGGCTTTGTTACCGGCAAAACACTGAAGATAACCATGCGCGATTTGGCTACGACAACTATTACCAGTGCATAAGACAAGAATGTTTTTCATGTTATTTTTTAAGGTGGCAGAATAAAAAAACTCTGTGTTGTATTAAATGGGTATTGCTGGAGCCAACCAACTTCATTTTCAGTTTTGTTGCTATAAATATTTTATCAATTGGATTTTCTTTCGACGGTTTTCATTTTGTTTAAGATCACTAATTACAACAGCCTGATTTTGGGTCGCAGCAAGAAGAAGTGTTTGGTTTCCTTCCGTAAACAGTAATACTGTATATACC
>JAGPDW010000010.1:0-32650 GCA_018057345.1 Bacteroidia bacterium | reverse complement strand
GTTTTACAGGTGCTGCCGTTATTGTTACGCCGCCATCAAACACAACTTATACAGTTGTTGGTTCAAACGGTACATGTACTAATCAAGCGGTTGTTAGTGTTTCAGTAAATGGAACGCCAACATTGATAGCTACAGCAAATCCTACAAGTTATTGTGCGGGCAGTGGAGGAACATCTACACTAACAGGTAGTGGTGCTTTAACGTATACATGGAATCCTGGTGCAATGGTGAGTTCAACGTTTGCAGTTTCACCATTGGTTACTACAACTTACACTTTGGGTGGAACAAATGCTGCAGGTTGTACTTCAACACAAACTGTGAATGTAACTGTAATTCCAATTCCAACATTGAACGTTTCTGCATCTCCAACGGCTATATGCGTTGGTAACTCAACTACACTTACAGCAAGTGGCGCAGCAACCTATACATGGAATCCGGGCGCTCTTGTTGGTGCGAGCGTTTCAGTTTCTCCGGCAACAAACACAACTTATACTGTTACGGGTGGAAATGGTGTTTGTACAAGTACAGCAATAATTTCGGTTGTTGTAAATGCAAATCCAACTATTACTGCTAGTAGTTTTCCAACTGTGATATGTAGCGGAGGCTCATCAACATTAACTGGAGTAGGTGCAACAACCTTTACATGGAATCCGGGAGCATTAATTGGAACTCCTGTTACGGTTTCTCCATTAACAACAACAAATTATACGGTAACAGGAACAAATGCTGCAGGTTGTACAGCAACTGCAGTAACACAAGTTTCTGTAAATACTACACCAACATTAAATCCGGTTGCTAATCCAACTGCAATTTGTTTAGGTGGAACTTCAACTTTATCAACTGGTGGTGCAACAACGTATACTTGGGATCCGGGAAATCTTTCAGGATCCAGCGTTACTGTTTCTCCGGCAGCCACAACAATTTACACAGTTACTGGTTCAACTGGTAATTGTACGGATACAAAAACAGTTAACTTAATAGTTAATCCAATTCCAACAGTTGGTGCAACCGTTAATCCAACGTTGATCTGCGCTGCAAGTTCGGCAACACTTTCAGGTAGTGGCGCAACAACTTATACTTGGCTGCCTGGTTCTTTAGTAGGAAGCAACGTAGTTGTCAATCCAACCATTACAACAACGTACACAGTTATTGGAAGCAGTTTATC
This sequence comes from Bacteroidia bacterium, assembly GCA_018057345.1. GTDB lineage: Bacteria > Bacteroidota > Bacteroidia > B-17B0 > Aurantibacillaceae > Aurantibacillus. The sequence continues at coordinate 31,485 of JAGPDW010000010.1, read as the reverse complement.
TTGCACAAATACGGCAACTGTTACAATAAATGTAAACGGAACACCAACCATAATTGCGAGTGGAAGTCCAACAAATATTTGTAGTAATACTGGTGGTACTTCAACATTGAGTGCGTCTGGTGCAGTTACATATACTTGGAATCCCGGTGCATTAATTGGAGCAAGTGTTGTAGTAACACCTATCGTAAGTACAACGTACACAGTTACCGGTTCTTCTATAGCAGGATGTTTGAGTACTCAAACTGTATTTATATTAATTACACCAACACCAACTCTTAATCCTATTGCATCGCCAACATCTATTTGTATAGGCGGTTCTTCTACATTAAGTACAACCGGAGCTACAACGTATACATGGATGCCCGGCGTATTAACGGGAAGTAGCGTTGTGGTTTCTCCAATTATTTCTACAACCTATACTGTTACGGGAACAAATGGAATTTGTAGTACATCAGCAACAGTTGCTGTAATTATTAATCCAGATCCAACAGTTACTGCTGTTTCAAATCCAACGGCAATTTGTGTTGGTAATACTGCAACATTAACTGGAAGTGGTGCTTCAACATACACTTGGAGCCCGGGACTATTAGTTGGAACTTCTGTTACAGTGAGTCCTGCCGCAACAACTGTTTATACAGTAACAGGAACAAACATTTCAGGTTGCACAAGCACATCAATAGTACAGTTGATTGTAAATCCATTACCAACTGTTACCGCAATTACAAATCCAACAGGTATTTGCGTGGGTAGTGGAGGTTCTTCAACATTAACAGCAAATGGTGCTTCAACATATACATGGAGTCCGGGTGCATTAATCGGCACTTCTGTTGTTGTAACTCCAATAGTAAATACAATTTATACTGTAACAGGAACTTCTTCTTTAGGATGTAATTCAACTGCAACAGTAAGTATTCAAATGATACCAAATCCAACAGTTACTCCTTCGGCAACACCGGCTGTAATTTGCAATGGAAATTCATCTACATTAAGCGCGGTTGGCGCAGGAAGTTACACTTGGACGCCTGGGCCTTTAACAGGATCGTCGGTTGTAGTTTCTCCAACTATTACTACTACATACACAGTAGTTGGTTCAAACGCACAGTGTATAAGCGCTACACAAACAATTCAATTGATTGTGAATCCAACGCCAACTATGATGTTGAATACAGTTGGGTCGTCAACAATTTGTAGTGGAAGTACAATTACAATCGTAGCACAAAACGTAAGTAGCGCCACTTTAATTCCTGGACCTATCATTGGAGGAGTTGTATTCCAAGTTTCCCCTTCTGTAACTACAATTTATACAGTAACTGGATCTAATGGTTTTGGTTGTACCAATACAAAAACTGTTCAGATCAATGTAAATCCAACGCCAACTATTTCGGCAAGCGCTTCTCCTTCTAATATTTGTAATGGAGGAAGCACAACATTAACGGCAAGCGGTGCCACAACCTACACTTGGAATCCGGGAGCATTAACGGGAGGTACTACAGTGGTTACTCCTGTTGTTACTACAATTTATACTGTTACCGGAACAACGGGTAATTGTTCGGCTACACGAACTGTTCAAGTTAATGTTGGTACAACTCCTACGTTAATTGCGGCTGCTAGTCCTACATTAAAATGCGGACCAAACCCTGCAACGTTAACAGCAAGTGGCGCTACAACCTATACTTGGTTTCCTGGTTCTTTAATAGGTTCGAGTGTGGTTGTTAATCCTTTTGGAACAACAACATATACTGTTGTTGGTGCAAACGGATCTTGTACAAGTATTGCAACGGTTACATTATTCGCCGCTCCAATACCAAATGTAAATGCGTTTGCTAACCCAAATACTATCTGTAGCGGAAATTCAAGTACATTGGCAGCATTTGGTGCATTGTCTTATACATGGCAGCCAGGTTCGGTTACGGGTCAAACATTAATCGTTACGCCTTCTGTAACCACAGTGTATACTGTTACCGGTGCTAATGCAGCTGGTTGTACTAATACTGCAACACGCACGGTAACTGTTATTCCTTTGCCTACAATAACCATTGTTGCTTCACAAACATCTATTTGCGTTGGTCAAACTACAACTTTAACTGCGTCAGGAGCTAATAACTACACTTGGAATCCTACTGCTGTTACAAATAGCGTTCTAAATGTTATTCCTCCTGTTGGAACAACCATATTTACTGTAACAGGAACTGTTGGATTTTGTTCGAGTACAAAAACGATAAGTATCGTGGTTAATCCTAATCCAACTGTTACTGCATCTGCAAGCAGTACGTTAGTTTGTGCAAGCTCTAATGTTACTTTAGCTGCGTTGGGCGCTAATAATTATACTTGGCAACCTGGTCCTCTTGTTGGAGCAACCGTTTTTGTGAATCCTCTTGTAACAACTGTTTATACTGTTACAGGTGCTAATTTAAGTGGTTGTACAAAAACAGCAGTAGTAACGGTTAGTATAAGTCCCGGTCCTACTATCGCAATTGCTGCAACAAACAATACAATTTGTGCAGGAACTACGGTAACATTGACTCCATCAGGAGCTACAACTTATTCACTTTATCCGGGTTCCATAACGGGAACAGTGTTTGCTGTAACGCCAACGGTTAGCACAACATACACTGTGCTTGGTTCAAATTCTGTTGGATGTCCTGGTGTAAACACAGTTCAGATAATAGTAAATCCAATTCCAATTGTAACAATATCAGTTTTACCTTCTAACTCAATTTGTATTGGAACAACTGCCACTTTAACAGCAAGTGGAGCGAGCACTTATACTTGGTTAACATCTCCTTTGGCTGTAACGCCAACTATTATTGATACGCCAATTTCCAATACATTATATACAGTGGTTGTAACAAGTTCTGCAGGATGTGTTACTACGCAAACTGCTATAATTTATGCAACACCAATTCCAACTATAGCAGTTGTGGGTTCAAGTAGTATTGTTTGCCAAAGTGGAACAGTATCATTAATGGCAAGTGGCGCAACAAATTACACATGGATGCCCGGTAGTTTAACTGGAGGTACTGTTGTTGTAACTCCAACCACTACTACGGTTTATACTGTAACCGGAAATAATGGCGGTTGTAGTAGTACTGCAACTATTCAAATTAATGTAACGCCTGGTCCGCAAAGTGTAACAGCTTCTGCAACCGGAACAATTACTTGTTTTGTATCGAGTGTTGGTTTATTAGGAAGCACAACTAGCACAAACGTTACTTATTTATGGAATGGCCCTTCGTTATACACATCATCTGTTCAAAATCCAACTCCAATAACCCAGCCTGGAACGTATACATTAACCGTTGTTGATCTTGATACGGGTTGTCCATTGTCGGTTACTTGCGCGGTAATTGGAAATACAACTATTCCTAATTTTACTGTTACTTCTTCGGGTAATTTAGGATGTAATACCACTGTTACATTAATGGCGTATTCATCAACAACTGCCGGCATCACATATACATGGAGTGGCCCAGGAAGTTTTACTTCTGCGATCCAAAATCCAACAATAAATATTGCCGGCGATTATACAGTAAGTGCATTTGACATCTCAACAGGATGTGTTAGTACCTTAACTATGTCTGTTCTTACAGATACAGCGTTACCGATAATTTCTGCAACTATTATTCCTGCAACGTGTACAGGAACATCTACAAATAATGATGGTTCAATTGTGTTAGGACCAAATGGTGTGAAGTTTGATCTGGTAACTGGTTCAACCTATACGGGAACAGCCAATTATCTCACGGCAACACCAATACCAACCAATGGCATAATCACAAATACCCTTACAAATCCAAGTTTCACAACAGCGTATACGGTGAGGATATTTGGATTCAATGGATGTTTTAAGGATACAACACTCATCCTTCAGCCAATCAATTGTTTTAATACTATATTTGGTTTAACTAAGGCTGCAAGTACTCCAAGTTTAGTAAATAATAAATACGAAGTAACGTTTACTGTAACAGCAGTGAATGCATCGTTTGCTGATCTCACCAATGTAACTTTAAATGAGAATTTAAGCGCCGCATTCCATTTACCAACAACGTACACAGTAATCAGCCCTCCGGTAGTTACCTCACAAGGAAGTAGTTTAACTATTAATCCTGCGTTTGATGGTTCAACCCAAATAAGTTTAACATCTCCTGCGAGTAGTACTTTATTGCCTGCTAAGCGTGATACAATTGTATTTACAGTACGTTTTGATCCAAAAGGATTCTTTGGTCCGTATTTTAATTCGGTGATAGGCTTTGCGAATGATGTAAATAGTTTGGTTGTTACTGATAGTTCAAATGATGGATTTGCATGGGATCCTGATGCAGATGGTTTTCCAACTAATAACAACATTCCTACGGTTATCAATATTAATCCAAACACGCGCTTAGGTATTTCAAAAGCAGGTGTATTGTCAGATAAATTGAGTGATAATTCTTATGACATCACCTACATTGTTAAGGTGAAGAATTTTGGTAACGATAGTTTGAAGTTCGTTCAAGTGAAAGATAGTATCAATAAAACAATTCCTCTTCCTGCGAGCTTTACTATTAAGAACGCTCCGACTACAACAGGAACATTATTAACTGTTAATCCTTCATTCAACGGAGTAACGGATATTAATCTCTTAAGTGGATTAAACACATTAGCTCCGGGAGATATAGATTCGATAAGATTTACCATTAATGTAAAACCTGATACAGTTACTGTGTTCAGAAATACAGCGATGGGATATGCGGCCAATCAATTCTCAACTGCAACTCGAGACTCTTCGCAAACCGGTTATAACCCTGATGTGAACGGCAACGGCAATCCTAATGAGGTAAGTGATAGTGACCCTACAGTTATTATTCTTCCATCATCAGATCTATTTGTTCCTGAGGTGTTCACGCCAAACGATGATGGTAAGAATGATAAATTCGTGATCAAAGGAATTAGTGGAAGAAAAGTAAAGCTTACAGTGTTCAATCGTTGGGGTAACAAGGTATATGAAAAATCTGAATACGATAATACTTGGGATGGCTATCCGAATGCAAATGGATTGATACTTGGAAATAATAAATTACCTCAAGGTACTTATTACTTCATTATAGAGTTTGCGGACGGCAAGGATAAGACAATGACTGGTTACGTAGTTTTACAATATTAATTATAGATGAAAAGATTTATGATGAAAATAAAATTTATGAATAGAGCTATCACAGTGATGCTCTTCATGCTTGTAGGTTTAGCGGGTAAAGCGCAATATGATGCCATGTTCACGCAATACATGTTCAACGAAATGTTTATCAATCCGGCTTACGCAGGAAGTAAGGATGCGATGGCGGTTAATTTATTGCATCGTCAGCAATGGGTTAATTTCCCGGGACGTCCGGTAACAACTACGTTCTCATTACACGGGCCATTAATGAACAATAAAATGGGATTAGGCATTAGTGTATTGAATGAGCGTATTGGAAAACTGAATCGTAATTTATTATATGCGAGTTATGCTTACCGTGTAAAGACAGATAAAAACGGAACATTAGCGTTAGGTTTAAATGCAGGCATTCATAATCAGGTAAACAAATTGTCTGAATTGAAAGCAACCGATATAGGTGATGTACAGATCTCACAAAATACGCCAACCTCTATGGCTCCGAATTTTGGATTTGGCGTTTACTACAATACCAAAAAATTCTATGCCGGCGTTTCTATTCCTCGTATGATCGATGACGGATACATGTTTGATAACAGTGGCGTCTTCAAGCAACGAATTAGTTTTAACATCTCTAAATTCCATTATTATATTACCTCAGGTTATGTGTTTGAAATAAATGAGGATCTAAGAATAAAACCACAGGCAATGATAAAGGTTGTGGCAAACGCACCGGTTCAATATGAGGTGAATGTAAATTGTTTAATTAAAAGTATGATATGGGCAGGTTTATCTTATCGGAGTGGTTCAAACGTAGCTGTAATTTTGGGATGTCAGGTAAATCCTCAATTCATTGCAAGTTATTCTTATGATTACGGTTTGAACGCTATTCAAAAATATTCACAAGGCTCACATGAAATTGCTCTTGGATATTTGTTCTCGTACAAACAAAAGTCAGTTATTACCCCACGCTATTTTTAATATGAAAAATTTAATTCAACTCATTCTGCTTATAAGCTTATCCGCTTCTGCTCAAAACCAAACAATGGTTGCTGGGGATAAGTTATATTCACGTAAGCTTTATTCGGCCGCCATTCCTAAATACGAAAAGGTTATTAAGAAAGATAGTTCTAATACTTCTGCTTTGTCAAAATTAGGCGAGTGTTATCGCTTAACTAATAATATAAACGGACAAGCTTTATGTTTTGGAAAATTGGTTAATGCAGGTGCCGCAAGTGATATACAAAAATTGCATTATGGAAAGGTATTAATGGAAAAGGGTAATTATGATCAGGCAAAAGGAATATTTTCTACTTATACAACCGATAGCAGGGGTACAAGTTATATAAAAGGAATTACGAACATGGAGAAAATTAACAAGAACGCAGATGCATACATTGTAAATCCTGCGCCTTTTAATTCGCCCGAAGATGATTTTGCTGCTATTATGTTTGCTGATAATACGATCTTTACTTCCTCTCGTACAAAATCAACATGGATTACTAGAAATCATGGGTGGACAGATAAACAATATTATAATGCTTATGCTACAAGCAGAGACATGGATGGAGGTTATTATAAACCACAGGAATTTTTAGATGACATCAATTCTAAGTATAATGATGGACCGTTATGTATTGCTCGTGATTCCACAACAATTTATTTCACTCGCAATAGTTATGGTAAGAGAAACAAGAGTGGAGATGGCACTTATAAATTAAGAATATTCAAGGGAACGATCGTAGGGAATTCATTATACATGCCACAAGATCTAAATTTTAATAATAATAATTACAACTGTGCTCATCCTGCAATTTCATACGACGGCAATACTTTATACTTTGCTTCAGATATGCCGGGCGGTTTAGGAGGCATGGACCTTTATTTATCGATAATGCAGCCTGATAGTTCGTGGGGAACGCCAATTAATTTAGGGGATAAAGTGAATACGTCGGGTAACGAAATGTTTCCTTTTATTACAGACGATAATTTACTTTATTTTGCTTCTGACGGACTGGAAGGTTTAGGTGGCTTAGATGTTTATGAAACTAAATTAAAGGAGGGTTTACCCACACGCGTTTACAATATAGGAAAACCGGTAAATAGCGACCATGATGATTTTGCTTATTATGTTTACGGTGATCAAAAAATGTATCCCGTAAATGGATTTGTAAGTTCTAACCGTAAAAATGGAGGAATGGATGATGATGTTTATATTATGCAAGTATTGCGTAAAGTATCGCGTGGTAAAAATGTTACTTTTTTATTAAAAGATAAAGACAGTGGAGAAATGCTTCCCAATGTAAAACTGCGCTTGAATGGAGATACAGGTACTACAAATGATAAAGGAGAGTTTGCATATTTGATAGAAGATGATATTGATTATAAGATAGCGGCCAACAAGGAAAAATATTTTGATAATACCGATTCGTTAAATACAAAAAGTTCTGAGTTGGATGAATTCACTAAAACAATTTTGTTGGAGAAAGATCCAAATCTTTCATTCCTTGCTTTTGTAACTGATGCAAAAACAAATGAAGGTTTGAGTGATGTGAAGATCAGGATCAAAGATCTGTTCACAAAACAAGTATTTGATAGTTCTCTTACTTCGCCGGTAGGTGAATACAGAAAGTCATTAGCAGGAAGAAAGATAGGAGATAAGTTAGCTTACGAGATCACTTTGGAGAAGAAAGGTTATGTTACAAATGTGTTGAATTATACAGCGGAAATTAAAAAAGAAGGAGAGATCAAATTACATGAGGAATTAAAAATGACCTTAGGTAAAGCATTAGTAGGTGTGGATCTTGCAAAGATCATTGAGATCAAACCAATTTATTTTGATCTAGGGAAATCTAAGATCAGACCAGATGCTGCCATTGAATTAGACAAGGTTGTGAAGATAATGACCGAATATCCTAATATGTATATTGAATTAGGAGCGCATACTGATTGTAGAGGAGTAGCAGGAGCAAATAAAAAATTATCTGATTCACGCGCAAAAGCTTCAGCTGCTTATATTATTGGCAAAGGAAAATTCAAGAAGGATCGTATTTTTGGTAAAGGTTATGGCGAGGTTAAACTTCTGAATGCTTGTGCTTGTGAAGGAAAGATCCAGCCAAAGTGTTCTGAAGAAGAACATTCGGTTAATCGCCGTACCGAATTCATCGTTACAAAGATGAAGTAAGCACGGTTCATTTCTTTTTCGGTATTTAATTTATTATTTGTTTTACTTTGCCTAGTGCAAAAAACAAACCCATCTCAATTTGTAAATGCAGTAATTGCTTCTTTGCCGTTCGATCCCAATCAACAGCAAAGAGAACTCATTCAAAAGATCAGTAACTTTTTATTTAGCACAAGCGATGACGAAATATTTATTTTAAAAGGTTACGCGGGTACAGGTAAAACAAATTTAATTGCTGCCGTTACAAAGTCGCTTCCGTCTATTAAACTAAAAAGTGTATTGATGGCTCCAACAGGCCGTGCTGCAAAGGTTTTATCGAATTCCGCAGGAAAGACGGCCAGTACTATTCATAAAAAGATATTTAAAAAGGATATGGATGAAGGACAAATGATGTTCTCCCTTTCTGAAAACAATCATACCGATACTTTATTTATTGTAGATGAAGCTTCCATGATAAATGTAGAATCTGAAAATTCAATGTATCAAAATAATTTATTGGAAAGTTTATTTGAATATGTATTTAGTGGCACAAATTGTAAACTAATTTTTGTTGGAGATACTGCTCAATTGCCTCCTGTAGGAACAGATAAAAGTGCAGCGCTAGATCCAACGTATTTAAAACAAAATTTTCATTTAACCGTTCATTCTTACGAACTCACTGATGTGGCTCGTCAACGCGCGCAAAGCGGTATTTTGCATAATGCAACTAAATTGCGCGAATCTTTATTGGGTGCAAAATTTATCCTCCCAAAACTAGAGATCACAAAAGATGTTGTGAACTTAACCGGTGATGAATTAGAAGACGCCTTGAATAACGCTTACAGTAAATACGGCGAAGACGACGTGATCATTGTAACCCGAAGTAATAAACGCGCCAATCTTTTTAATCAAAACGTACGTAATCGAATTCGTTTGTTTGAAGAAGACCTTTGCACCGGCGATAAATTAATGGTGGTAAAAAATAATTATTTTTGGTTAGGCGATTCAAAAGATGCAGGATTTATTGCCAATGGCGATATGGCTGAAATAAAACGAATTGGTAAACGCGAAAAATTATATGGTTTTAATTTCACCGATTGCTCTTTAAAATTAGTTGATCACGATTCAAATGAATTAGACGTGAAGATCATCACAGATAGTTTGTTTAGCGATGCGCCTTCACTTACTCCCGAACAACAACAGTTATTCTTTAGCGAAGTAATGCTCGACTGTGAGGACGTAACCGAGAAGTGGAAAAAAATGCTCTACCTTAAAAAAAGTCCATTTTTTAATGCCCTCCAAGTTAAATTTAGCTACGCAGTTACATGCCATAAAGCACAAGGTGGGCAATGGCCTTGTGTTTTCATCGACCATGGCTTTTTAAGCGATGAAATGCTTGACCTAAATTTAATTAGGTGGCTGTATACTGCGCTAACACGGGCAAGCGAGAAGGTTTACCTGATCAATTTTAATCCCCAGCTGCTAGTTTAAATTAACAATCGACTGCTATTATCTTTCGATTTTTGGCCTATTTTTAAGTCTTTTTTTTGTATTTTTACGGGAATTTGCATGATTTTTTGCATCAACTTGAAGAGACTTTTTAGCATATTAATTATATTCAGTATTTCCTACTCGGTTATAGGTCAGAACTTTATCAAACCTAACGAATGGAAGAAGTATAAAAAGGAAGTATTCTTTTCTATAGGTGCTTCTAGCTTTTTGGGCGATCTTGGCGGCCGCGATCAAATTGGGAAAGATTTTAGTCCGGCCGATATGGATCTTGCAATGACCCGCACTGCTTTAAGTGGTGGATTTCGTTACAAGATTCAAAAATGGTTTAATGTAACAGGAACTTTAAGTTATTTGCGCCTTAAAGGTGATGATGCTGAAACATTTGAGCCTGTTAGAAATAATAGAAATCTTAATTTTAGAAGTGATGTTTTCGAAACATTACTTAGAACTGAATTTGGTTATTCAAGCGTGCGCTCAACTCGCCGCTACTCCCTTAAAAAATCATTATCGGCCATGGTACACAAACGTACATGGGAATTGTTTGGTTACACAGGTGTTGGTTTTATTTATTTTAATCCTAAGGGAAAAGCACCTGATGGGAAATTTGTGAAACTTTACAACTTACATACCGAAGGGCAGGGTTTGTCGGGTGGACCAACCCAATACAAGCGCATAACAGCAGTTATTCCATTTGGGGTTTATTATAAAATAGTTTGGGATAAGAAATGGAGTTTATCGTTTGACGCCTGTTGGAGAAAAACCTTTAGCGATTATATAGATGATGTTGGCGGAAGATATTACGATCCTATTGCTCTTCAAAATGCTTACGGCCCTTTATCGGCTCAAATGGCCGACCCTAGCAAAGGTGATGTTGCAGGAGCCACCAAGCCCGATGGAGCCGGATTAGCCGCTCAAAGAGGCGATATTGAAAAGGATTCCTACTTTACTTTCCAAGTTGGTGTAGGATACATTTTCAAGAAACAAAGAAAGAAGAAAGCCCGTCTTAGAAGTAAATTCTAACATTTTTTCAGTCACTATCTACTGTGTTTGACAAATTGGCATTTTTTAATGCTTTGGCATAATTTTTACTATTACACTGTTACATTACTATTAAAACCCTAAAACATGAGCACCGGTAAAATAAACGTACAAACAGAGAACATCTTCCCTATCATTAAAAAGTTTCTTTATAGTGATAACGAGATCTTTTTACGCGAATTGGTTAGCAACGCAACCGACGCAACTCAAAAACTAAAAGCACTTGCATCTATTGGAGAAGCAAAAGTTGAATTAGGAGATGTTAAGATTGAAATTGAGGTTGATAAAGCTGCCAAAACCATTACCATTAAGGATAAAGGTATTGGAATGACCAAAGAGGAGATTGAAAAATACATTGCGCAAATTGCATTTAGTGGTGCTGAGGAATTTGTAAATAAATACAAAGATAAAGTTGACAAGAATGTTGTTATAGGGCATTTTGGTTTAGGATTTTATAGCGCCTTTATGGTGGCTAAAAAAGTAGAGATATTCTCTCTTTCTTACAAAGAAGGATCCAAAGCTGTTCGTTGGGAATGTGATGGAAGTCCCGAATATCAAATCGAAGAAATAAGCAATAAAACCACAAGAGGAACAAATATTGTTTTACATATAGCCGATGATTGTGAGGAATATTTAGAAAATTCTAAAATAGAAGGATTATTAAAGAAGTATTGTAAATTTTTACCGGTAGAAATAAAATACGGAACTAAAAAAGATTGGATCTCTACAGGAGAAAAGGACGATAAAGGTGAAGATAAGAAAAAGGAAGTTGAAATAGATAATATCATCAATAATCCAAATCCTGCGTGGACAAAAAAACCGATAGATCTTAAGGATGATGATTACAAAGCTTTCTATCGCGAATTGTATCCAATGCAGTTTGAAGAACCATTATTTCATATTCATTTGAATGTTGATTATCCATTTAATCTAACCGGTATTTTATATTTCCCTAAGCTGAGCAATAAACTGGAAATGCCAAAAGATCGCATCCAGTTATACAGCAACCAGGTGTTTGTTACGGATAATGTAGAGAATATTGTTCCTGATTTCTTAACACTTTTGCGTGGTGTAATTGATAGCCCGGATATCCCTTTGAATGTTTCGCGTAGTTATTTGCAAGCTGATGGCAATGTAAAAAAGATATCAGGACATATCACTAAAAAAGTTGCCGATAAATTAGAAGAGATCTTTAAAAAAGATAGAGCGGAATTTGAAAAGAAATGGGATGATATAAAAATATTTGTTCAGTACGGAGTTATAAGCGATGAGAAGTTTTTTGAGAAAGCAGTTAAATTCTCTTTAGTAAAAACAACTGAAAATACTTACCACACATTTGAAGAATTTGAAGCAAAGGTAAAACCTATTCAAACAAATAAAGATAAAAAATTGATTTATCTATATGCAACCAATATTGCCGAACAACACGCATACATTGATGCTGCAAAGAGTAGAGGGTATGACGTATTGTTAATGGATACTATGTTGGATCCGCATTATATAAATCATTTAGAAGGTAAGTTAAAAGATATTTCGTTTGTTCGTGTTGATGCCGATACTGTAGATAAGCTTATCAGTAAGGAAGAAAATACGATCAGCAAACTTTCTGAAGACCAACAAAAACAAATTCAGCCTATCATTGAAGAGACAGTGAATAAAGACCAGTTTCATGTGGTGTTCGAGAATTTAAGTGAAACGGATGCACCAATGATCATAACCCGTCCTGAATTTATGCGCCGCATGAAAGATATGAATCAAATGGGCGGTGGCTCTATGGGCTTTATGGGAAATATGCCGGATATGTATAATTTAGTGGTTAACTCTAATCACCCATTAATTAGTCGCATTTTAAACGAAGGCGATAGTGATAAAAAGACGAATCTCGCTAAACAAGCAACTGACTTAGCTTTGCTATCTCAGGGATTGTTAAAAGGCGAAGGTTTAACCAAGTTTATTAAGCGAAGCGTTGAGTTGATATAATAAATACGATAACAGTATGTTAAAAGGCGTTCATGTAACGCCTTTTTGCATTTATAAAATTACTTATGTAATTTAAAGGTTGTAAGCATCTAAATTGAAAATCATATGGACATGAAAAAGTTAGTTGTGTTTCTTTTGGCTTTACTTGGCTTTGATCTGTGCGCTCAGTTAAAACCGTATTATGATAAAAAACAAAGCTATTGGGGATATAAAGATTCTACTACAGGAAAATCGATACATGCGGGATATATTACAGCGTTCAATTTTAAAAATGGTTATGCCGTTGTTGAAGAACATGATAGGATAATTTTGATCAACAAGGATGGAGACATGCATGTGGTGTTCAATCATGCCAAGATAATTAATGGTACTCCTAGAAAAATGTTTTTTGTAAATGATTCTGTGGCTGGAGAATACTTGGAAGATGGAACTCTTGTAAAGGAAATTCGATTTAAGCAAGCATATAAGTGTCCGAATTTTGGAGATTTTTTTGTGCTAAAAGATGGAAATAGGGTTGGTTTTTTTGATATGTACAAAGGCCTTGTTTTACCAATGGAATATGAAACACAAAATTTCGAAAGTACGTTTAATGCGGATGGAGATCTTTATTTTTCGGAGAAGGCACGGTTTTGTTTAAAGCATAATGGTAAATGGGGAATTATTGATCCATATGTAGAAACCATTTTACCATTCGAATACGATTATCTTGTAAAACTAGATACGTTATTTGGAGCTTGCAAAAATGGAAAATGTGGAGTTATAAATGAAAGGGCTTTTGTGAGGATCCCTTTTATTTATGAGACATTCCTTGGTAGATATTCAAGTCATGGGTTTTATGCTCGAAAGGAAGATCCTTTTATATTTATGGATAAAGGAAAGATTATTTTTTACCGCTTGGATATTAATAAAGTGGTTGATAAAGTACCTGCAAGTGAAAATGAGTGGGGGAGGTTGGCGATGATGACAGTATATGATCAACAAGGGAAGGTAGGCTTAGTGGATACTGTTGGCAAAATTTTGATTCCAATAGAATTTGATGGGCTTAATTCGTCGAACGAAAAAGGTGATCAGTTTGATCCGTTTTGGATAGCTTGTAAAGATAAAAAGTGTGGAGTGTATGAGCGTAGTAAAGGTTATAAGATCGTGCCTTTCGAATGTGAAAATATCCAAACGGGTATAATTGATGGAAAGACCTATTATGTTGTTACAAAGAATAGAAAGCAGGGTTTGTTTGATATGAACATGAAACCTATAACAGATTACCTTTATAATTACTTAAGCTTTAATACAAATGATCTCTCCATATACAACGAGGGTAGATCAGGAACACTTTCAGTGAAAGGCGAAGCCAAATGGGAAAAATGAGGTGAATTATCTATTCATTAAATAAAACACCTGGTGGGTCTATGCTTTGTTTTTATTGATTTACTTATGTAATTTAACGGTTAATACTAAAGAAATAGAAAATGAACGCGCTAAAGTTTTTAATAATATTCTTCTTCTTCGTGAACCTTTCGGGGTTTTCGCAAATGGAACCAAGCACTAATAAAGCAGGTAAAAGCGGTTACAAGGATAAAAAAACAGGCAAGATAATTCCGTTCATTTATGATGATGCGAAGCAATTTCACGATGGGGAAGCTTTAGTGCGTAAAGAAAAGGTACATTTTCTAATAGATAAAAACGGTAAAAAACTTAAGGAGATCCCTTATCCGAGTGTAAAATATGTTCAAAAAGGTGAATATATGTTTCAGAGTGATTCGGCCTGGGGAATAATAAGTTCATCAGGAGAGGTTAAAGTTAGAATGGATTTTACCGAACTAGTGAGGAGTGGAATGATCGAAAATGTTTACGTAGCAAGAAAGGGAGACAAGATCGGGATATTCTCAACTGAAACGGGTGTTATTTTACCCATGGAGTATGAATGTGATGAGTTTGAAAAAGTATTTGGTCGCGATGGTGATGTGTATTTTGGGGAAACAAGCCCTTTAACTCTAAAGCATAAGGATAAGTGGGGTGTAATAGAATTGCATGGAAAAATTATTTTACCTTTTGAGTATGAACATTTAAAGGCGATCGGTGGTTATTTAAAAGAACCTAAGGGATATCTTGGCGCTAAAAAGAACGGCAAGTATGGATTGATCGATTATCAAGGTAAAGAGCAGATCCCTTTTGAATATGATTTTTTCTTAGGACAATACTGCAACAGAGAGCGTAACCAAAATGACCCATATGTTTTTATGAATGGTGAAAAAATTGTACTTTATGATCTTTCGGCAAAATCAGTTATTGCAAAGGCATCTCGCAGTAATGAATCTTATTATATTTTGGATTATTGCACGCTTTCAAAGGGAAATAAACGGGGTGTTATTGATACGCTTGGAAATATCATAATACCCTTTGAATATGATGTGATATTTTTTGGCGGCGCAGATTTCTTTGAAAAACAAACCTTGTCAACCTATTGCGTGAAGAAGGGCAGTACTTGTGCTTTGTATGTGCCTGGCGTGGGATTAAAAACACCTTTTTTGGAAGGTCGTAGTTTGGAATATGGTAAAGCGTATGATAAGAATTGTTTTATACGCTATAAAGGAGATGAATGCGCTTTACTTGATGCGGAATTCAAGGTCATCTTCAAATTCGACTTTAAGGACATTAGTTTTTTTCAGAATAAAATAGTAACCTACGATAAGGATGGTAAAATGGGCGTAGTAGGACTCGATGGAAAGATCACTTGGGAATAGCTAAAGTAAAATGAATGTGATCTATTTTTTGATCTCTGTTAATTCACTCTTCCCTAAAAATTTTCCACTCTCTTTGTAGGATTCACTTTTTACGGTACCAACTTCGTAGTTAAACCAAATAATGCTTTTTGCTTTAATAGTGAACATGGTTTTAGTTTCTACAAATTCCGATAATTTATAGCATTCAAAAGTTCCCGCAGGCGTTGTTACACTTTCTTTAGCCTCAACTTTTCTGTTGCTGATCTTAATATTTAAGCCCGACATTGGCATTACCATTCCTTCCTTAGTTTTAAATGTGAACTTTACGTCCGCGTCTTTCAATGAACTCCCAACCACAAGTTCAGAAGGATATTCCAAATTATTTCCTTCCATGGTCATTTCCATATCTTTGTATGCGTCTTGTTGTTGTTGTGGCATACTCATTTTCATGTCAAATATCAAAACTCCATTATCGCACTTTATCATAAAATCACTCACAGTACTTGGCTTTCCCTTTTTGTCAAAGTTTTCCTGGTGCGCCATTACAGAAGCTCCTGCAGCAGTTTTAGAAACTTTAGTATAAGTTGTTTTTGTGCTTCCTGTTACTTTGCCATCATCATTATATGAGGTCATGGTTGTAGCAGTGCCTTCTGTAAAGAAAATGATCTTCTTACAATCTCCCGGTAAGAATGTGAAGCTGCAAAATAATGCAGTAACGGCAATTGTTGTTAATAGTTTTTTCATATAAAAATTAAGCTTCTACTTCTGTTACTATACTTGGGAAGATACGAACGTTGTTGTTCTCTTCTCTTCTAAATTGATAGGTGTATTTGTAATGACTCTCTAATCCCGATTTGTTTGGCAAACCGTTGATCATCATAATATTTCTATTCTTCGCAAAACGTAAAAGTTCGCGCAAATAGTGAGCCGAAATTTGTCCTACCTCGTCAATGATACAGTGTACTTTAAAGTCTTTACTGCTACGATGAGAAGATTCCTTGATAAATACATGGAGTAGGGTAATATAAATGATCGCTTTTACAAGTATGTCTGTTCCGGTACTTCCAATGCTGTCAATTTTGTGTGTCCAGCCGGTTTCGTTCATACCTTCTTTAATGTTGAACTTCAACTCAAACAGATCTTGTAATCTGATCTCTTCTTGCTCTTGTTCTTTGATGGCATTACGCAATTGCTCAAGCAATTTAACCGCTCTTCCACTGATCTCACGTTTTTGGCCTGTAGCAAAGTCGGTATTAAATAAACCTTCGTTGTAAACTAATCCATTCTCTTCGCGGAACTCTTGAATACGTTTTAATAACTTGTAAACCTTATTATCCGATTCCTCTAAACGAATCTTGATAAACTCGATCAATTTACTTTCTTCAAACTCTGCTTTCTTAAAGTCTTCTGCAATTAATTGAATGATATGTTGGATCTTATCTTTTTGTCCACTCAGCTCTTTTACTTTAGTAGCAATACTGTCTGTTACTAAGCCAATTTGTGTGGCTGTTTCTGCAATTGATAATTCAATTTTATTTTCGTTGATGAACGAACGTAAGTTTTGAGCAAAACGCTCGTATTCACCTTGCGTAGCATCGTTACGAATGATAAAATTAAAGTGGTTGTCAATACGATACTTACCTGCAAACTCATTTACATAACGCTGGAAAGCTCCGTACTCTTCGTTAAAGTGCGAATCGTTCTTTAATAACTGAGTACAAAGATCCATGATATTGTAATTGGTGCGTTTTGCTTCGGCACGTTCAATTATATCAGAGTATTTTGCATACACCGGAGTTTCACGGAAATTATTACTATAGAAATTGATACCATTATTAAAGTCTATCAACTCTTCATCAAACGCACGTTTTTGTTTATTGAGTTCCATGCGTTTCATGTTGTACTTACGAGTTGTATCTTCTAATTGAATTCCAAGATCGTTATTTGACTTCACGAATTCCTCTTTTTTCTGAATAAGATCAGGAAGTTTGTCAAATATCTCACGCTTATCTTTCATGTAATCACTTACAATTTGTGAGTATTGCTCGATCTCTTTCAGTAATTCCTGCAATTCGTTCATTCGTTTCTCAACATTCTTCAATTGTTTCGAATCTACTCCCTTGCTCTTGAAATTACTTTCTTTTTCCTTCGCTAATTCTTCTTCTTTGTTCTCAAACTCTTTTACTTGGTTCTTTTTTTCAACCTCAAGCTCGCTGATCTCTGTTTCTTGTCTTTGTTTTAATTCAGATAAACGCTCATCGTTGTAAACTTTTAATTTTTCAAATTGAGTTGTAAATTCATTTATAACGGTATTCTTCTTTTTGTTTAAAATGTTTAATTCCTCTTCAATGATATTTAAACGTTGACGGTTTCCGCTTAACGATTCTTCAATTTCCTTACCTGCTCTTAATTTCCAGTCTTCAAATTCTTCAGATAGTTTTTTCTCGCGCTTATCTGCTAATTCTAAAGAGTAGCTTAATACTTTTACATCTTCTTTTAATTCGCCCAATTGCTTACCGTATTTATCGGCAGCTATCATTTTTTCTTCGTTGTTGCTTGCTTGAAATTGGTTCAGTGCTTCTTCAAGATCGCGAATTATGGCCAAACGTTCATTTTTTTCAAATTGGTATTGTTCAATTGATTTTGAAACTACTTCAACCGGTTCTAAATTTAAACTGATACCATATAACGTACTCGCTGCTTCTTCTTTTAATTCGGGAGTAAGATCGGTTCTAAATAATAATTTCTCATTTACAACTTTACCAATACTCTCATGCCAGTTTTTTACGTTCTTCTCAAGGTATCCGTAAAATGCATCGTGTTGTACATTTAATTTTTCTTCAATATCCTTGATCTCAGTTTTAACCTTAATGATCTCGTTATTGGTTTGATTGATGCGGTTGTTCAACGAAGCTTTTAAACGTTGCTCTAATGCCTCCCACTCGCGTTGCAAAGTAGACACCATGTTTTGCTTAATAGCTCTTTCACTTTTGTTCTTATAACTTACCGCGCGTAATTCAGCTAATTCATTCTCTAAATTCTTTATCTCATTCTCGTAAAAGCGAGTGTTACGAATAACTTTTTCCTCACTTTTTAATTCGTTGAATTCAATTTGCTTATTTGTCGCTTCTTGCGAAACTTCATTTAAGGCCTCTTCACGTTTATCTTTTAATTCTGTATCACGCTTATTGTATTCGTTCTTTTGAAGTAATTGTAATTCGTTATAGTGATTAAATACCTCACTGGTTTTCGAATTTACTTTATTAACGTAAGCGCTTTTATCGTTACGCAATTGCTCAATTAAAGAGCTGTATTTTACTTCAATACTTGCTACGTTAGATGTTAAGCTTTCGTATTCTCGGCGAGCAATATTAAGATCTACTTGAAGTTTCTCACGTTCTGCATTTTTTTCAACCGCCTCATCAATATTCTTCTCTTTATAGGTCTTTAATTTTTTATTAGCTTCTCTTATTGTTCTATCATAATAACCTATCTCTTCACGAATGTTGTTTTGTTTATCCTCGATGCTATTTTTTAAGGCGTCATGTTCGGTAGCTAAGTTATCAAGCTCTTCTTCTTTCTTTTTGGCTGCTTCACGAATGGCTTCATTTTGCGATTCAGCAAAACGTAAACTACTTCCCAATTTATCGGCCATTTCCATTTGCGATCCTTTAAGCATATGAACCTGATCGTACTTTTTGTCGATGAACTCAATTAGTTGTTGTGTTTCTTTTTTCAAGTACACTTCAATATCTGAGTATTTTTCGTTGAACTGACGTAACTGACGTTCTACTTGCTCTAATTTGATACTGCTATTCTCGGTTGTAAGCGAGTTGGCAATAAAATCTTTTATAAAACGTGAATCGATACTACTTTTTGATGATAAAAATACGTTGGTGATCGACTTCGGGATGTTTTGATATTTCTCGTTACCTTTTAATAAGTGGAATTTAGATAATTGCTTATCCGTTTCTGTTCCGTAAATAATATTTCTATATCGCTCGAATGTATCAATTTGATTGGAGATATAAATACCGCGCTTTTCAAAATTTGCAATGATCTCTTTTATTTTCATTGCTTCATCATTTTGAGTAAAGAAGAAATCCGGATCATACGGTGCATCCACAAAACGGAAAACAATTTTATTATGACGGTAAACGATTACGAAGAAGTTTTTCTCTTCTGTGGCTATTTCATAAACGATATAAGAGTTCTCATAACGAAAATAGTGCTCTTCAAACGGTTTTTGTGAAGGCGAAATACCTAAACCGCGACTATTAGCGCTATAAAAGAACAAAATGGCACGTTGCAATGAGGTTTTACCAAAGTTATTGGTCCCCACAAAGCAAGTGTTACCGCTAAGTTCAATGTCGGTATACTTTACGTTTGAAATGTTGATCTCTACGATCCTGTTTAATATTCTACAATTTTGCGTCATAACTCTAAATCTTTATCTACCTTCTTTAATCTTAATTATAAATCAATCCCTGCGTATCATCGGATCCGCCAGTTGTGTCTTCGTAAATGGCAATTGAATTAATTACATCCAATAAATAATTGTACGAATCCAATACTTTATATGATTCTGTTTTTTCATCCTCCAATTCCAAATACGAATCTCTGCTCATAAGGTCGCAGATCTCGCGAACTTTATTGTGTAATGTCTCAGAACGGTATAATGGAATTTTTTGTAATTTTTGTTTCAAACGTACATTCGCGTTGCATTCCTCAGCAATTTCAGTTGGTCTAAATCGGCTACCGATAGTGATCTTGTTATCCATACTCGCCAAAAGATCGATGATATCAATATAACGCTCAAAACGCTCTAGTTTTTTCTCAAGCTCACTGTTTGGTTCGCTCAATTTTGAAAAATAGAAATAATTATTTCCACGTTCGATATTATAACGGATAACATTAAAATAAGCCTGAAGTCTATCAAAGTTCTCAGGATTATTAATAATATCATATAAACGATTCATACCATCACGTGAGCCATTGCTGGAAATAAAATTTCCACGCGCCATGATCGCGAATATATCGTGTGTTTGTTTCGGTAAATTAAAATCTTCTGCCAACATATCTATTAATTATAAATTTTGAATTGTTTATGCTTCTTGTTTTGTTTCTTTTTTCTTTTTCTCTTTTTCCTTCATTGGTAAAATGAGGGTATATCCTAATCTCTTTTTCTTTTGCTCATTGTCTTCATAATCGTAATACTGCAAACGGTATTTGAAATCCAAAATAGTTTGATATTCCATAGCGATCTCAACAAATAGCGATAAGCGCTCTTCAAACGTTACGTTACCAATACTTTTTGGAAATTTATAATCCATCAAGTATTCAAATAGATTTGCTTTGTTTTGGGTTAAGAAACGGTCAACTAATTTTTGAGTATCTAATTTTATTTGCTGCTCTAAACCTTTGTCTTTAAAGTTACCTGCCATTTTATCGGCAAGTCCACGAACCATTAAGCGTGTAAGTTTGTATTTCTCTGCAACACGCTTACACAGTACATGTCCATCATCAGTAAATAAAAAGTCGACAGCAATTTTTGTACGTGGAGTTTTATGTCCATTGTAACGGATTGTATTTACACTCGAAACAATTTCGTTGAAGTTGGTTTTGAAGTGTAGAGCGCCATGATCTTTGATCTCTTTTAGCTTTTGTGCTTTTTTGTAAACGTCTAATTGGAACTGGATCTTGTTGATGAAATCCGTGATATCTGTTTGGATCTCGATCAGGAAGTCTAAGTTCTCTATCAAACTTCCTTTTAGCGATTGAATAATTCCATAAAGCTCTGTATCGTTGGTTAAATTGAATAACGAACGTGCTTCGTCAACAACTTCTCCGGTGCGTTTAATGAAATCAATAATTGTATCACGCTTCATGCGATAATCTTCAAGTTTCTGTAATTTTATGCGATAATTACTTTCATTCTTGTAGGTATCATCTACATTCTTCTGCAATTTGATGATCTCGCGAGTGATAGTGGCGTTGATGCGTTTTAAATATTTTTTTATCGAACGAAGGAAGCGTAACTCGCGAACCTCCTGATAAAATTTAATGTGACGGTGAAGTTCATTCAAGTAATCATTAATGAAGCCCGGAGTTACTTCGCCTATCTCCATAAAGTCTTCAAACATGGCAACCACCGCGTCGTTCAAGCTTACAATATTCTCGTATTCATAAATGAGATCAAGCGATTTTAATTTTTGATATTGGTCCGACGAAAGATCACCACGCGCTAAAAGTTCGTTAACGGTTATATTCTCGCGATTGGCAAATAGAAATTCTATTGCACTACGATTTTGATAGAGCTGTGAGAGTATATCGTTAATGTTGACCTGTAAAGCCATTTCTTAATTTAGTTTTTAGTGTATGCCACAAAAGGCGGGAAAACCCACTTTTTTGGCTAATCTTATAAAAATAAGAAGGTTAGGGAGTTTGGAAGACACACGTTATCAACAAAAAACCAAGTAATCAACCATTTCTTAGGCTTAAGGCCCTGAAAGCCTTGATAATAAAGGGGTTTGAAGGATGTTACTTAGAGAGAAGTAAATAAATTAATTATGAACAGCTGTTATACAGTTCTAACAGGGTGTTAATAAAGCTGCCCCATTCGTACTTTTTCTTTTCTTTTTTAACGTTTTCTACCATTTCTACTTCACGTTTATTTTCAAAAAAATCAATTAATGCATTGGAAATAGTAATATGATCTAAAGGAAGTGTATAACCGCACACATTATGAGGAACAATTTCTGATAAACCTCCTACATTAGTTACCAGCATGGGTTTATCGTAATAGTAGCCAACCATTGTAACGCCACTGTTTGTTGCATTGCGATATGTTTGTGCAACTAAATTGCTAGCGCAAAAATAATAGCGCACCATATCGTTTGCAATAAATTTATCATGTAAAATTACATGGTTCTCTAAATGGTAACGTTTAATAAGATCTAAATACGGTTGTTTATCTTCATAAAATTCGCCTGCAATAAGCAATGTTATTTTTTGCTTTTTAATTAATGCATAATTGAGCGACTCCATTAAAATATCCAAACCTTTATAATGACGGATCAACCCAAAGAAGAGAACAATATTATCGTTTGGATCTAAATTTAATTTTTGCCTAGCCTCTTGCATACTTACGGGCTCTCCATAAGTTGCGTACATGGGGTGAGGGGAGTATACTTTTTTATCTGTTTTTGAGAACATAGTGATATCACTGAGTACTTTTTTACTCATGGCAATAAATCCATGGCACGACTTTACAAAATACTTGGTGAACATGCTATCGCCAATTCTTTTTTCGTGAGGAATGATATTGTCTGTAAGCGCTAAAACTTTTGTATGCTTTCTTACTCTTCTTCCAATAGTTCCTAAGCAAGGACCAAAGAACGGAAGCCAATAACGGAATAGTATAAAATCAGGTTTTTCCTTTTTAATGAAGCTCGCAACTTTTAACCAATTAAAAGGATTGATAGAATTAATTAGGGTGTGGATCTTAATTCCTTTTGGAGTGCTTCCACTTTGTTCGAATTGCGAAGAGCCCGGGAATAAAAAGTTTGGATATTGTAACGCATAAGAAATGATCTGCGCATCGTGCCCTGCTTTTGTCAATTCCTCGCACAAATTCTCGTTAAATTGTGCCGGTCCGCCACGTAAAGGATAGGCGGGACCTATGATGAATATTTTGAGGGATCTGCTTGCCACTTTCGTAAATATAAGAAAATGTTAGAAATTTATAAGCTCAGCAAAGGGTAAACTACTTCTTCCCCGCCACACACTCAATCAAATCATCTTGTTGAAGATACTTATTGGCAATATCGCGCAATTGGTTTGCAGTTACATTATTTATGGTGGCAAAGTATTTATCGTAGTAATCGTAGGTTAAACCATATTGCCAAATACCTTTAAATTTATCGGCTAAGGCAAATGGTCCGTCAACACTGCGTAAGAACTGTCCAAGAATGTAATTTTTTACCGTTGTAAGTTCTTGAGGCTTCACTAGATCGTTGCGAAGTAATTTCACTTCTTTATAAATTTCATCTAAAGCTTTTTGTGTAACATCTGCGCCAACTTCTGTGCTAATGTAAAAATAGCCACCGTTAACCAAAGAAGCTAAACCAGATCCAATGCCGTAAGTATAACCTTTATCTTCACGGATATTTGCCATTAATCGCGAACCAAAGTAACCTCCCAAAATTGTATTCAATACCTGAAAATGAAAATAATCAGGGTGTGTTTTGTTGAACATGATCCTCCCAACTCTGATGGCGGATTGAATGGCATCGTCTTTTAAGAGTATATGTTGTTTTTGTTTGGTGGTATCCACTTTCTCGTTCATCACCACAAGTTTATTTTCTGTATCTCCCCAATCAGAAGCGCCAAATAACTTATCTAATTGCTTTGGTAATTCTTTAGGAACACAACCCGAAACTATAATGCTACAATTCTTTGAATTATAATGTGATTTGAAAAATCCTTTTATGATATCAATATTCACTCTGTCAAAATCACCATCTTTTACATCGGCACCATAAGGATGTTTTTCTCCAAATAATAATTCGCTAAATCTTCTGCGCGCCAAAACGCTTACTTTTTGCGAATTGATCAAATGCTTTTGTTTTTTATTGTTGATGTAAATATCAAATTCGTCTTTTGGAAAAGTAGGAGAGTGTAATATATCCTTAACAACTTCAATTGTCTCGTTAAAATATTTATTTAACGTGTAAAGTGTGATACTTGCAAAGTCTTGCCCCGTTTCTAACTCTAAAAATCCTCCATAATAATCAATACGTTCCGAAATTTGATTAGCTGTATATTTTGAAGAGCCCGTTTCAATTAAGTTATTTGTGCAAGATGCGATCAATGGATGCGCTTGATAATACATTCCGGCCTTGAACATGAATTCGAGTTTTACCAATTCCTGCGAGCCTGAATTAATGGTATAAACTTTTATGCCATTGCTTAATTGGGTTATTTCCGGCTGTGGAATATCTATATGTTCGATGGCATGAAATGCCGGTGCAATTGATCTGTTTAGCATAGTTTAAAAATAAATAGGCGCTATATAATTTATGCCTTTACCATACATCTGGTAAAGTTTAACTGATGTAAAGGTAATATCTATTTGTTCTTGTTTGATATTCCATAAAAATACTTTAAAACATTTGTACTGCTTTGGCAAAGGAGGGGTAATAACAGAGTAAGTATATTCTTTATCGTTATTGTAATCCTTTTTGATCCAGTTCAACGATGAGCGTTTAAAACAGAATTTACTGCCATCCATATTGTCTATTTGCACTACCAGCCAAGCTGCAAAGGGAACAGGTAATGTTTTGGTTTTAAATTTAAAATCAACTCTAATTGGATTTTTGGTTGGGAAAGCATGGTTATTGGTATCGTTCATCATTTCGTAGAACTCACTATTACCCTTTAGCTGATTATCTTTGATTTCCAACTCTAATATGTTTTGGATCTTTTCTCTCCGTTTCAAAAGCCTAAAATTCCAATCAGGTTCACTATCCAATTCGGTATAGTATTGGTCATAAAAAGGTTTTTCGCCTGCCTTTGCAATCAAAAAATCAGCATTCATATGAAGCAATTCCGGGGCATCCATGGCGTTTAGGGCTCCATCGCTTCGGTAGTTCATAAAGCCATAAATAAATTCGCGGCAACGATGCCCTCCAATAGTTATTGGAAGCGCATAATTTTTTTGTTCCTGAAGTAATTTATCATAAAAACGTGCCGGAAAAGTATCGTAAATATATAATTCATGCTTTCTGAAATTTAATTTCATTGCAAAATGAACCAATAAACTCGCGCAAAGTAAAATGGAAAAATAATGCATGAGCGTATTATTCATTTTCTCAATCAGGAATACAACGTATAAAATTAAAGTAGCGTAAAAGAAAAGCGCTGTTCTATCCTCAGGATAGTTGATGCCCATCAATTTTTTCATGAGATAAATGCCAAGCATTTCAAAAATAAATAAAGCTAGGAACCAAAAATGTGGCTCACTTAACAACGTTTTTATTTTAGGTTTTGATTTAATGATATGTATAGATCCGACAAATACAAGGATCGCAGTTGTGCTCACTAAAATTCCTTGTAAAATTTGCGAATACGATCCGGTAACCATGTATATTAAGGTTACAAAGGTTACTTGCCAATAACTATCGCCTGCGCCATGTGTAAGACCATGCTCTTCTTTTAAATATGACGAGAAATTCACCCAATACAGAACAAGTGCCGCATTGATAACCAAATTTAAAAGATTAGTTATGCTGAATAATTTGGAATTTAATAATTGATAAAATACAATTAGTCCAAGCATGATGCAAAACACGGGCATCATAATTAAACTGGCTGCCATGGCTAATTGCATCCAAAAGCATAGATAGATAAAGTCTTTAATCTTGTTGTTTTTAAAATAGTCAAGTAAGAATGAGGTAGCCATGATAAAAGCGCCAAAAGAAATACCATAACCCCTGCTTACCGAAAAAAACGTGAGCCAATTATATGAGATAACAAAACCAAAAAGCAAAAGTAGTTTAGCGTGATCTGAGCGTAAATGTTTGCAAATACGAAACAATCCAAAAAGCATAATTGCAAAAAAGATGAGATTTGGAATTCGCAAAGAAAATTTTGAGGACCCCATTAATACATAACACCAATGAGTGAACATGCTATTCAGAACATGATTATTGGTGTCTAAATGCGCATGAAATGGCATATAATGCCCGTTTTGAATAAAATAATAAAAGGTAGCGGTTTCGTCGTGTGTAAAAGGCGTTGTTTTTGCTCTAATTACAACTATTGCAAATGAAAATATAGCAATAACAAGGTAGAGAAGATTAAAACGGTTATTTAAAAATTGGCGATCTAACATGCCTTACTCGAGCAAGTAATTTTTGTGTTTGCCATATTTCTCTAGAGTGCGAATGCCTGATGAGCTGATATGTTCAAATTCCTTATCGCAAAAAATGTTCACGATCTTAATATCAGGTTTCAATTCTTGTATGTAACGGTATTGATTTTGTTCGTATTGAAAATCGGTTGAGTTTCGCAAACCTCTAACTACGATCACGTCATATCCTAATGAATCAACAAAATCAGTAAGCAATCCTGTATATTCTTCCTGTTGATGATGTTGAATTTGTTTTGGTATTGGCCACGTACGGTCGGTTTTATCTGGGTTTTTACCAAAAGCAATGATCACTTTGTCAAATATAAGTTCCGCCTTCTTTAAAACGTTATAATGGCCTTTATGAAACGGATTAAAGCTTCCTGCAAATACAGCGATCATTGGCTTATGCTGTTTTACAAATGCAATTAAGCTATCAAGTTTGCCATTAGTATTCAATGAACTTAAAACCTCCAGGCGTTTGGGTTTGTAAATTTTATAATCAACAAACTGATATTCTCTTAAAATCTGGTTCTCGTAAGCAATTAATTTATCTAATGGCTGTTCTAATATTTCAAGATCTGCGGTGATCAATGCTTGTGAAATAGGATCAGAGGCTTTATGCACTTTTGTATCGAGTATATATTGTTTTATCTTGTTTTTTTGGTCACCACTTAAACCCGATGTTTTTGAATGCTCAATAAAAAGTTCTGCCGATCTCTCTTCGTTATCGTTTAGTTTTGGGTCGTAAACAGCGTCGTGATATACGGCAGCTAAAAAAAGCTCATCACTTACAGTACCATTTTTCTCTAAGCTATTCATTACTTGAAGCAAATGCTCCGTTGTGTGATAATATCGATGCAACTCATTATAACGTTCTAAAACTTCTAAAGGAAATTTAAGGTCGGTTAAACGTTTAGATATGCTAGTTTTAGCGATCATTTATTTTTTAAATAGTATAGAGTAGAGCAGTTTGAATTTTGAAATATACCATTTGCCACAATTTTCAATTGATCCTTTGTGACCTTATTATATTTTTCAATTTCATTATTTATTTCGTTGGCATTACCCAATAGTTCGCTTATGGCAAGGTTGGTGGCTTTGGTCAACACATCTGTTTCGCTGAAGGTAATGCTTGATTCAACTTTATTCTTGCATTTTTGTAATTCATCATCACTTATCGATCCATTTTTTAGTTTCTCCAATTCTTCTACAATGGCACTTTCTGCTACCTTCACATCAATCCCATCGTTTAGTTTACCTGATATTACAAGTAATCCCGGATCAAAATCCCCACTTACATAAGCGTTTATTTCGCTGAATAATTGTTTGTTCTTTACAAGTGAGATATATAAACGTGATGAATTTCCTCTGGATAAAATATCCGATAAAACATCTGTTGCGTAATAATTATCATCTAACCTACTACACATGTGATAGGTTTTATAAATAGCATTTGCAGGAACATCTTTGTGAACAGTTAATTCCCTCGACTGCATTTGTGTTTGCTCAATTGGCAGATCGCGTTTTGTTTTTGGCTGCGCGGCAATTGGCTCAAACCATTTCTCAGCCAATTCTTTCACTTGTTTTAACTCTACGTTGCCGGCAACAACCATAATGGCATTTGCAGGATGGTAGTGTTTTTTAAAGAAGCCTTTTACATCATCCATTACTGCAGTTTCAATATGACTGATCTCTTTTCCAATTGTTGCCCATTTGTACGGATGGTTCTTAAATGCAAGCGGACGTAATAACAACCATACATCGCCATATGGCTGATTCAAATAGCGTTGTTTAAATTCTTCAATTACAACACTGCGTTGTACTTCTAAACTCTTATCGGTAAATGCCAAGCTTAGCATTCTGTCGCTCTCCAACCAAAAAGCAGTTTCTAAATTTTCTGAAGGTACAGTACAATAGTAATTGGTAATATCATTTGTAGTAAAAGCATTGTTTTCTCCACCAACTAACTGTAGTGGTTCATCATAATTGGGAATATTAACACTACCGCCAAACATCAAGTGTTCAAATAAGTGTGCAAATCCGGTTTTGCTTTCATCTTCGTCGCGAGCACCAACATCGTATAAGATGTTAACGCAGGCCATTGGAGTGCTTTTATCCTGATGAACAATAACTTTTAAGCCATTCTTTAGAGTAAATCTGTCAAATTCGATCATTGTCCGTTATGGTAGTTGAAATATTTCATAAATTTAAACTAAATTTTAAATTCCATCAATTATATATTAGTGCGCATTTAGTTTAATTAATGGTAAAAGCGAAAGAAATTTGGACATCGACGACGAAATAATTAGTGCTGTTGGCACATTTAAGGCCACCGTTTATTTGCTTAAAGGAAACATTGTAAAGATAGTTCCTCACGAAAATATTGAAATGGATGTGAAAGATCTTGAAGAGATCCAAAAGATCAAATTTGATCTGGTTGGTGAACGAAAATACGCGGTTATGTTTGTTACACCTGACATGGGCGTTATGACAAAAGAAGGAAGAGCGTTTGCATCAGGGCCGCTTGTGAACAGAAATGCAGTTGCAAAAGCTATTGTGATCAAAAATATTGGTATGCGAATTATGGCATCCTTTTTTATAAAATTCAATAAACCTCTTGTTGAACACCGTTTGTTTGAAAAAGAAGAGGATGCGATTCAATGGCTTCGAAATAAGCTGGATACTACACCTTAAGAGAAGCTAATCTTTCAAGCGTTGATCTGAATTCATTCATTACTTCTTGAACTACTTCTGCCGCGGGTTTAATTTCTTTGATACTAGCACTCACTTGACCAATTTCCAATTCACCTTCATTCAAATCACCCTCAAACATTCCTTTTTTTGCTCTGGCTCGTCCTAATAATTTTTCAATTTCCTCTTTAGAAGCGCCGCTTTTTTCGGCTTCATCTACTTCTTTAAAGAATTTATTTTTTATCAATCGCACAGGGGTAAGTTGTTTTAAAGTGAGTTGAGTATCCCCTTCATTTGTACTAATAACAGCATTCTTAAAGTTTATATGCGCACTACTTTCGGGGGTTGCGACAAAACGACTTCCAATTTGCACTGCATCGGCGCCAAGCGCAAAAGCCGCTGCCATTTGGCTTCCACTACCAATTCCTCCGGCAGCAATGAGAGGTAACGTAATAGCTTTCCGAACCTGCGGTATCAACACAAGGGTTGTGGTTTCTTCACGGCCGTTATGCCCACCTGCTTCAAAACCTTCGGCTACAATGGCATCTACGCCTGCTTCTTCACATTTTAAAGCAAATTTAACGGCACTCACTACATGAACTACAGTAATTCCATGGTCTTTGAGGTGTTTTGTCCAGGTTTTTGGGTTTCCGGCACTAGTAAATACAACCTTAACTCCCTCCTCAATAATGATCTTTATATGCTCCTCAATATTTGGATATAAAAGCGGCACATTTACTCCAAAAGGCTTATCGGTTGCGGCTTTACATTTTTTAATATGTTCACGTAATACATCAGAATACATTGAGCCGGATCCTATCAAACCAAGACCACCTGCATTACTCACGGCACTTGCCAATTCCCACCCGCTGCACCAAATCATTCCGGCTTGTATTATTGGGTATTTTATATTGAATAATTTAGTGATAGGATTTGTCATAAAATGAAGATGAATTTATTTAACAAATTTGCTGAAAAATATCAAAAAACCCCTGTTTTTTCGCTAAATTTCTATATATTTGGGTTTGAATTATTTTAACCTCATGAAAAAGGGACTTTTTGCCATATTTTTTGTACTTTCTTTAGGCCTGAATGCTCAGTGGTTATGGGAATACGGTGGATCTATCGGTGCAACCAATTATTTAGGTGATATTGGCGGAAAAGAGAAGACACGTAGGGATTTTGTATCTGACATGAAGCTTTCAAAAACGCGTTGGAATGCCGGTATATTTACACGTTACAAATGGCGTCAAAATGTATCATTCAAATTTGCGTTCGATTATTTAAGGGTTGAGGGAGATGACAAATTATCAACTAATGCAGGACGTCACTATCGCAATTTCAATTTCAAGAATGATATTTTTTCTCTTACTTCAACGGCTCAATATTTTTTCTTTACTGATCCGGATCTAGGGAATACTTACCGATACAAAAATAGTTTCAGGGCTTATGTCTTTGGAGGTGTTGGAGGTTTTTATACCAGTCCAAAATCACGTTACCAAGGAGACTGGGTTAAAATGAGAGATTATTTTGTAGAAGGTTACGAATACAAAAAGATAGTTTTTGGCTTACCTGTTGGGGTTGGTTTTTATTTTACTTTCAACAAACGTAATCGTTGGGGCTTTGAGTTCAACTACATGAAAACCTTTACCGATTATTTGGATGATATCAGTGGAAACTACCCAGATCCAATAGCAACAGATCCGTTTACTGCGGGATTGACTTTAAGAACAACAGAGCTCTCAGTTGAAGAGCAGAATGCCAATATTGGTGCTTTTTACTCTCATGGTGCAGGCCAAAAGCGCGGAGATCCTACCAATAAGGACGCTATTGTTTACGCAACTTTCAGTTATAGCAAAGTTATTCGCGGTAAGAGTAGCTTTTATCGTTCTAAACACAACAAGTTCTTCGGAAAAAATAGAAGAAAAGTTCGTAAGATCAGGGCTAAGTTCTAAAAGGTAATTTCTATCTTTGCTTTCGTTATGAATTTCAGAACTCTTTACATTTTCATTATAATTAGTGTATTAACTTCTTGTGGTTCTGAGGAGCATAATGGTATTGACTCGAGCGATGTTAGCAATAATGCCTCAGCAAATGGTATGATCAAAGGAAATGTTCCTGAGATAAAATTTGAAGAAGACGTATTTGATTTTGGAAAGATAACACAAGGTGAAGTGGTGAGCCATGATTTTAAATTTAAAAATATTGGCAATCAACACTTGATCATATCAGGGGCAAGCGGAAGTTGTGGATGCACAGTGCCCAAATGGCCAAAGGAACCCATCTTACCTGGTAAAGAAGGTAAACTAAACGTAGTATTTTCGAGTGAAGGAAAAAAAGG
>JAGPDW010000288.1:0-2754 GCA_018057345.1 Bacteroidia bacterium | reverse complement strand
GGTGAATACAGTTCAAGAGGTGAAAATAGAGGGATTTGACGAGGATGGATTGATGAAGGGAGATCCTATACAAACACTTAATCTTATTTAATTTCAAAAAATTGACTGTTGTATGGGGAAAAATTGTTAAAAGTTAATATCGGTAATGTTTATATTTTTATATTACCGATATTTGTGGTATATTTGACTATGTGGGAAGTTGATCTGGAAAATATAAGAATTGAAATGCAAAGCACCTTTGAACGCATTGCCCTTAAAAAGCAAAAACTTCAAAACGGAAGGCCATTGTCGCAAAGTGCTTTAAGCAAAATAAAAGAGGCCATTTCTATTGAATGGACATACAATTCAAATTCCATTGAGGGCAACAGCCTTACTTTACGCGAAACACAAATGGTTTTGCAAGAAGGTATTACAGTTAAAGGAAAACCACTTAAAGAGCATTTTGAAGCGCATAATCATGATAAAGCCATTGATCATTTGTATAAACTCATTGGTAATAAAGGCAAATTTAGTTCTTCCGATGTGCTTTCACTTCACGCATACGTTTTGCGAAGCATTGAAGATGAACACGCAGGTCGCTTGCGAAACGCGGGCGTTAGAATAAGCGGTGCTAACTTTATTCCTCCTGCTGCACACAAAGTATCACAACTCTTTGATGAGTTGATCGATTTTGTAAATGCTAATCCATTACACTTAAATGATATAGAGTTGGCTACTCTTCTTCATCATAAATTTGTTTGGATACACCCTTTCTTTGATGGAAATGGCCGTACGGTTAGGCTTGCCATGAATTTATTTTTAATGCAAAAAGGATACCCTCCTGCCATAATCCTCAAAGAGGATAGAAAAAAATACTACGATGCTTTAAACCTTGCAAATAAAGGTAATTACAGCAAGTTAATACTGCTTATTTGTCAAGCTACCGAACGAAGCTTAAATATTTATTTGGCTGCAATGCCCGGAAACGATGCTGATTATGATTCCATACAAAACATTGTAGCCGAGGAAGGATTGCCATACGGGCAGGAGTATATCAGTTTATTGGCTCGCCGAGGAAAAATTGACGCTTACAAAGAAGGAAGGGTTTGGTATACTTCCAAAAAGGCCGTTAAAAATTATATGTCAACCCGCAAGCGTGTACGTTAATAACTTGGTTGATTTTTTTACAGAACAAAATAAGCTCGTTTATTTTATTTAGTGATATTTAGTATTTGAAACTCTTTTAAAATGGCGCAAAACAAGGTTAAAATTGGTATTATTTTTGGTGGACAAAGCAAAGAACGTGAAATATCATTTGCAGGTGGAAGAACTGTTTACGATAATTTAAATAAATCCATTTTTGAAGCTATCCCCATTTTTGTTGACAGTTTTGGAAATTTTGTAGAACTAAAATGGGAATTCATTTACAAAGGAACCATTCGCGATTTTTATCCGCCGGTTGAATTTCTTCCTGCGGAATCACATTTTCAATACTATGCCGAAAATCTTGGTAACCTCTCTACTTCAGAGCAAGAAAAATTAGTTGAGAAGATCGGAAAGAAAATTAGCGTACCCGAATTAAAAACCAAAATTGATTTCGCTTTTTTGTGTTTGCACGGACCTTATGGAGAAGACGGACGCATACAAGGCTTGTTTGAATATTATCAAATTCCTTACAGTGGTTCTGGTGTTCTGCCCTCTTCTATCGGCATAGATAAATCTGTTCAAAAACGAATGATGGTAGATAAAGGATTTAATAGTCCTAATTTTTTAACCATCGATCGCGCGGCTTGGATAAACGGAATGTGCAAAGGAGTTTTTGCAGAAGTGAAAAGTAAAATTGGTTTTCCTTGTGTGGTAAAACCTGCAAATCAAGGTTCGAGCATTGGTATTAGTGTTTTAAGTAAGGAGAATGAAACAGCTTTTATGTATGCTGTTGAGAAAGCTTTATTTACGTATTGGTTGGATGTAGAAGATTGGAAAAAGAAAAATGATGAAGAGAAACTAAGTTTTGCAAAAAAACTAACAGATATACGCGAAGGTATTGGCATGCCGATCTTAGTAAGCATTTTTCCGGATAACCAATCGCTTACTGATGAAAAAACAATTTACGATCCGGATGCTTTGTTAAACGAATTCAATTCCAATTTCAAAAGCGGCGGCATGATGTTGCAAAGTATGGATGGAGAAAGCACGGTGTTGGTTGAAGGATTTATTGAAGGAAAAGAATTTAGTTGCATTGTTGTAGAGAACGAAAAAGGAACTCCAATTGCTTTACCTCCTACCGAAATTAAAAAAGGAAAAGAGTTATTTGATTATAGAAGCAAATATTTACCCGGACTTTCGCGCAAGATCACCCCTATTGATCTACCGGACGCACAAATTGAAGCCATTAGAAAAGATTGTGAACGTTTATTCTTAGAATTAAAATTTGATGTGTACGCTCGTATTGATGGTTTTTTAAGTACGGATGGAAAGATATTTTTAAATGATCCCAACACAACTTCGGGTATGATGCCTTCTTCATTCTTCTTCCATCAAGCGGCTGAAATTGGATTGAGTCCTTCAGAATTTTTAAGTTTTATCATTAGCACATCTTTGCGCAAAAGGATCATTCAAGCTAAAGGAAATACGGTTTACAAGGAGTTAGAGTTAAAGCTAGAAGGTTTGATACACAAGGAGTCCAACGCTGCCTCTTACAAAACAAAGGTGGCTGTTATTCTTGGGGGTTATTCTTCAGAACGTCATATCTCTGTTGAAAGCGGGAGAAACGTG
>JAGPDW010000120.1:0-9647 GCA_018057345.1 Bacteroidia bacterium | reverse complement strand
TACTTAGGGTGTTTCACTTTACGCATCACAGCCACAACAATACTTTTGTCCATTTTATTACTAGTAACTATACCAGTTTTTTCTTTTCTTAAATTTCTTTCTATTTCCATGTTTTAAAGCGGATTATTTTTTGGTTGCTTTACGTTTTGTGGCCTCGGTTAGCAAACGAGCGATATTACGACGGTTAATGCGAAGCAATATTGGATTCTCTAAAGGAGAAACACCGTGATTTACTTTCATCTTTATCATAGCGGCTTTTTCTTCAGCAACTTTTGACTGAATGTCTTGTTCCGATAAAGCTTGTATCTCTTTGTTTTTCATTTTTTTAATTTTTTAATTATGCTTGAGGAACTTCATAATCCCTACGTACAATGAACTTAGTATTGATCGGTAATTTTTGTGCCGCTAAGCGTAATGCTTCTTTAGCTACTTCTACCGGAACACCTTCTGCTTCGAATAAGATACGACCTGTTTTTACAGGGCACATCCAATACTCAGGAGCACCTTTACCTTTACCCATACGTACCTCTGCTGGTTTTGAAGTTACCGGACGATCTGGAAATATCCTGATCCATACTTGACCTTCACGTTTCATGAAACGAGTTAGGGCAACACGGGCAGCTTCAATTTGGCGAGCTGTAATACGAGCTTCTTCCATCGCTTTAATTCCAAATGAACCAAAGGCTAATTCATGCCCACGTTTGGCATTGCCTTTCATTTTCATTTTTTGCGACTTTCTATACTTTGTTCGTTTTGGTTGTAACATGACTTAATTTCTTAAATACTTAATACTATTTTTCTTCTCTTCTAGGACCTCTTTTTTTATTCCCAAATTTGTTTCCGCGATCATCGTTTCCACCACCACGGTTATCTCCTCCTTTAGCTTTGTCTTTCATCAAGCCAATATTTGGAGAAAGATCACGCTTTCCAAAAACCTCACCACGGCAGATCCAAACTTTAACACCAATTCTTCCATAAGAAGTATGAGCTTCGGCAACAGCATAGTCTATATCAGCACGAATCGTATGTAATGGAGTACGTCCCTCTTTATAGCCTTCTGTTCTTGCCATTTCAGCGCCGCCTAAACGACCACTTACTTTTATTTTTATTCCTTCTGCACCTAAACGCATTGTACTTGACATTGACATTTTAGCTGCGCGACGAAATGATATACGACCTTCAATCTGACGAGCGATGCTATCAGCAACTAATCTCGCGTCTAACTCAGGACGTTTAATTTCAAAAATATTTATTTGAATTTCTTTCTTCGTTAATTTCTTTAACTCTTCTTTCAATTTGTCAACCTCTTTACCACCTTTTCCGATAATGATACCCGGACGAGCTGTATTGATAGTAACAGTTATTAATTTTAGAGTTCTTTCGATAACAATTTTAGAGATGCTACCTTTTGGCAAACGTGCTTTTACGTAGTTTCTGATCTTATCATCTTCAACTAATTTTTCAGAGTAATCTTTACCACCGAACCAGTTGGAATCCCAACCTTTGATGACACCTAATCTGAAACCTATTGGATTTACTTTTTGTCCCATTGTAATATCTTATTATTTTTTATCTAAAGTTAATGTTACGTGATTTGAACGCTTACGGATACGGTATCCACGACCTTGCGGCGCAGTACGTAAACGTTTTGCCATCATTCCACTGTCTACTACAACACTCTTTACAAAAAGTGTATTCTCTTCAACTCTTTCGTTTGACTTTGCTTCGTAATTAGCAATTGCTGATTTCAACAATTTCTCTAAACGACCTGAAGCTTCACGTGTGTTGAATTTTAAAATATTCAATGCTTTGTAAACATCTAAACCTCTCACTAACGCAGCAACCTGGTTCATTTTACGAGGTGATGTTGGACAATTATTAAGCTTAGCAAAATATGTTGTTTTGTTCGCTTCTTTTCTTTTATCGGCTACTAACCTTTTTCTGTTTCCCATGATTTCCCGTTATTATTTTTTGTTATGACCAGCGTGGCCTTTAAATACGCGGGTTAACGCAAACTCTCCTAGTTTATGTCCTACCATGTTCTCGGTTACGTAAACCGGGATAAATTTTGCACCATTATGTACAGCAAATGTATGCCCTACAAATTCCGGTGGAATTGTTGAACGACGTGCCCACGTCTTGATAGCCGACTTTTTGCCGCTAGCATTCATTTTATCAACTTTACCTGCTAGGTTGTGGTCGATAAAGGGGCCTTTTTTAAGTGATCTTGCCATGTTTTGTTTTTTGTTTTGGAATTCTGATGGTAGACGTCAGAACCATTAAACGTTTATATTAATTATTTCTTTCTTCTTTCGATAATGTGTTTGTTACTAGCTTTTGCTTTGTAACGTGTTTTGAATCCTTTTGCAGGAATACCATTGCGTGAACGTGGGTGACCACCAGATGCGCGACCTTCACCACCACCCATTGGATGATCAACAGGATTCATTGCAACTGGCCTGTTACGAGGACGACGGCCTAACCAACGGCGGCGGCCAGCTTTTCCATGAACTTCTAAGTTATGGTCAGGATTTGAAACCGCACCAATTGTAGCTTTACATGTAATAAGGATCATACGAACCTCACCTGAAGGCATTTTTAATACTGCATATTTTCCTTCACGAGCTGTTAATTGAGCATAGCTACCTGCACTGCGTGCTAAAGCTGCACCTTGACCCGGACGTAATTCGATATTATGAATGATCGTTCCTAAAGGAACTTCAGACAACAACAATGTATTTCCGATCTCAGGAGAAGCGCCTGCACCAGACATGATCTTTTGATCAACTAGCAATCCTTGCGGTGCAATGATGTAACGTTTCTCACCGTCTTTGTAGCACACTAATGCGATACGTGCCGAACGATTTGGATCGTACTCAATTGTTTTTACAGTTGCTTCAATTCCGTCCTTATCGCGTTTAAAGTCGATTAGACGTAATGCTTTTTTATGTCCTCCGCCAATATAACGGATGGTCATTTTACCGGTATTATTTCTTCCACCAGATCTTTTGGTAGAAACAATAAGACTCTTCTCAGGTTTACCTGTAGTAATTTCAGCAAAATCTCCGCTGATCTTGTAGCGTAAACTTGGTGTTAATGGCTTATACTTTTTTAATCCCATTTTGAAAACTTTTTATTCTATTAAATACTTGCGTAAAAATCAATTGTTTCGCCATCTTTTAAAGTTACGATCGCTTTTTTGTTGCGATTAACTCTTCCAATAGCTACACCACGTGTTGTGTTACGGGTTTTTACTTTACCCACATATTGTTGCGTATTTATTGAGTCAACTTTAACTCCGTACATAGCTTCAATAGCCGCTTTTATCTCTAATTTATTAGCCGTTTTTACAACCACAAAACCGTAACGATTAAGTTTTTCGGCTTGTGCGCTCATCTTTTCAGTGATGATTGGCTTTACAATAATTCCCATTGTTACTTATTTAAAATTGTTTCAATTACTTTAACTGAACTTTCTGCTAAGATCACGTTATCAGCATGAAGGATATCGTAAGTATTGATATCAGTTGCTGTAATAACTTTTGAACCCGGCAAATTGCGTGATGATAAATACACATTATCATTTTTAGCACCGATAATGAACAATGTTTTTTTGCTGTCTAAATTCAAATTCTTGATCAAGTCAACAAAGTTCTTTGTTTTTGGAGCTTCAAAATTAAAATCTTCCAATACAGTGATCGCATTATCTTTTGCCTTATACGATAAAGCAGAAGTACGTGCTAAATTTTTCACCTTCTTGTTCAATTTGAAAGAATAATCGCGAGGACGAGGACCGAATGCGCGACCACCACCAACAAACACCGGTGATTTCATAGAACCCGCACGAGCTCCACCTGTTCCTTTTTGACGCTTCAATTTTTTTGTGGTGCGTGCTATCTCAGCACGTTCTTTTGATTTGTGTGTACCCTGACGTTGATTCGCTAAAATGCTTTTCACATCAAGATAGATACAATGATCATTTGGTTCAACTCCAAAAATAGAATCGATAAGCTCTACTTTCTTAGCTGTTTTTTTACCACTTATGTTTAATACTTCTATTTGCATGATTACTTCTCAATTAAAAGATAAGATCCCTTAGCACCAGGAACTGAACCCTTCACAAGGATCACATTCTTATCTGCCATAATTTTTACAACCTGTAGGTTTTGTACTTTTTTACGATTTCCACCCATACGACCAGCCATACGCATACCTTTCATTACGCGTGAAGGATCAGATGAAGCACCTAATGAACCAGGAGCTCTTTCACGATCATGTTGTCCGTGTGATTTATTAGCGTGTCCAACCCCGGCAAAACCGTGACGTTTAACAACACCTTGAAAACCTTTACCTTTTGATGTTCCAACTACATCCACAAAATCACCTTCAGCAAACAATTCAACTGTAATTGTTTCGCCTAATGTTTTTTCTTCTTCAAAGTGACGGAATTCAACAACTCTACGTTTTGGGGTTGTTTTTGCTAAAGCAAAATGACCTTTCATGGCGCTTGATGTGTTCTTTTCTTTCTTCTCATCAAACGACAATTGTACAGCTGTATAACCATCCTTTTCATTGGTTTTTACTTGCGTAACAACGCAAGGACCCGCTTCAATAACTGTGCATGGTATGTATTTACCAGAGGCATCAAAGAAGCTCGTCATTCCTATTTTTTTACCAATTATTCCTGACATTTTATTTTTGTTTATTTATTAATTTAATTTTTTTACTTAAGGTCTTGAGCCATCCGGCTTACCTGCCGTTAAACTTTAATCTCTACTTCAACACCGCTAGGCAATTCAAGCTTCATTAAAGCATCAACAGTTTTTGATGTAGAACTGTAGATATCTAATAAACGCTTGTATGCACACAGTTGAAACTGATCACGCGCTTTTTTGTTAACGTGTGGCGATTTCAAAACAGTGAAAATACGTTTGTTTGTAGGTAATGGAATTGGTCCATTAACTACCGCACCTGTAGCTTTTACAGTTTTTACGATCTTCTCAGCCGACTTATCAACTAAGTTGAAGTCGTACGATTTTAGTTTTATTCTTATCCTCTGGCTCATAATAAAGAACGATTAATTATTATACTTTTTCTTTGGTTCCTTTTGATTTTGCAATTACATCTGCAGCGATATTATTCGGTGCTTCGTTGTAGTGACTGAATTCCATGGTTGAAGTAGCACGACCAGAAGTTAACGTACGTAATTGTGTTACGTAACCAAACATTTCTGATAATGGAACTTTAGCTTTGATAACTTGCGCGTTACCTTTGCTGTCCATACCTTCAATTTGTCCACGACGACGATTTAAGTCACCTACTACATCACCCATGTTTTGTTCTGGGCAAAGTACTTCCACTTTCATGATCGGCTCTAATAAAACTGGCTTACATTTTGGTAAAGCTTCGCGGTATGCTGTGCGTGCACAAATTTCAAATGATAATGCATCCGAGTCAACGTTGTGGTATGAACCGTCGGTTAGAACGATCTTCATACCTACAAGTGGATAACCTGCTAATACACCGTTGTTCAAAGAGGCTTTAAATCCTTTTTCAACAGCCGGAATAAATTCGCGAGGAATATTACCACCGGTGATCTCATTAACGAATTGTAATCCACCCGTTTTTGAAGCATCAAAATCAGCATCCATTGGTCCAACACTAAAGCGGATATCGGCAAACTTACCACGTCCACCAGTTTGTTTTTTGTAAACTTCGCGGTGATCGATAGTGCTTGTGATAGACTCTTTGTATGCTACTTGTGGAGCACCTTGGTTAACTTCTACTTTAAACTCACGTTTCAAGCGGTCAACAATAATTTCTAAGTGAAGCTCACCCATACCAGAAATAATGGTTTGACCAGAATCTTCATCAGTTTTGATACGGAAAGTTGGATCCTCTTCCGCTAATTTATTTAAACCCACTCCTAAACGATCTAAGTCACCTTGAGTTTTAGGCTCAATAGCGATCGCGATCACCGGCTCAGGGAAATTCATTGCTTCTAATACAATTGGATGTTTTTCATCACATAAAGTATCACCTGTACGGATATCTTTAAATCCTACTGCTGCTCCAATATCTCCTGCTTCAATAAATTCAACAGGATTTTGTTTGTTAGCATGCATTTGGAAGATACGAGAGATACGTTCTTTATTTCCTGAACGTGTATTTAATACATAAGAACCTGCATCCAAACGCCCTGAATAAGCACGAAAGAAACACAAACGACCAACAAATGGATCGGTTGCAATTTTAAATGCTAATGCAGTGAATGGTTGACTAACCTCAGGTTTACGTGTAACTTCTTGTTCAGTATCAGGATTAATACCTTTAGTTTCCGGTTTGTCCAAAGGACTAGGCATTAATTCCATTACTAGATCCAACATAGTTTGAACACCTTTGTTTTTAAAGGCACTTCCACAAACCATTGGAACAATTTTATTTGCAACGCAAGCTTTACGCAAAGCGTCTAACACTTCTCTTTCAGTGATGGTTTCAGGAGCCTCAAAAAACTTCTCCATGATCTTATCATCAAAATCAGAAACGGCTTCCAACATTTTCTCTCTCCAATGAGCCACATCTTCTTTCATGTCATCTGGAATAGGAACTTCTTTAAATGTCATTCCTTTATCTTCTTCATTCCAAACAATACCACGATTATTGATCAAGTCAACCACACCGATAAAATTCTCTTCAGCACCAATTGGTAATTGTAATGGAACTGCATTACCTCCTAAAATTTCGCGGGCTTGT
This sequence comes from Bacteroidia bacterium, assembly GCA_018057345.1. GTDB lineage: Bacteria > Bacteroidota > Bacteroidia > B-17B0 > Aurantibacillaceae > Aurantibacillus. The sequence continues at coordinate 2,895 of JAGPDW010000120.1, read as the reverse complement.
TTTACCACGTTTAAAAAGTCTGCACCTTGGCGATCCATTTTATTAACGAAACCGATACGGGTTACATTATAATTATCTGCTAAACGCCAGTTTGTTTCTGATTGTGGTTCAACACCATCAACGGCAGAGAATAAGAATACTAAGCCATCTAATACACGTAGTGAACGATTTACCTCTACGGTAAAATCTACGTGACCCGGTGTATCAATGATATTAATTTTGTAGCTATTATCGCGGTATTTCCAAAAACAGGTTGTAGCCGCTGAAGTGATTGTGATACCACGCTCTTGCTCCTGCGCCATCCAGTCCATAGTTGCAGCACCATCGTGTACCTCACCAATTTTGTGATTAACACCTGTATAATATAATATACGCTCTGTACAGGTTGTTTTACCAGCATCAATGTGGGCAGCAATCCCTATGTTTCGTGTAAATTTTAAGTCAGCCATTTTATTTATTAGAATCTAAAGTGTGAAAATGCTTTGTTAGCTTCTGCCATTTTGTGTACGTCTTCTTTCTTCTTAAAAGCAGCACCTTCTTCTTTTGCAGCGGCAACGATCTCCCCGGCTAATTTTTGAGCCATTGATTTTTCGTTACGTTTGCGCGCATATAGTATTAGCCATTTAATAGCCATAGATACTTTACGATCAGGACGGATCTCAGAAGGAATTTGGAAAGTAGCACCACCTACACGACGAGAACGCACTTCAACTTGAGGCGTAACGTTTGCAAGCGCTTTTTTAAACACTTCTAATCCATCTTCAGTTGTACGTTTTGCAACAGTTTCAATTGCATCGTGGAAAATTGTAGAAGCAGTGTTCTTTTTTCCGTCGTACATTAAATTATTTAAAAAACGAGTTACTAATACATCATTAAAGATCGGATCAGGTAACAATACGCGTTTTTTGGCTTTACTTTTTCTCATTGTATACTATCTTTTGCTATTAATTATTTTTTCTTGGCTGTTGCAGCTGCAGCACCAGCTTTAGGACGTTTTGCTCCGTATTTAGAACGTTGTTGTTTACGACCTTCAACACCTGCAGTGTCTAAGCTACCACGTACAATATGGTAACGAACACCCGGAAGATCTTTTACACGACCACCACGTACCAAAACGATACTGTGTTCTTGTAGGTTATGCCCTTCTCCTGGGATATAGGCGATAATTTCTTGCTTGTTAGTTAAACGCACCTTAGCCACCTTACGCATTGCTGAGTTTGGTTTTTTAGGCGTTGTTGTGTACACTTTTGTACAAACACCACGACGTTGCGGACATGAGTCTAACGCAGCAGATTTGCTCTTGTTAACCGCCTTTTTGCGGCCCTTTCTTACTAGTTGTGATATCGTAGGCATCTTATTCTTTTTGTATTTAATTTTACTCTATCCAAACACATTTTTTTGAATAGGGACGGCAAAGATAGACAATTAATTTCATCCACCAAGTTTTTTTGAACGTTTTTTATTCGAAGTCCGAAATTAGCATCTTCCTAGTGAAAATGAGGACTTTGACGGGGTTTTGGGAAAGCAATTTTGGACCCTAAATTTGCAGAAATCGCAAGCTAACTAAAACGTTTTAAAACGACATTTTGTGGTGAGAAATATTATATTTATATTTGACTATTAATAGTACATTATCTAATGACGATTAAAGAACACATTATTGAGCTTTTGGAAGAATGTAATGAGCTATCTGTTAAGGAGATAGTATCAAAAACAAATGCGTCTAAGCAAATGGTACACTTAGCTCTGTTAAAGCTAATTGATGAGAAAACAGTACGAAAACTAGGCCGAACGCCCAAAACAAGCTATCGTTTAATTGAACAACAACCTGAGAAGCCAATTTTAACTATCCCGGTGCTTACTGAGAAGCAAAATCAGTTTTTAGAGGACCAATGCCTTATTGTGACCCAGACCGGGAAATTATTGCGAGGAATAGAGGCCCTTACCTACTTTTGCCTTGAAAAGGACCTCCCCTTCGAAAGAACCTACGTGGAGCTTAATTCTAACTTTTATGCTCTTGAAAAGTATTATGATAAAAAGGGAAAGATAAATGCCACCGAAAAACTGCTTCACAACAACGCCTTTGATAAAGTTTGGCCCGATAACCTTTTTTATTTTTCTTTTGATTCAATACAACCTTTGGGAAGAACACCCTTGGCCACCCTCCTCTATTATGCTAAACAAGGACAAAGCACTTTTTTAATGGCTATATTAATTGAAGAAGTAAAAGAAAGAATCTATGCTTTTATAAAAGATCAAAAGGCAGATGCTGTTGCGTTTGTGCCACCAACTATTGGACGCGACATGCAATTCATGAAATTTTTGAAGAACAATTTGAATTTATCACTACCACACATTGAGATAAAAAAAATAAATGGCCTTATTCCCTTACCGCAATCTTCTATTCTCAAAACAGAAAATAAGATCAGAAATGCAGATAATTCCTATGTAGTTTCAGAAACACGACATTTTAAACACGTTATTATTATAGATGATCTAGTAGATTCGGGGTCGACACTCAATCAAATTGCAGGAAAGATCAAACTTAAAGGAATTGCAGCTGAAGTTACAGGTTTAGGACTTGTAGGAAGCTTTGAGGGGTTTGATGTTGCAAGTGATCTGTAATTTTTAATTTGTTTTTTATTTGGGCGTGCCCCCTGATGTAGAAAATGCAGGCTACACTATGGAAGCATTTTCTACTTCAGGGGTCGGGCTTTTCGCTACAATCTTTTTGCGATCTTAAGCTTAAAAAAATAATGTACGAGATCGCAAAAGTATCCATGTAATTAATAAAAGAACCTTAGTCTGAGTAAGTAGTCACAAACGTGCTACACTAAAATAATAATTTTATACTCAAAACTAAGGCTATGACAAAAATACAACAAATTGCAGATT
>JAGPDW010000009.1:0-33212 GCA_018057345.1 Bacteroidia bacterium | reverse complement strand
TTTCTTCCTGCTCCGAAGAACAGATAGATACCATTCCCGAACAAAAATTCGATTTTTGTAAAAGCATTCATCGCGATGGATCAACCTCTCTTTCAAAAGAATTGGAGCCGCTTAAAGATTCAATGACTGCTAAAACCGGCGTGTATGTTTTAGAAGATGGTGGCAGTGCCATGATTGCCCGCGCTTGGTTGAGCGAATACGCCGAAAAAACAATTGATATACAGTATTTTATTTTCTCTACAGATAATGTGGGATTAATTGCCTGCGATTATTTAGTGCGCGCCGCCGATAGAGGTGTAAAAGTGCGCATTTTAGTAGATGATATTATGGTGGAAGCAGGTATTCATGATATTTTAACCATGGATTCGCATGAGAATATCGACATTAAAATTTATAATCCCGGAGCTAACCTTGGAAAAAGTATTTTGCAAAAACTCACCAAACTAAAAGATGATTTTAAAGGTTTTAATCAGCGCATGCATAATAAAACCTTCAACGTAGATAGTAAAGTGGTAATTACCGGCGGAAGAAATATTGCCGATGAGTATTTTGATTACGATCACGATTATAATTTTAGAGACAGAGATATCATGCTGCTTGGAAAAGGCGTGCAAAACGTTTCAATATCCTTTGAGCAATTTTGGAATGACACCTTAAGTGTGCCCGTAAATGCTTTAGTAAAAGAAGAGGATATTAATCTTACCAATCCTTCGCGTTATGATCGTTTGCATCAATATGCTTGCAACCCCGAAAATTTTTGGCCACAGGTTCGCGAACGGATTCAAAATTTACCACAAGCATTTAAAAATATTCAAGCATCGGGCGATCTGGTGTGGTTAGATAATGTAAGTTTTGTATCAGATGCTCCCGGAAAGAACAGAGAGAATTTAGGAACAGGTGGAATAACCACCGATACACTCATAAAATTATTAATGAGCGCTAAAGCAAGTATTGATATTCAATCGCCTTATTTAATTACAACAAAAGTAGGGCAAAGTTTAATGCGCAATGCAGTAAAGCGTGGCGTAAAAGTTCGCATCCTTACAAATAGTCTTTGCTCAACAGATAATATGGAAGCTTTTGGTGCTTATCAAGAATGCAGAGCTGAACTTTTAAAAACGGGCATTCGAATCTTTGAATTTAAACCCGATGCGGCTTGCCGTTATAAAATAATGACCGGCGCCTTGCAAAAAGAATTAAAATTCAAACCCATTTTTGGATTGCACGCCAAATCAATGGTAATTGATGGAGAAACTACAGTTGTAGGAACATTTAATTTAGATCCGCGAAGCGCGTATTATAATACCGAGTGTGTTACAATTGTTCGAAGTAAAAAAATTGCAATAAATGTTTTAAAGGAAATGGAAGAAGAATTAAAACCAGAAAATGCCTGGGAAACTACGCTTAAATTCAATCCCGATTCTTTTGCAGGAGATAAGCAGAAGAAAACATGGAAAGGGAAGATATTGCCGAAGGCTATCTTGTAGATCGCTATTTATTTGGCCTTACATTTATTTTTACACTGTTTGCTTTGGTTCCGCTGCTTCTTCCGCCGCCGCTCCAAGTAGTTCCGCTTGAGCGGCAAGTTCTGCTACTTCGCGAGCAATCGTTGTTGGTATTAGCGTCATCAAGGATAAATGTAAATCCTACTTTTAAAATGAACATATCTTTAGGCGTATTTATTTTTTGAGCAATAATGTTTCCACTTTCTACACGTGCACGTGCAATATCAGTTATCTCGCCAAACTTATTAGAGCTGGTGATCATTAATCCTGTATTGAATCGTACGTTTGGACCTAAATAAACCAAAAAACCTGCGGCTCCACCATAACAAAACTGATTACTCTTAGTTAGGTTATCCGACGTTGATTCTTCATATTCTTCCTGTTTTTCAAGAGGTGTAATGCTCATACCCGATCCAAAATAACGGTACCCTGCAAATACATCTACATAAGGTGTGAATTTTTTAGAGTAGGGGATCGAAAAACGCGCTGAAAAATTTAATCCTATATTGGTTTGCGACAAACGCACTTTTGCATCGCCCAATTGTGGCGCGCTTAAAGGTAAAGTGCCTAAATGTTTGCGATCTAATTCGGCAAAATAAAAATCACCACCAAAACGTAAATGAATTGGTAAATATGGATTGATCATTCCTATTTTTTTACCCGGACCAAAAACGCCAAAGCCCATTCCCCAACCGCATTGTTTTAATGGAACGGTTGCGTATGAATCTAACGACCAGTATTTATCGGCAAAATCAGTTGTAGGCAATTTTACCGGTGTAAGTGTATTACTTGTTTGAGAAAATGAAAGCGTGCTTATAAGTGTAAAGCAAGCAATAATAGTTTTTAAGGTTGATTTCATGGTTAATGTTTTACCTGCTCAAAATTATGAAATTGCAAGGGCTTTGTACACGAAATTTTATAAGTGGTAGGCCTAAAAGGGTTAAGTGGAGAGTGGTTTTGTGAATAGATGTTAAAAGGAGCTTTTAGAGCAGAAACCGCGAATGTCAGTTCTCGATACAATTTTGCAAGAGGCAGGCAAAATCACTCGAACTGACAGGGGTCAGGTCATGTCATTTCGAGTAAAAAAATGCGCCTCTTTTCATTTTTTTGTATCGAGAAATGAATGCGTGTTTTTTAATTCTTATTGTCAGTTCTCGATACAATTTTGCAAGAGGCAGGCAAAATCACTCGAACTGACAGGGATCAGGTCATGTCATTTCGAGTAAAAAAATGCGCCTCTTTTCATTTTTTTGTATCGAGAAATGAATGTAAGATTTCGGTCTTTATGATTGCAAATACTCCACCAACTTCTTCACGGCAATTGCTCTATGAGAAATTTTATTCTTTGTTTCAAAATCTAATTCGGCAAATGTAGATCGGTAGCCTTGAGGGATAAATAATGGATCGTAACCAAAACCGCTTTTCCCGCGGGGTTCATATGCCATTGTTCCTTTTATGATGCCCTCAAATTCTTGATAGGTATTTTCATTAATGAAAGCTATTACTGTTTTAAACTGCGCGTTGCGTTTTGTTTGCTGTTTTAATTCTTCCAAAAGCTTTTTGTTATTAGCCTCATCATTTTTTGGTTCACCGGCATAACGTGCTGAGTAAACTCCCGGCGCCCAATTCAAGGCTTCTACTTCTAAACCGCTATCATCTGCAAATACGGCGTCAATTTTTATTTCGGAAGGATGTTGTTTAAGATAATTCCAAATGAATTCGGCTTTTAGTTTGGCATTGCCTTCAATGGTGCTTGCAGTTTCAGCGATCTCTTCTGTAAAATTAATATCACTTAAACCTAATAACTTAATATGAGCGGGCATTAACGCCTGTACCTCTTTTATTTTATTTTTATTGGATGATGCGAAAAGGAAATTCATGATTTATTCTAATTCAAGAAAAGCAGACTCTTCATCTGCGAAAAACCCTTTTATTATTGAGTTTTTTGCATGAAAAAGTTCGATGAGGTTATTCGTAGAGGTATTACCCGTTCTTAACCAAATGATTTTTGGTGGGAAGCCTTTAAGTGTTGAAAGATCATTAAAATCAGAATCAAAAGTTACAATAGTATAATCGTTTACTTTTGCATAATTCCATAGATCAAGATCAGTATAATTCTGTAATCCCAGATCTGAAATGTGCTTAGCGTCTGGGAAAATATCCTGAATTCTTTTAGCAACCTTAAACGAAATGTTTTGGTCAAAAAGAAGTTTCATGAAGCATTTTTGAGTTTATGTTCTTTATCAGCTGCAAAAGCTAAGCAGGCACGTATTTTTTCGTCGTTTAGTGAAGGATGATCCTCAACGATCTGTGTAATTGACATTCCGGAAGCCAACCAATTAAGAACATCATACACTGAGATGCGAGTTCCTGTTACGCATGGTTTTCCGAAACGAATTGTAGGGTTTATTGATATGTGATTCGAATAATTCACTATATAAAAGTAGTGATTTTTTGTAATATCTGCAAATGGCCATTATTTCCGCAACTCAAAATTCTGCCCCAAATACACCTTACGTACTTGCTCATCATTAGCCAGATCTTCGGCAGTACCACTTTTAATAACGCTTCCGGAGTACAATAAATAAGCTCTGTCGGTAATGCTCAACGTTTCGTGGACATTATGGTCGGTAATTAAAATACCAATATTTTTTTCTTTTAATTTTTTTACAACGCCTTGAATATCTTCAACGGCAATTGGGTCAACACCCGCAAAGGGCTCATCCAACAAAATAAATTTAGGATCTGTTGCTAAGGCGCGAGCAATTTCTGTTCTTCTGCGTTCGCCACCACTTAATTGATCACCTAAATTTTTACGAACATGATGCAAACCAAATTCATCCAGTAAACTTTCTACTTTTAATTCTTGCTCTTTTTTGGTGAGTTTTGTCATTTCCAAAACCGCACGCAAATTATCTTCAATGCTTAACTTTCTAAATACCGATGCTTCTTGCGGTAAATAACCAACGCCCAATTGAGCGCGTTTATACATGGGTTCTTTGGTAATATCCAGGTCGTTCAAAAAGATCTTACCGCTATTTGGCCTGATCATCCCAACGATCATATAAAAGGACGTAGTTTTTCCGGCACCGTTTGGTCCAAGTAAACCAACGATCTCTCCTTGCTCAACTTGCACGCTTACGTTGTTGGCAACCGTTCTGTTCCTGTATTTTTTAACCAGATTTTCTGAGCGTAAGATCATTGTATAAACTTCGTAAAAATTATTCTATTCAAACTCTAAAAATTGTTATAAGGTGAACTGGAAGGTAAATTTGACCCCAAAATTATTGATAGACTTCGTATCTCTATAGGTTAAACGCCATAAAGCATCTACCCTAAACACTTTTAAAATATTCTCTACACCTGCACTCGCCTCTACATAGGGTGTTTTGTCAAGTGTTTTGAGCGTGTAAGGGAAAATGAGTACGGTTTTATTCTTACTCTCCACACTTCCGTACACACCTTTAAGGGTAACTACTTCTCGTAATTTAGCTTTTCTTAGTAATGGAAATTTATTAAAAAATAAACCATCAAAGTGGTGATAAATTCCTACAGCAACAAATTGATCGCTGGCAAATTCATAGTAACGCATCATGTTATAAGCTTGCTCATCGTATATCAATGTTTCATTACCTCCATGTAATTCCATAAGAGGATATGGAACGGTGCCAAATATCTTACCGCCTTCTAATGAAAAATCGGTATAACCAATGATAGGCGTGATACGAATACGGTCGGTTAAACGGAGAGAGAGTTTATGATAATCATATTCGCCTTTAAATGCATTACGTAAACTTTTTGAGTAATTTAGTTGTATCACAGGCCAAGTTGTTCCAATGGATAAGCGGGTGAATCCTTCACCAACATATTTTTCTTTCCATGCAAATCGTACATTAAAACGCGCTTCAGTATTATGTATGCTCTCTACAGGACCAATAGATCCGTCGCGTTGATAGCCTAAATATACTTGACTGCCTATTGGGATAAACTGTCTTCCAACGATCGTAGCGCGCGTGATCAAACCCTGGAACCACTCGCGCTCGTACCAAGCTTCAGCAAAATTTACGCGTGTTAAACTTGTAAGGGGCGATGATCTGAATAAAGATGCCAATACGTTGTCTTGCGTATAGCCATTGGTGCTTTGTCCTAAAATCTCATTATCACTTTTGTAACGCATCCCTATAAGTTGGCGCGATGGTTTTTTTGTAACGAAAGATTTAAATCCTAAAGAATATTTCCATTTCTCATCTTTTAAGCCATAGGCTACATAGCCTGCTAGTTCATACCATTTACTGAACAGATCGCTGGTTCGTCCGCCAAAACGTAAACGTAAGCCTTCCAATTTATTATACGATACAAGGTTAGTGTAGGGGCCGATCTCAAAATTATTGAACTTTTTATATCCCGCCACTGCTACATAAAAGATATCAACCCAAGTTTTGTAAACGGGTAATGATTGAATGGTGTCGATCATTTTAAATATCTTTAATTCGCGCACCGACAAACTATCATGTCGGTTATTAGCCCAAAATTCATCACTACGTTTAGTGGCGCTATCTTCAATAGCAATAGCATCGCTAAACTCATAAAATTTATCTGTTTTGGGTTCATCAATTACAATATCCCGATAAGAAGTTGTTTTTCGTCCGTAAAAACCAATAGAATTTTTTGTTGGAGCAAAATCAATTACCAACCTGTCTTTTTTCATTATCCAAGTGCTATCAGTATAGGTATATTCCTGAATTACGGCAGCTGTATTGATGAAGTTAAGATTCGCATCTTTTGGCAAACTCATTTCCAAACGTTTGATACCCCATGTTGTATCGGCTATCCAAATATTTCCGGCAAATGATAATTCTTGTACACGTTTTGGTTTAAATCTAATATGGTATACATAATGATTGTCTTGAAACAAACTATCCACCATGTAGAATTTATAATAGAACAAAGCGTTCTCTCCAATAGGACTCGGAATTTGTTTATTGAAGGCGACCACGTTATTATTATACACGTTGATCTTTTGATACATATCACCTAATACCTGAGAAACACTTGCGTTTTCCATACCGGTGATCTTGCTCGCTTTGATCACTTCTTTTTTTCGTTCAGGATCACTCTTATAATAAAAATCAGATAAGCTTTCAACAATAAAAAAGGGAAGTGAAGGTTTTTCACCGCTATTAGTGCTATCTACATTATCAAATACAAATTGTATAGGCTTGAATATTTTTTTCTCACGCATTTCTTTTGGAATACGCGTAAGATCGAACTCTAATTTATTATAGGTTTCGTATTGGTACGATTTTAAGTTAGCGGGATTATTCTCTTCTTTATTTTTATTTGCGTTACGAATGATACGATGTGCCGGATTTTCTCCCATGGTTACCACAACTTCATCCAACGAAACTCCACCATCTTCTACCATAGGCATGTTTATCTCTTGCACTTTTAAACTCTTGTTTATTTTACGCGCACAACGTTTATAGCCAATATAACTTGAAATAAGTGAATCTCCCAATACATTGGCTTTGATCACAAAATTTCCATCAAAGTCACTTGAGTTTCCGGTTTTGGTACCTTTAATAATTACAGGAACAAAGGGTAAAGCTTCTTTAGTAGTGGCAACGTAGATCTTACCCTTGATGGTATACTCCTGGCTGTAAAGCGTATGAAGAGAATTGAGAAAAACAAAAAGTAATAGCAAAAACTTTTTTACCCACATAAGTTATAAAAATACGAATAAGTGCTTTATTAGCAAACCCCAAAGCAGGCTTATTTTGCTAAATTTGTAATAATGTACCATTGGCTTAAAATATATGATAGCTTTGAGGCCTTGGAGAACAATGTTTTAACTGATAAAACAGAAGTGTTTGTATTAAAAGGGGAACGCATATGTATAGCAAAAGGGAAGGATGCGTTTTATGCGGTTCAAGAAAAATGCCCTCATAATGGAGCTTCTTTGCAACAAGGTTTTTGCACCGGCGAGGGAGAAATTGTTTGTCCGGTGCATCGTTATAAGTTCGATCTTAAAACCGGAAAAGCAACAGCTGGGGGCAGTTTTGCATTAAAAACGTATCCGTTGGAAGTTAGAGAGAGTGGCGTGTTTGTAGGAATTAAAGTTAAGTGGTGGGAAATGTAATGGCTGTAAAAAAAATAAAAAATATAATTTTCGATCTTGGTGGTGTGATCATTAATTTGGATACTACGGCTACCATAAAAGCTTTTGTTGATCTGGGCATAAACGATTTTGCGACTATTTACAGTCAATTATCACAAACCAATTTGTTCGATCAATTTGATAAAGGTTTGATAACTGAAAATTATTTTTTTAATAGTATTAAAAATCAATTCGATCTTAAAAAGCCATTGCACGATCTTGAAAAAGCCTGGAATGCGATGCTGCTCGATTTTCCGAAGCAAAGATTGGACTCTCTAAAAAAGTATAAGGAAAGTCATCGAACATTTTTATTGAGTAACACCAACGAAACACATATTCGCGAGTTTCATAGAACGTTACATCAAAATTACGGTATGCGTGATCTGGATCAATTTTTCGAGAAGGTTTATTTCTCGTGTAGAGTAAATATGCGCAAACCGGATAAGGAAATTTTTGAATTGGTTTTAAAACAAAATCAGTTAGACCCTGCCGAAACTCTTTTTATAGATGATACCATTCATCATGTGGAAGGCGCCAAAAGAGTAGGGCTTCATGCTGTGTTATTAAAAAAGGATGAAGAGTTTGAAGGGGTTTTGAAACGCTTGCTTTAAGTTCTAAAGTCAGTTCTCGATACGATTTTGCAAGAGGCAGGCAAAATCACTCGAACTGACAGAGGTCAGGCCATGTCATTTCGAGTGAAAAAAATGCGCCTCTTTTCATTTTTTTTGTATCGAGAAATGACTTGCTTATTTTTTCATTTGCTCTTCCAACAAAGTGATCCCTTCCTCAAAACTATGAGGATTATACCCAAGATCATTTATGGCTTTATCAATAATAAAACCTGTATTTGGTGGCCGTTTAGCGGGTTGTTTAATATCCGCACTTTTACTTGGTTTGATAAGCGACTTGTCCAATTTGTAATAATCGGCAACACGATTCGCCAATTCTAAAATACTCATGTAATCTTTTCCGCTGATATTATAAATACCTGTAGCGCCTTTATCGGCAATTAAAATGCAGCCGTCGGCCAGGTCTTCGGCAAGAGTAGGTGTACGAAACTGATCGTCTACCACATTGATCACCTTTTTTTGTTCTAAATTCCCTTTTACCCAAAGTACAATATTACTGCGACTCATATTGTCAACTATTCCGTAAACTAAAACAGTGCGAGCCATAGCCCATTTCAATTTGCTTGCACTTACTATATTCTCGGCCATTAATTTTGTTTCGGCATAATAACTTAATGGATTTGGTTTTTCGCTTTCGTCGAGGGGACCATGAGTACCATCAAAAATAAAATCGGTGCTTAAATGAATGTAGTGGGGTTTGTAATTTGGATCTTTTGCCATCAAACCTTCTAAAGCTTTTACCTGGTATTCCACAGAACTTGCATTCATTGCCAAAGCGCCTTCACGATCTGTTTCGCAAGCGTCAACATTGGTCATAGCTGCGGTATTGATGATCACATCCGGTAAATATTTGGCAAGCACTGTTTCCACTTGAGCTTTGTTAGTTATATCCATCGATTCATAGATATATCCATCCGTTTTCACCAAACGATTTTCTCCTCTTGCTGTTGCAATTAATTTGTAGCTGGGATTATTACAAAGCTTGTAAACTAATTTTTGTCCTAACAGACCGTTAGAGCCGGTGATCAAAATTTTCCTCATGTCAATTTTTTTTTAAGTGAAGGCTGGCGCTTTTTTCTAATTGCTTGAACCATTCTTTACCATATTTGCGAATAAGTGGACCTTTTAAGAACTTATAGATCGGCACGTCCAGTTTTTCGCCGCATTTACAAGCAGGAGCGCATACATTCCATTTGCTGTAGTTAACGGCATCATAGGTTTTGTATTTGCTAATTCTAATTGGATACAAATGACAGCTAATAGGTTTTTGCCAATCGATCTTTTTTTCTAACCAAGCTTTTTCAATGGCGCACTTGGCAATTTTATTCTCATCAAAGTATACAAAAGCACATTCGGCTCCTGCACTCACTAATGTGGTGGTGTAATCTCCATCGCTATCAATAACGTAAGTTCCTTTTTTCTCTATCGCTTTAATTCCTTTAGGAACCATATACGGTTTTACTTTAGGATAGATCTTATCAAGCACTTCTAATTCATCTTTATCTAACGGAGCGCCGCTATCACCGGCTACGCAACACGAACCTTTGCAGGCGTTAAGGTCGCACAAAAATTTTTTTTCGAGAATATCCTCCGAAATAAGCGTATTGTCTATTGCTATCATTTAATTAAAGTACCTGTAAAATTAGTGTAAAATTACTTTATGGCCATGTTTTGAGCCATAAATCCTCCTAAATGTTTCTCAAGGAGTAAACGGTACTTCACACCCGCTTTAAATGAAATGAAAAATTCACCGAACAATTTTTTATGTTCGCTTCCTTTAGGAAGGATAAAACTGAAAGTTTCTTTTGTTTGATCTAAACTTTTTTGAACCTTAAGGAATTTGTTTGGATATTTTTTAAGATACATCCAAAAATCAATTGCATCTACATAACCAAAATAAAGAACGTTCTTTGCAATACTATTGAGAATTTCGATATCAGTATTCAAAAAACTTACTTTGAGATCATTTATATATAATTTTTTTATTTCAGCTACGCAAATATTAAGATTTGTTTTGTCAATAGTAAGCGCGGTCATATTTCCGAGCGCTCTTGTTATTTCGGCAGCATTCTTAGCTTTTACATCGGGAGCGTTGCCATTAGTGATACAAAAAGAAACGTTCTTAAGGAACGGCGCTGAGTATTCCACATCGGTTGTTTTTTCAAAACCTGTGATGCAAGCCGCAAGCCCTATGCTTTTGGCGTTCTTTTTAATATCGTTAACGAGCGAAGTGTAATCGTCCTTTAACTTGTAATCAATTGTTACATCTTTTTTCTTAACCGACTTTAACCACAAAACATATTCGTTCATGATCTCGATCTCTAATCCTTTTGGCCCGGTAGAATCTTTGATCGCAAAGGGAGCGTGAGAAATATAATTGATAGTAATGATTGATGATTGCGAATAAATGCAATTAAACACGAGTGTTAGGAATAGGATAATGGAGGATCTCATTTCAAGAAGTAAAAGTTCAAAAAAAGAAGGTCCATTTTATCTAAACTGAACAGGTTTATCATCAAGGCATTGTTAATTAAGTTGTTATTATGTGTTAACCGAAGTTGTTTTGATAGACTTTTGGCGAGACATATTTTTTTTAAATATCACCAAAAGGCTTATTCTGCTTGCACAGTAGGCACTCTAAACTTTTGTTATTTATTTGTATATATACCATATTTATGGTAATTTTGTGTAGAATTTAGAATTAATCTAAATAATGAAATTTTTTTATATGTCTAATTATCAATTACTTGTACAATGATAACAGTTTCAGAAGAAGCTAGGCAGCATGCTTTAGAGCTTATTAAAAAGGATAACAAACCCGCGGATAGCTTTATCCGTGTAGGAGTAGAAGGTGGCGGTTGCAGCGGGCTTTCTTATAAATTGGAGTTTGATAATGTTCTTAAAGAGGGCGATCAAATTTTTGAAGACAAGGGTATTAAAATTGCAGTTGACCGTAAGAGCTTTTTATACCTTGTTGGAACAGAATTGCAATACAGTGGTGGTTTGAACGGTAAAGGTTTTGTTTTTAGTAATCCGAATGCATCTCGCACCTGTGGTTGCGGAGAGTCGTTCTCAGTTTAAATTAAAAAGTCAAAAGGAGAAAGTTAAAAGCCAAAATCGAGAACCCAACAAGTGTATATTTTTGGCTTTTACCTTTGAACTTTTGACTTAAAGAAGTTATGGCAAACGAAATATTAGACGATCATATTCAAAACGAATATAAATGGGGCTTCACTACCGATATTGAATCGGAAACTTTTGCAAAAGGTCTCAACGAAACGGTTATTCGCGCACTTTCTAAGAAGAAGAACGAGCCACAATGGTTGCTTGATATTCGATTAAAGGCATTTGCGCAATGGCTTACAATGCCTGAGCCAAACAATTGGGCGCATGTGCCTTATCCAAAAATTAATTTTCAAGATATCAGTTATTATTCGGCGCCAAAAGTAAAGCCCGAATTAAAAAGTTTAGATGAAGTAGATCCTGAACTTTTAAAAACATTTGAAAAACTTGGTATTTCACTGGAAGAACAAAAGCGTTTAAGCGGTGTTCAATCTAATATTGCAGTAGATGCAGTATTTGATAGTATCTCTGTGAAAACTACATTCAGAGAAACACTTGCTGAAAAGGGTGTGATCTTTTGTTCGTTCAGCGAAGCAGTTCAAGAACATCCAGAACTTATAAAAAAATATATGGGCATGGTGGTGCCTTTTGCTGATAATTATTATGCCGCATTAAATACAGCAGTATTCAGCGATGGTTCATTTTGTTATATTCCTAAAGGGGTGCGCTGCCCAATGGAATTATCTACCTATTTTAGAATTAACGCTAGTGGCACAGGTCAGTTTGAGAGAACACTTATTGTGGCCGATGAAGGAAGCTTTGTAAGTTATTTAGAAGGTTGTACTGCGCCACAAC
Source organism: Bacteroidia bacterium (assembly GCA_018057345.1). Lineage (GTDB taxonomy): Bacteria > Bacteroidota > Bacteroidia > B-17B0 > Aurantibacillaceae > Aurantibacillus. The sequence continues at coordinate 21,003 of JAGPDW010000009.1, read as the reverse complement.
GCGACGAAAACCAATTGCACGCAGCTGTGGTAGAAATTATTGCGCACAAAGGTGCAGAAGTAAAATATTCAACCGTGCAAAATTGGTATCCCGGAGATAAGGACGGTAAAGGTGGTATTTATAACTTTGTAACTAAACGAGGGATCTGCTTAGACGATAATTCTAAGATCAGCTGGACACAAGTAGAAACCGGTTCAGCAATTACATGGAAGTATCCTTCAGTAATACTAAAGGGCGATAATTCAGTAGGAGAATTTTATTCGGTGGCTGTTACAAACAATAAACAGGAAGCAGATACAGGAACAAAAATGATCCATATAGGTAAGAATACACGCAGTACTATTATTTCAAAAGGAATTTCAGCAGGCTTAAGTAATAACAGTTATCGTGGTTTAGTGCAAATTAGAAAAGGCGCAAAGAATGCCCGTAACTTTTCGCAATGTGATAGTTTATTGATGGGAGATACTTGTGGCGCTCATACATTTCCTTATATAGAAATAAAAGATAAGACCGCTATTGTTGAACATGAAGCAACTACAAGTAAGATTGGAGAGGATCAATTGTTTTATTGCAAGCAGCGAGGTATTGATAACGAAAAGGCCGTGGCTTTGATCGTGAATGGTTATTGTAAAGAAGTTTTAAATAAATTACCAATGGAATTTGCGGTTGAAGCACAAAAGCTTTTAGCGATCAGCCTCGAAGGCTCAGTGGGATAAAAATAAAGTCAAAAATCAAAAGAGAGTTATGATATCGATCAAAAATTTACATGCGTCAATCAACGGAAAGGAAATTCTGAAGGGAATTAATTTAGAAGTTAAAGCAGGAGAAATTCATGCTATTATGGGTCCTAATGGTTCTGGAAAGTCTACACTATCGAGCGTTCTTGCGGGACGAGAGGATTACGATGTAACCGAAGGCGAAGTTATTTTTAACGGAAAGAATTTGTTAGACATGAACGCAGAAGATAGAGCGCGTGAAGGATTATTTTTAGCATTTCAATACCCAATAGAAATTCCGGGTGTAAGTAATATCAATTTCTTAAAAACGGCGATCAATGAGATCCGCGCTTATAATGGTAAAGAAGCCATGGAGGCAAAAGATTTTTTAGCTCTAGTAAAAGAAAAACAAAAATTAGTGGAGCTCGACGCAAAACTAACTGGTCGTAGCGTTAACGAAGGATTTAGCGGGGGTGAGAAAAAGCGTAATGAGATATTCCAGATGGCCATTTTAGAACCTAAGTTGGCAATTTTGGATGAAACAGATAGTGGATTAGATATTGATGCTTTGCGTATTGTAGCCAATGGTGTAAATAAATTGCATTCAAAAAATAATGCATTCATCGTTATAACGCACTATCAACGTTTGTTAGATCATATAGTTCCTGATTTTGTACATATTTTATATAATGGCCAAATTGTAAAGAGTGGAACAAAAGAACTTGCTCTTGAACTTGAAGCAAAGGGGTATGATGACATCAAACATCAATTTGATAATTCGAAAGTATAATTTATGATCGCTGAAAGATCGATGACCGCGCAAAGAATAATGGACTCCATTAGTAATAAAACTAATAAAGTTGGTTTTGTTGTGAATGCTGAGTTAATTGAAGCCATGCAATATCTGGAAACAAAAGGTATTCCAACTAATAAGCATGAAGATTACAAGTATTGCAATTTGGATGCAATTTTTAAAAAGGAGTTCAAAGATATCAAGCAAGAGCTCAATGAGATCAACGCTAAGGATGTTAAGCCATATAAAATTGAGGAAGCGATCAATTTGGTTGTGGCCAATGGGAATTATAGCGAAAGCTTAAGCGATAAGATCGTGGTTAGTGGGATTACTATAAATTGTTTGAACGATCTAAGCGGAAAAGATACGCCAATAGGAAGCTTAGCTAAGTCAAACTCTGATGCGTTTATAGCTTTAAGCAATGCCTTTAGTGGAAATGGAATTTATTTGCAAATTCACAAGGACAATGTGATCCCAATGCCAATCAATATTATTTATATCAACTCGGTAAAAACTGAGTCGTTAATTTTTCCTCGTAGTTTTATTCATCTTCAAACAAATTCTGAGGTTACCATTTGCGAACGGTTTGCCAATTTGGGTAATAAGGCCTTCTCAAATTTTGTTAGTGAGAAACTGATCGAGCAAAATGCTAAATTGAACTCCTATTCTATTCAGGAAGAAGGAGCGGCGAGTTTTTCGGTAAATACAAACCAAGTTAACTTGGATCGTTACTCAATTTATGATAACACAACAATTACATTGAGCGGTCAGTTAGTAAGAAATAATCACAATGTTTCAATTACCGGCGAGAACTCGCATGCGTGTTTGAACGGATTATTTTTTACAGAAGGAACCCAGTTAGTTGATAATCATACATTAATGGATCATCAAGTTCCTAATTGCGAGACCAGTGAATTGTATAAAGGCGTGATCGGAGGAAAAAGTACCGGCGTTTTTAATGGGAAGATCTTTGTACGTAAAGATGCTCAAAAGACCAATGCCTATCAAAGCAGTAAAAATATTTTATTGAGTGACGACGCAACAATTAATACCAAGCCGCAATTAGAAATATATGCAAATGATGTAAAGTGTTCGCATGGAACTAGCACGGGCAAAGTAGATGAAAATGCTCTATTTTATTTAAAAGCACGTGGAATTGGTGAAAGTAGCGCTCGCAAATTATTATTGGCGGCTTTTGCAAATGAGGTGGTGGATAAGATACAGATCGCAAGTTTAAAAGAATATGTAGATGCTGAATTGAATAGACTTTATTAATGGTGGATAGTAAACATATAAGGGAGCAATTTCCTATTTTAAACAAACGTATCAATAACAAGTCGCTTGTTTATTTTGATAATGGAGCTACTACTCAGAAGCCAAAAGTGGTGATCGATTCTATTGTAAAATATTATTCTGAACAGAATGCCAACATTCATCGAGGTGTTCATACATTAAGCAGAGAGGCAACTGAATTATTCGAAAGCTCCCGACAAACTGTTTCTTCATTCATTAATTCTAAAACTGAAGAGATCATTTTTACGTCGGGGACAACTGATTCGATAAATATTGTTGCAAATGGATTAGATATTCCAAAGGGATCTGAGATTATCGTATCCCAAATGGAACATCATAGTAATATTTTGCCATGGCAATTGTGGTGTGAACGTAACAATGGAAAACTCAAGGTCATTCCTATCAATAGAGATGGCACACTTCAAATTGAAAAACTTGAGGGCTTAATAACACATAATACGGCTGTTGTTGCATTAACGCATGTGTCAAATACATTAGGTATTATAAACCCTGTTAATGAAATAATTAGAAAAGTAAAAGCTATAGATCAGCGTATTTTGGTTTTGATCGATGGCGCACAATCTGTTCCGCACATGAGTATTGATGTAAAAAACATGGATTGTGATTTTTTTGTGTTTAGTGGGCATAAAATGTACGCACCTACCGGATGTGGTGTACTCTATGTAAAAAAAGGTTTAATGGATCAACTTAAGCTTTCAAGAACCGGTGGCGGCACTATTAAAACTGTTAGCTTCGAAAGAACGGAGTATGTAGATGGTCCGTTACGTTTCGAAGCCGGCACCCCTAACATTGAGGCTGTTATTGGTTTAGCGAAGGCGTGTGAATTTATGAATTCGATAGGCACAAATAATATTTCAGATCATGAGCATGCGTTATTAGTGTATGCGCAAAATGAACTAAGAGCGATAGAAGGAGTGGAAATATACGCAGATCATTCAAATAAAGCTGCCGTGATCTCATTTAATGTTAAAGGTCAACATCCATTTGATGTTGGAACTTTATTAGATAAATATGGAGTTGCTGTAAGAACAGGTCATCATTGCACGCAGCCATTAATGAATTATTACGGAATTCAAGGTACCATTCGCGCTTCTTTCGCGATCTATAATGTTAAAGAAGAAATAGATATATTTATTGAGGCTTTAAAAAAAGGGATAAAACTGCTGAGCTAGATGAGTATAAAGGAAATAGAGAATGAGATAATCCAGGAATTTGAGATCTTTGGAGATGATTGGGAGGGAAAATACGAACACTTAATAGATCTTGGAAAGTCATTACCAATAATCAACCAAGAAAATAAAACAGAGGAAAATATTATTAAAGGTTGTCAGAGTAGGGTATGGTTAAATTCAGCGATCAAAAACGGAAAGATATTTTTTACTGCAGACAGCGATGCCATTATCACAAAAGGAATGGTGGCTTTAATGATAAGGGTGTTTAACGGACAAAGCGCAAAAGATATTGTGGAAGCGAAGTTAGAGTTTATAAATAAAATTGGATTAAAGGAACATTTATCTCCAACTAGAGCAAACGGTTTATTAAGCATGGTGAATAGAATGAAATTGGATGCAATTAAATTAAGTCAATAGAATTAAGTCAAATTATGGCAGCTATTATAGTTACAAAAGATACTGAATTAATGCAGCGCGTGATCGACGAGATCAAAACGTGTTTTGACCCTGAGATCCCTGTGGATGTTTGGGAAATGGGTTTAATTTACGAACTGCATTTGGATGATGATAATAATCTAAAGATCGTGATGACCTTAACATCGCCAAACTGCCCTGCTGCCGAAAGTTTGCCGGCTGAGGTGGAAAATAAATGCAGTTTAATTCCCGGAATTAAATCAACCGAACTTGTTTTAACATTTGAGCCTATTTGGGAAAAAGACATGATGAGTGAAGTGGCTCAATTGGAATTAGGTTTTATGTAATAAGTGAACATTGGAGGAAATAGAAAATAAGGTAGCGAATAGCGGTATCATAACAATTGATCCTGAGGAATTTTATACTTCAGGTGAACGTGTTGTATACGATATCAAGCCAATGTTATTTAAAGAGATCATATTAAAAGAGAAAGATTTTAGGGAGGAAATAAAAAATACGGATTGGAGTAAATATAAAAATAAGCTAGTGGCTATTATTTGTACCGCTGATGCTGTTATTCCAACTTGGGCCTATATGCTACTTACGTTGGCCATGGAGCCTTACGCAAAAAAGATGGTATTTGGCGATATTGCCATTCTAGAAAACGAACTATTTAGCGAAAAACTAGCTGCTTTGAATTTGCAACAATATAAAGATGCTCGAATTGTTATAAAGGGGTGTGGTGAAAAAAACATTCCTACTAATGTTTATGTAAAATTAACAGCGATGCTAAAACCCATAGCTAAAAGTATCATGTACGGCGAGCCATGTAGCACAGTCCCTCTTTTTAAAGCACCAAAGAATTAAAAAATTCAATAAAATAAACTTACCTTAGGCCCCGATGGAAATTCAAGTTTTAAAATCCAAATTACACTGTGTTACAATTACACAAGCTGAGTTAGACTATATTGGAAGTGTAACAATTGATGAAGATCTGATGGAGGCCGCCAATTTAATTGAGAATGAACAAGTGCATGTTCTTGATAAAAATAATGGCGAACGTTTTATTACCTATGTTTTAAAAGGTCAAAGAGGAAGTGGAACCATTTGTTTGAATGGTCCCGCGGCATTAAAAGTTAAGGTTGGTGACGTGATCCTTATTATTTCTTACGCTATGATGGATTTTGAAAAAGCAAAAACATTCAAACCATGGATCGTTTTTCCTGACACAGCAACTAATAATCTAAAGAAATAGTTTTGAAGAAATCAGCCAGATCAATAGTACAGTTTCTTCTTCTACTTTCATTTGGTATTTTAATGATTTGGCTTTCTTTAAAGTCGGTGGCTCCTTATAAAAATGATGTGATTAATGCTTTTAAGGGAGCAAATTATGTTTGGGTCATCATTTCACTTATTATTTCAATGTTCAGTCATTTTTTGCGAGCGTACCGTTGGAATTATCTTTTAAATCCTTTAGGACATAAAGTTGGCTTACTCAATTCTAATTGTTATGTGTTTGTGTGCTATTTCGCGAATTATGGAATTCCGCGAATGGGCGAGATTTCGCGTTGTACCCTAGCTGCAAAGTATGACAAAGTTCCATTTGAAGTTGCTTTAGGAACAGTTATAACCGAGCGTATTGTTGATACATTGGTTTTTGTCGTCATTTCTGTTCTTACTTTGTTTTTGCAGTTTTCCAACTTGATAGGAATGGCTAACAAATATATTTTTGATCCCGCTGCAGTTAAATTTAATGACCTTTCTCAAAACCCAGTTAAACTCACCATCATAATTGCAATTGTTGTTATTCTTGTGGGTAGTTTTCTTTTCTTTAGAAAAAGAATGGCCAATTTATTTAAAGGAAAATTTGGCAATATCATTAAAGGGTTTGGCGAAGGAATAGGGTCTGTTCGTAAAATGGAAAAACCATTTATGTTCGTTCTTCTAAGCTTTCTTATATGGGCTTCTTATTTTTACTCTCTTTACTTTTGTTTTTTGGCATTAAAGGGAACCGAGGGCTTAGGTCAAAGTGAAGCATTAACATTGTTGTTATTCGGAACTTTTGCAGTGATCTTCTCACCCGGTGGTTTAGGAGTTTATCCTATTATTTTTCAAGCAATTTTAGTAAGTACGTATGCTATTGATGAAGTTTCGGCCTTTGCTTTACCATGGTTAAGCTGGGGCAGTCAGTTTGTTTTACTTGTAGTTCTTGGTGTTATTTCATTAATTGTATTACCCATTATAAATCGTAATAAAGATGTCGTTTCATAATTTACTAGAAAAAAAATTGATCCCAGTTGAGGATATAACTCGTTTTGTAAATTCGAGAAAATTAAATGGACGCCGTATCGTTTTTACAAATGGCTGTTTTGATATTTTACATCCCGGTCATGTTGATTATTTAACGCAAGCTCGTGATCTGGGGGATATCCTTGTTTTAGGATTGAATTCTGATGATTCTGTAAAACGTTTGAACAAAGGGCCGGAGCGCCCAATAAATACACAGGAAGCCCGTGCAAGAGTTTTGGCAGGCCTTGGGTGTGTTGACGCTATTGTGTATTTCAACGAGGATACTCCCTTAGAGCTCATCAAAAAAGTTCAACCGGATTTTTTAGTGAAAGGAGGCGATTGGAAAGTGGAGCAGATAGTAGGCTATGATGTTGTAATGGCAAATGGTGGAAAGGTGTTAACTATCCCATTTCTAGAAGGGTTTTCAACTACAGGGCTTGTAAATAAACTCAAAGCTTAACAATTAAAAGCATAAACTCAAGATCTTTTCGTTAGCTCCTTAAACACATCTTCCATTTTCTGTTCTTCTTTATTGAGTGTTAATACCCCAATATTATTTTGAACTGCAACATTAAACACGTCTTTACGAATATCTTTTTCTTCGCTTGCAATAATACGATAAGAATTGCCTTCTAACTTTTTTACTTGTTGAACGCCTGTAATTTTCTCCAGTAATTTTATGTCAATTGCCCCGTCAAATTCAACCTGAATGATCTGGTTTGCTTTTTGTTGTTTTAAATTTTGTGTGCTATCATTCGCAACTATCTCTCCGTGATTGATAATTATCACCCGATCGCAAACTGCCTCTACCTCTTGCATGATATGGGTACTCAACATCACCGTTTTCTCTTTCCCTAATTTTTTAATTAACCCGCGAATTTCTTCCAATTGATTTGGATCTAAACCTGTTGTTGGTTCGTCCATTATTAAAACCTTAGGATCATGGATCATCGCTTGAGCAAGCCCTACACGCTGACGGTACCCTTTACTTAATGCTCCGATCTTTTTATTCTGTTCAATCTGTAAACCGGTAAGGTCAATCATTTCCTTCACGCGCTTTTCGATATTTTGAACTTTATATAAGCCACCAACAAAGGCAAGGAATTCTTTTACGTACATATCCAAATACAATGGATTATGTTCAGGCAAATACCCAATATGTTTGCGCACTTCTAAACTTTGGTCGTGGATGTCAAAACCGCAAACTTTCACTTTTCCATCAGTAGGAGGAATATAACATGTGATGATCTTCATCATAGTGCTTTTACCCGCACCATTTGGGCCTAAAAAACCCACAATCTCATTTTCATTCACAGTGAATGAAACGTTATTCAAAGCTTTTTGAGTTTTGTAAAGCTTGGTAATATTTTCTACAATGATGGACATTATTGAATGTAAAAATAGTAAAAGCACCAAATTAACACGAAGTTTTCTCTAGGTATTTTCTAACAGATTTTAGCAAAGGATCAACCGATGTGGCTTTTTGAGGGTCATTGCCATTCAAGGCCTTCAACATTTGGAATAAAAATAAGTTTTTTAGCACACTGATGAATATCATGCTCAAAGTAGTGCAATGTGATAATTGTCATTTTATTTCTTACCAGTTGATTAGATATTTGGTTAACAAGTAAAACATTTTTATGCACAACGAACATAGCGATCAGCACTTTCAAAAGCGAATAGACGAAGGCGAGCATATTGAACCAAAAGATTATATGCCCGAGGGTTATAGAAAAAACCTAATTCGACAAATTTCACAGCATGCCCATTCTGAGGTTATAGGTATGCAACCCGAGGGAAATTGGATAACGCGCGCGCCAAGTTTACGAGCCAAACAAATTTTACTGGCAAAAATTCAAGACGAAGGTGGGCACGGTCTTTATTTATATAGCGCTGCCGAAACTTTAGGCATTAGTCGTGAAGAAATGATCAATCAGCTTCATTCAGGCAAAGCCAAGTATTCAAATATATTTAACTACCCCGCATTAACTTGGGCGGATATTGGCGCCATTGGATGGTTGGTTGATGGTGCTGCTATTGTGAATCAAGTTTCTTTGCAACGCACCTCATTTGGCCCATATAGCAGAGCAATGGTACGTATTTGCAAAGAAGAAAGTTTTCATCAACGTCAAGGTTATGAGATCATGGCAAAAATGATGAGTGGAACCGGTGAACAAAAAGCCATGGCACAAGACGCTATGAATCGATGGTGGTGGCCTTCACTAATGATGTTTGGTCCGCACGATATTAATTCGCCGCATTCAGGCGATGCAGTAAAATGGAGGATCAAGCGTGAATCAAATGATACGCTGCGACAAAAGTTTATTGATAAAACTGTTCAACAAGCTGAGTTAATAGGTTTAAAAATACCGGATAAAGACCTTAAGTTAAACGCGCAAACCGGACATTATGAGCATGGACCAATTAATTGGGAAGAATTTCAACGCGTTATTAAAGGTAATGGGCCTTGCAATAAGCAAAGAATGGAACATCACTTGAAATATCATAATGAAGGTGCATGGGTAAGGGAAGCAGCCGAAGCTTATAAGAAGAAGAAATCAAAAAAAACGGAACTAATAACAAACTAAAAATATAAACATGAGTAAAGATACGCAGCTAGATCTTTGGGAAGTATTTGTGCAAAGTAAGTCAGGCCTTCCACACATTCATGCAGGTAGTGTGCATGCATCTGATCTTAAAATGGCACTGCAAAACGCACGCGATACGTACACAAGACGTGGTGAGGGAACAAGTATTTGGGTAGTTCCATCAATGGCAATTGGGGCGTCAAACCCCGATGATAATGATATGTTTTTCGATCCATCCAATGATAAGGTGTATCGTCATCCCACATTTTACATAATGCCTGAAGGCGCAAAAAACATTTAACTATGGAAACCAACAAATCACTTTTTAATTATTGTTTAAGGTTGGCCGACGACTCATTGATACTTGGCCATCGACTTTCAGAAATGTGTAGTAGAGGACCAATGATAGAGGAAGACTTAGCATTAACGAACATTGCTTTAGATCATATTGGTAGAGCGCAAGCAATTCTAAAATATGCAGGAGAAATTGAGGGCAAAAAAAGAACTGAGGATGAAATTGCGTACCGAAGAGAGGAAAGAGAATATCAAAACCATTTGATAACGGAGCAACCTAATGGCGATTTTGCACATGTGATAGCGCGCCAATTATATATTTCTTTATTTGAGGCATTGCTTTATGCTGAACTTGAAAAAAGTAAAGATGCAACGTTAGCCTCGATCGCAAGTAAAACATTAAAAGAGGTTAGGTATCACTTAACGCACTCTACCGATTGGGTTGTTAGATTGGGCGATGGTACCGAAGAGAGCCATACGCGTATGCAAAATGCTATGAACGCACTTTGGATGTACACTGATGAATTATTTGAAATGGATGATTTAGATGCATTAATGGTAAAAAGTGGAATTGGCGTTGACTTGGCATTGCTTAAACCTAAATGGGAATCATTATTAAAGGAAACACTTCAGGAAGCAACACTAGAAATGCCTATTGCTTCATACATGCATACAGGGAGCCGCGTTGGAATTCATTCGGAAAATTTAGGACATATATTATGTGAGATGCAGTATTTACAAAGGACGTACCCGGATGCAAAGTGGTGAAGATCAGAATTGCCATGAGGGCTATGATGAGCTGTTGAATTTAGCTCATGAACTTCTTGAGAAAGGAAAGTCGATTGAATTTATTGAGAAGGAACTGAAGACTCAGCAACACAGCAACGATTTGTTCTTGCTTGTGATAAAAAAAGTGAAACTTGAGTTGCATAAAAAAGATCTCAAAGAAGGACGAGTTTATATACTCGTGGGTTGTGTGTTCATGATAGTAGGTTTTGTTTTAACATGCATTAAATTTTACGCTAACGAATCAATAAATTTGGTTATGTACGGATTCACAACCTTCGGCATCATGATACTTTTTTACGGTCTATTTAAGATATTTAATTAAAAAACCTATAAAGTTGCCTGCCTGATATTAATCATTTTTAGTTTAGGCCTACTATACGTTATTTGCACGATAAAACAAACACTATGCCCATATATCAAAAACAAGGGATCATCCCGCACAAGAGACATATCGTTTTTAGAAGTAAAAAGGGTGAACTCTATCACGAAGAACTTTTTGGAACCGAAGGATTTTCAAGTACATCATCTTTAGTGTATCATATAAATCCACCAACTATGGTAAAAGAATTAGGCAAGCCGCATTCGGTAAGGCCTGAGGCTGCCATAGAAGATAATTTGAAAGCGCTTAGCTTTTTGGGTTATGATGTAGAGCCTGAAAGCGATTATTTAAAAAGTCGAAAAGTATTTTTCTTTAATGATGATATGCAAATAGGAATGGCAGCTCCAACTAACAGTATGAGCAGCTATTTTTTTAAGAATGCAGATTCGGATGAAATGCTTTTTATACACAAAGGTAGTGGCCGTTGTAAAACAATGTATGGCACGGTTGATTTTGAATATGGTGATTATGTGGTTATACCACGCGGTACAGTATATAAACTTGAATTTGACACAACAGAAAATAAGATCCTATTCATCGAATCTCATAGCCCAATTCGTACACCAAAACGTTACCGAAACGAATTTGGACAGCTATTAGAGCACTCACCTTTTTGCGAACGCGATTTTAAATTGCCATACAATTTTGAAACACATGATGAACACGGCGATTTTAAGATCATGATCAAAAAACGCGGACTAATATATCCTTATGTGTACGAAACGCATCCATTTGACCTTGTTGGTTGGGATGGATATAGTTATCCGTATGCATTTTCTATTTTTAATTTTGAACCGATCACCGGTCGTATTCATATGCCTCCGCCAATTCATCAACAGTTTGAAGGAAGAAATTTTGTTATCTGTTCGTTTGTGCCTCGCTTGTATGATTATCATCCGGAGGCAATTCCTGCGCCATATCATCATAGTAATATTGATGCGGATGAGTTATTATATTATGTAGATGGTGATTTTATGAGTAGAAATAACATCAAACAAGGACAATTTACATTACACCCTGGAGGGATTCCACATGGTCCACACCCGGGAGCTATCGAAAGAAGTATTGGTAAAAAAGAAACGAAGGAATTAGCTGTCATGATAGATCCTTTTAATCCATTAAAAGTAACGGTTGATGCCATGAAGTATGAAGTGAATGATTATTATAAATCATGGATGACAAAGCCTGTCTTAAATCAATAAATATAAAGTTATGATACAGAAGGATCTTACTAGCGTAAAGAACTACAATTATTCAGGAGAAAAGATCTTTAACAAAGCACAAGATTTTTTGCCTATTAACGGCACCGACTATGTTGAATTATACGTAGGCAACGCAAAGCAAGCAGCACATTTTTATAAAACAGCGTTTGGATTTCAGGAACTTGCTTATGCCGGGTTAGAAACAGGATCGCGTGATCGCGTTTCGTATGTGTTAGTTCAGGATAAGATCCGTTTGATCCTCACTAGTCCATTTGATCCAAATAGCGAGATCTCTCATCATCTTCGTATGCACGGAGACGGTGTTAAGGTAATTGCTTTATGGGTTGACGATGCGCGAAAAGCATTTGAAGAAACCACTAAGCGAGGCGCAAAGGTTTTCATGCAACCTACAGTTACAAGCGATGAATTTGGCGAAATTGTAAGAGCAGGGATTCATACGTATGGTGAAACAGTGCATGTTTTTGTTGAACGAAAAAACTACAAAGGTGTTTTCATGCCGGGTTATGTGAAATGGGAAACTGAGTATCGCCCAACATCTACCGGATTAAAGTTCATTGATCATATGGTAGGTAATGTTGAATTAGGATCGATGAATACGTGGTCTAAGTTTTATGAGGACGTAATGGGATTTGCAAATCTGATTACATTCGATGATAAGGATATTTCAACAGAGTATACAGCTCTAATGAGCAAGGTAATGACAAACGGAAACGGAAGGATAAAATTCCCAATAAACGAGCCCGCTAAAGGAAAAAAGAAATCTCAGGTGGAAGAATATTTGGATTTTTACCATGGTCCGGGCTGTCAGCACATAGCTGTTGCTACCGATGATATTGTATTCACTATTTCCGAGATGCGTAAACGTGGTGTGGAATTTTTATATGTTCCGGGATCATATTATGATACAGTAAAGGATCGTGTAGGTATAATTGAGGAGGATATGGAAGTGCTAAAAAAATGGGGCATAATGGTTGATCGTGATGAGGATGGATATTTGCTTCAGATTTTTACCAAACCTGTAGAAGACCGACCTACTTTGTTTTTCGAGATCATCCAGCGCAAAGGAGCTAAGTCTTTTGGTAAAGGAAATTTCCAAGCTCTTTTTGAATCTATAGAAGCAGAACAAGCTAGAAGAGGCACGCTTTAATGTTAATTAAAATGGGTATAAAACATGATATTTATCATGTTTTTGCCATATATTGGTCAGCATAAAAAATGTTCATCGTCTATAGTTTTGTACTTGTATGATCAAAGAACCCGAACAAAGAACCGCGTGTTATCATTGTGGTGAGAATTGTGAAGAGGAAGTAATTAGCTCAAGCGATAAGAGCTTTTGCTGTTTGGGTTGTAAAACCGTGTATGAGATCTTAAATAAGGTTGAGCTTTGCGATTACTATTCGATTTCAAAAAGTCCGGGCGTAAAACAAAAACAAAGTGTACGACCCGATAAATTCGCATTTCTTGAAGATGTACAGTTGCAACAGAAGTTAATTCATTTTAAAAATGAAAAGCAAAGTCACGTCACCTTCTATCTTCCGCAAATGCATTGCAGTTCGTGTATATGGTTGCTTGAAAACCTAGTAAAACTCGATAATCATATTGTTCGTTCTGAGGTTAACTTCCTAAAAAAAGAAGTAAGTGTTGTGTTTGAACACTCAAATACCTCTTTAAGATCCATAGCCGAACTTCTAACTTCTATAGGGTACGAGCCTCATTTTAGTTTAAATGACCTGGGAGAGAAGGCAATTAAAAAATACGACAAAAGTAGGATCTATAAGATTGGAATAACCGGTTTTTGCTTTGGTAATATCATGCTATTAAGCTTCCCTGAGTATTTTTCGTTAGGTGAAATAGAGGAAAAGGGATTAAAAGAGTTATTCTCATATTTGATATTATTTTTGTCTCTTCCTGTATTCTTTTATGGCGCTTCCGAATTTTTTATATCAGCCACCAAAAGTTTAAAACAGCGGTATTTGAATATTGATGCCCCTATTGCTTTAGCTATTTTAATTACGTTTGGAAGAAGTATATATGAAATACTAAGTGGTGAAGGCGCAGGGTACATGGATTCGATGTCAGGTATTGTATTTTTTATGCTTATCGGAAGGTTCTTCCAAAATAAAACGTATAATACCATGGCGTTTTCGCGCGATTATACATCATACTTTCCTTTGGGAGTAACTATTGTAAGCAGTAATGGAGTTGAGAAGCAGATCCCTGTTTCTAAAATAAAAGTTGGCGATCGCATAAAGGTTCATAGCAATGAGATCATTCCGGCTGATTCCATACTATTTTATGGAAATGCCATGATAGACCAAAGTTTTGTTACCGGTGAGTCTTTGCCGGTTGAAAAAAGTATTGGCGAGATCATCTATGCCGGAGGAAAGCAATTGGGTGGGGCGCTTGAATTGGAAGTTGTGAAAGATGTTTCGCAAAGTTATTTAACAAGCTTATGGAATAATGACGCGTTTAATAAAACGGAGCAAAAAGGTGTGTCATACATTCATAAAGTAAGCAAGTATTTTACAATAGTATTATTCTCAATATCAATTATTAGTGCCATATATTGGCAATTTCACGACGTATCAAAAATTTGGAATGCTGTTACATCAATACTAATTGTAGCTTGCCCATGCGCACTTCTTTTATCAGCTACCTTTACCAATGGAAATATGCTAAGGGTATTACAAGGCTTTGGTTTTTTTGCTCGAAACGCAGGTGTTATTGAACAAGTAGCTTCAGCAGATACAATTGTATTTGATAAAACCGGCACTATTACTGAGCAAACAAATTCAGGAATAAAATATGAAGGAGCTAAAATGGATGAGCAGATCATTTGTTATGTACGTTCGTTAGCCGCTCAATCTAATCACCCTCTAAGCAAAGCTATTGTCAATTACCTACCGCCGTCAACTAAAATGAAGGTAAAAAATTATTTTGAAAAACCTGGGGCAGGAATTTCTGGCACTATTGAGAATAAAAAAGTGGCAATTGGGTCATTAAAATTCTTTGACCAAAATGCCTCAGAAATAAACGGCGGAACTAAAGTATATGTTCAGGTTGAGGATAGAATGTACGGAAATTTTGTTATTCAAGCACATTATCGAGAGGGATTACCGCAGGTTTTAGATGGTTTGAAGAAGCGATATGAGCTTTCGCTTATTTCGGGCGACAATGATTCGGAGTATGGAAAATTAAAACATTTTTTTAATGCTAAACAATACTTCAATAGCTCGCCTCAGGATAAATTGGGATACATTGAAGAGTTGCAGAAGGAGAAGAAAAGGGTTATTATGATCGGTGACGGACTTAATGATGCAGGTGCTTTAAGGCAAAGTAATGTAGGCATAGCAGTTACCGACAATGTAAATAATTTTTCACCCGCTTGTGATGTTATTTTAGACGGAACTAAATTTTCGCATTTGAATGATCTACTGAATTATTGTTCTTACAATAAACTTATTATCAATATAAGTTTCGTGCTTTCTATTATTTATAATATCATTGGGCTTAACTTTGCGGTTAAAGGAGATCTAGAGCCGGTAATTGCAGCGATATTAATGCCGGCAAGCTCTATTAGCATTGTGCTACTTACTACCGGGTTAAGTTCGCTATTAGCTATCCCAATACAAAGAAAATATAGAAAAGAAAAAAGTATTAACCCAAAAACTGATATAGATCATGTTAGAATATGAGGGTACTCAGTATACAACCTTGATCAAAAAAATAACTTTGTCACCGAAATTATGAGCGTAATTTTTGTCCTTATCATCGCAAGTCTCACCATTGCCATCGGCTTTTTAATAGCCTTCATATGGTCGGTAAAAACAAACCAATACGATGACGATTATACCCCTTCGGTGAGAATACTATTTGATAATGAAGTAACTTCAAAGCATTCAGAAAAATCTAAAGAAAAAAACACATAATATGGAACTACAAAAATTTCAGTATGACAATAAAATTGTAAAATGGTTTGCCTACGCCACTATGTTTTGGGGCCTTGTTGGAATGTTAGTGGGTGTTATTGCCGCTATACAACTCTTTATTCCTGCCTTAAACATGAATTTACCATATACTACTTTTGGCAGGTTAAGGCCCGTGCATACCAATGCTGTTATATTCGCCTTTGTTGGTAATGGAATTTTTATGGGCGTTTACTATTCGCTTCAACGTTTGTTGAAGGCAAGGATGTTCAGCGACTTTTTAAGTAAGATCCATTTTTACGGTTGGCAATTAATTATTGTATTAGCGGCCGTTTCTCTTTTAATGGGAAAAACAACAGGTAAAGAATACGCAGAGTTAGAATGGCCAATTGATATTTTGATCACTATTGTGTGGGTTGTATTTGGTTGGAATATGTTTGGTACAATAGTTAGAAGAAGAGAAAGGCATTTGTATGTGGCCATTTGGTTTTACATTGGAACACTTGTTACTGTGGCCATGTTACACATAGTAAATTCAATTGAGATCCCGGTTTCATTTTGGAAATCGTATTCATGGTACGCCGGAGTTCAAGACGCGTTGGTGCAATGGTGGTATGGGCATAACGCCGTAGCATTTTTCTTAACAACTCCTTATTTAGGTTTGATGTATTATTTTTTGCCCAAAGCGGCTAACCGTCCGGTGTATTCGTATCGTTTATCAATTATACATTTTTGGGCTTTGATCTTTATTTATATCTGGGCAGGCCCCCATCATTTATTATATACTGCAGTTCCTGATTGGGCACAATCTTTAGGTGTTGTATTCTCTGTTATGTTAATAGCGCCTTCATGGGGTGGAATGATCAATGGTTTGTTAACGCTTCGTGGAGCATGGGATAAAGTACGCGAAGATGTTGTTTTAAAATTCATGGTTGTTGCAGTTACTGCTTATGGGATGGCAACTTTTGAAGGCCCTATGCTTTCTTTAAAAAGCGTGAGCGCAATTTCCCATTATACTGATTGGATCGTAGCGCATGTGCATGTTGGGGCACTTGGCTGGAATGGATTCTTGACCTTTGGGATTTTATATTGGATAATACCGCGAATGTTCCGAACTGAGTTGTATTCAAAAAAATTAGCAAATATGCATTTCTGGATCGGAACGTTAGGAATTGTACTCTATGCTGTTCCTATGTATTGGAGCGGTATCATGCAAAGTTTGATGTGGAAAGAATTTACTCCGGAAGGCCAATTAAAATGGCAGTTCATGGATACAGTTACCAAAATGATCCCTTTCTATGCAACAAGAGCTATTGGAGGAACATTATTTTTAGTAGGTGCTATAATGATGGTGTATAATTTGATCAAGACCGTTAAGGTTGGAAATTTTCTTGCGAATGAAGACGCAGAGGCTGCAGCATTAGAAAAAACTTATAGCTCGCACGGAAAAGAACACTGGCATCGTTGGATCGAACGCAAACCTGTTCAATTAATGATCGTGAGTTTAGTAGTTGTTACCATTGGTGGTGTTATCGAGTTCGTTCCTACATTCCTTGTTAAATCTAACATTCCTACTATTGCAAGTGTAAAGCCATACACGCCACTTGAGTTGCAAGGTAGAGATATATATGTTCGAGAAGGGTGTTATACATGTCACTCACAAATGATCCGTCCGTTTAGAAGTGAAACTGCACGTTATGGTGAATATTCAAAAGCCGGTGAATTTGTTTATGATCATCCATTCCAATGGGGAAGTAAACGCACTGGTCCGGATCTTGCACGTTGTGGCAATAAGTATCCTGATTCTTGGCATTACAATCACATGTTAGATCCAACTTCAATGTCGCCGGGTTCTATAATGCCTCCTTACCCTTGGTTATTTGACGACAAAGTTGATGTGTCTTCAACAGTTGCAAAAATAAAAGCTATGCAACGTCTTGGAGTGCCATACCCGCAAGGTTTTGAGAATGAAGCCGGCAAGGATATGGAAAGACAAGCAAAGGAAATTGCCGAAAAATTAAAAAAAGACGGCATAGAAACGGCGCCTGATAAGGAGATAGTTGCATTGATCGCATATCTGCAAAGACTTGGTACTGATATTAAGAACGAACCAAAAGAAGTAGTAAAAAAATAAAAACTTATAATTATGAAATTTATTAACTATTTAGAAAGCATCACAGGTATAGGTGTTTATCCCTTGGTTTCACTTTTTATTTTCTTTCTTTTTTTTATTGGCGTAACAATTTATGTTCTTATGGCAAGCAAAGAATATTTCGATACACTATCCAATTTACCTCTACGATCTTCCGAAACAGATTCATTAATTTCTAGCAAACCACGTTATGAAGAAGCTACTAAATAAAAATAAATTATCCTTGTTGGCAATTATTCTATTTCCTGCGATTACTTTCGCACAACAGGTAGAAAGTACAAATAAAAATACTTATTTTTCAAATTCATTATTCCTTACTCTACTGGTATTGATACTATTTCTATTGATCATTATTGTTGGTTTAAGTCAGGTGTTAAAGAATATTTCTTCCGGAGATTATTTGTCTAATAAAATGATGGCAAATAAAAAGGAAGATCCAAACACCAATACAAAGTTAGGTTCTTTAGTGTTTCTAATGTTTCTTGGTCATCAAGCAAGTGCAGCCAATATCGAAAATGGTGATTGGACAGTTGGCGGGTTAGATATGTCTACCTTCTATTTTATGCTTGGCGTAATTGGATTAGAATTGGTAGTGATCATAGCAATGTACTTCACCTTCAGAAACCTCTTAGGGTCTGCCAAAGATCTGGAAGCATTAAAAGGTAAGGTTAAATCTAAAACAATTCTAGAAAAGATAAATGCCTCGATAGATATTGAAGAGGAGAAAGATATTTTGCTTGATCACGATTATGATGGTATAAAAGAATTAGATAATGATCTCCCGCCATGGTGGAAGTACGGTTTTTATGTAACAATTATTATTGCAGTTATTTATATGATAAATTTTCACGTGTCAGGTACCGGTGATCTTCAAATAGCTGAATACAATAAGGAAGTAGCAAAAGCTAAATTAGAAGTAGCTGAATACATGAAAACAGCAGCCAATAATGTTGACGAAACTAATATAAAACAATTAGAAGGTGCTGACGTGGAAGAAGGGAAGAATTTATTTGTTGTTAATTGTGCGGCGTGTCACGGAAAAGATGGACAAGGATCTGTTGGGCCAAACTTAGTAGATAACTACTGGTTGCATGGTGGTAGCTTAGTAGATGTTTTTAAATCTATAAAATATGGCTGGATCGATAAAGGGATGAAAGCATGGAAAGACGATTTTTCTCCTATGCAGATCGCACAGATCTCAAGTTTTATTAGAACAATAGTTGGAACAAATCCCACAGGAGCAAAAGCCCCACAAGGTGATCTTTACCAGGAAGGTGAAGTGCCGATCACTGATTCAGTTATTGTTGCTAACGATAGCATGGTCGTAAAAAAGGATACTTTAAAATAACATGGAGCCCGCAGATGGCAATAACGAATCGTTCCGAGATCACATAGCAACAATAGGCGAAGATGGTAAAAGGAAGTGGGTCTACCCAAGTAAGCCATCGGGAAAGTTCTATAATTATCGCAAATTACTAAGCTACGTTTATCTTCTTGTATTTTTTGGATTGCCGTTTATAAAAATAAATGGAGACCCTATTTTTCTTATAAATGTTCTAGAGCGTAAGTTCATTTTGTTTGGCATGATCTTCTGGCCACAAGATCTCTTCATTTTTGGTTTAGGGATGCTTATATTTATTGTGTTCATTGCGTTGTTTACAGTAATATTCGGGCGGGTGTTTTGCGGATGGGCTTGTCCACAAACCATTTTCATGGAAATGGTATTCAGAAGGATAGAATATTGGATCGAAGGCGACGCTTCTCATCAAAAGGCACTTGCTAAAGCACCGTGGAATGAGATTAAGATATTTAAACGTTCAGCAAAATTTGGTTTGTTCTTTGTTTTCTCATTTCTAATTGCCAATACATTCTTAGCTTATATTATTGGTGTCGACGAACTTTTTAAGATCGCTACCGAACCCGTTTCGCAGCATGTAGCCGGTTTTACATCAATTTTGCTTTTTACCGGAGTGTTCTTCTTTATTTATTCATGGTTTAGAGAGCAAGTGTGTTTGATAGTTTGTCCTTATGGACGAATGCAAGGCGTTCTTTTAGATAGAAATTCAGTTATAGTGGCTTATGATTATTTAAGAGGCGAGAATAGACATCACTATAAAAAAAATGAGACGCGAACAGGTGGTGATTGTATTGATTGTGGATTATGTGTTAGAGTTTGCCCGACAGGTATTGATATAAGGAATGGAACACAACTAGAGTGTACAAATTGTACAGCCTGCATTGATGCCTGTGATCATATGATGGAAAGTGTTGGGTTTGAAAAGGGATTGATCCGATACGATTCAGAGAATGGGATCAAGAACAAGATAAAATTGGCATTCACCACTCGTATGAAAGCATACTCTGTTGTGTTGGCAGTATTGATATCGGTTGAAGTATTTTTATTAGTCACTCGATCTGATTATGATGCAACGATCATTCGCGCAAAGGGAATGTTGTATCAAGCGCAACCAAACGATCAGGTAAGCAATTTATTTACCATCAAATTGGTGAATAAAACACGCAAAACTTTGCCTGTGGAAATTAAAATAGAAGGTGTGCCGGGATCAAAGATAGAAATGGTAGGAAGAAATTTAGAGGTTAAAGGAGAGGGTATAACTCAAGGAAGTTTTTTTATATTTCTAAATAGAGTTGATATTAAGAAGCGTAAAACGGAATTAAAAATCGGCATTTATAGTAACGGAAAATTGATCAAAATTGTAAAGACAAGTTTTCTGGGCCCTGTAAAAGCATAAATAAAAATAAGTGATATGAGTTGGGGTATAAAAATAGCAATTGTGTATGTGGGGTTCATGGCACTAATCATCAGTATGGTTATTGTAAGTAGTAGTAGTAAGTCTGAGCTTGTTGCAAAAGATTACTATGCACAAGAACTAAATTACCAGCAGAGAATAGATGCTATCAACAATGAGAAAGGGCTTGCAAGTAGCATAACT
>JAGPDW010000287.1:0-2798 GCA_018057345.1 Bacteroidia bacterium | reverse complement strand
CTATCAAGTATATCGCCTAATGGAATAAGTAAACCGTTCAAATTAGCTTCATCAAACTCGTGTTCTTCACGAACATCTACCAATTGAAAATTAGCATTGCTGTCTTTTAATTGTTTTAGTTCTTGTACAGTAATTTCCTTCATAAAATTATATTTCTTGTTTCATTGTTTCCGGTAAAAATGTAAAAAAGGTATCTCCTCTTAAGCCTAAACGCAAAGTTTCTAATGGGATCACATCATCAGGACCAATATTTCCTAAGTTCACATTAGCGCCAAATAATTTAATAAAATATACTTGCTGACTTTTTTGAGGTGTTTCCCAAATGATATTCTCGATCTTCACTTTATTAACGATACGATTGATCAACATGGTATGTGCACTTCCGTTCTTATGGAAAATACCAACAGTTCCACTTTCGCGAGCCTCCGCAATAACTTTAAAAGCCCCTGCTTCCAACTCATTTTGCATCATGCTTATCCAACGTGCAGGGTGAATGATCACACCTTCCTCTTTACTTCCAACTTCACTTAATACGGTAAAATCTTTTGCTAATCGACGAATATATTCGCATTTTTTATCATGATTCAGAGTAATACTTCCATCACTTACTTCGGCACAGTTCAAACCCAGTTCGCTAATGCATTTGATATAATCGTCAAATTTATCCCTTACAATAAAAGCCTCAAGCAATGTACCGCCTAAGTACACTTTCATTCCTGCATCCTTATAGAGTTTAATTTTCTCTTTCAAGTTCTTGGATACAACAGAAGTACCGAAACCAAGTTTAATGAAATCAATGTAATCGCTGCCAGCGGTTAATAGATCTTCCGCCTGTCGCATCGAAAGCCCTTTGTCCATTACCATTGTTAAACCTGTAGCACGCGGTCTTTCGGTGCGCTGTGGAATATGTTCCAAATTAAAATTATACTTAGTTGGCATAAGCTATTTTTTATATTGATTAATTAATTGCAAAAGTTCGTCGTTATTCTCCAATGCAGGTGCATATTCAAAAATCGCACCATGCTCGTTATAATCCAATTGCAAGGCATTTGCAAATACCGACATGGCGTCTTGCTTGTTTCCTGATTCTAAAAGTAAAACGCCTAAGCGATAATACAAAGAGGGAACATCCGGAAAATTTTTGATGCCTTCTTGGATAACCTCTAACGCTTCAGTAAAATAACCCGATTCGTGCATGAGTTTACTGTAATCTAACCACACGTCGTAATCAGGATATTCCAATTCAATAACGCGTTGATACGCTAAGGCCGCTTCTTCCTGAAACCCCAATTTTTGTTGTACTTCAGCAAACACATACCAGTATTCTGCTTCGTTAGGATTTATCTCAATAGCTTTTTTGATATAATGAATTCCCTCTGTTAAACGATTCAACGAATCCAAACAAATTCCAATAGCTAACCAACCATCGGCATTTGCCTGATCCAACTTTACACACTTGTTGAAATTTATCAAAGCGTTCTCATAATCCTCCGAATTTTCATAGCACTCTCCAATGTAATAGTACGTGGTAGGATCACCCTCCTCGTATTTTAAAGTTTCTTTATAAATCGCAATTGCTTCCGGGTAACGCTTTAGTTGCGCCAATGAATTTGCTTTATTGAAGTAGGCCGAACTAAATTGTTCGTTGATGGCAATTGAATAATCATAAGCATCAATAGCTTTTTCAAACATTCCTAAGCGGCCGTATGAAAGCCCTAAATTGAACCATGCGTAGTAGCTGTATGGATTGTTTTCAATGTAAGCGGAAAAAAAGGAAACTGCTTCCTCACTTTTTGAAGTTAGATCAAAACACAGAGAAATCTCATTTAATGCAGTTTCGTTCTTAGGATTTATTCTGATAGCCTTCTTAAAATAGAACAAAGCATCATCAGGTTTATCATCATTTAAAAATTCAATTCCTAAGGCCACGTAAACTTCATCTTTAAATTCGGCTAACGGAATTGCCTTTTTAAAATTCTCGATAGCTTGTTCGCCTAACCCCATTTGACTGTATATATATCCACGAGTCATGTAAAGATCAAAATTGCTATTCTCAATTTGTTCGATCTCGTTAAGCATATTCAAGGCCTCATGCGTAAAATGCTGGGTTGACAAGTACTGCGCTTTTTTTATTTTTAGAATTGAGGAAAAAGGATAGTGCGCAATTCCATAATCGATGGCCTTTTTTGCCATTTCGTAATTAAGCCATTGCATATAGTACTCAATAACCTCCTCAAGCTCGTCGGCATCAAAAAAAGATGACTCGCCATTGTTGATCATATTCTCGAAACGCTTCAGTATCTCCTCAAACTCCTTATCATTCATTCCTTCGTCATCAAATTCACTCATGTTGTATTCCCAAAAAAAGATATTAGTTAATAAAGATATTGTTTTTTTAGGGAAAACCCCAAGAAAATACATTTATATGTATTTGATAGATAGATGGTTAAAAAATTACAGAAATTGTCAATAACCTCTGTATTTGTTATATTATTTGGAACTCAAAAGCTCACTCACAAGGCTCTCTTTCTCTTTGGGAACAAAGAAAAAATCCAATTTTCCTTTTTCCACTTGAAGTGAATTTACTTTTACTAAACCGTTTTGGTTAACGGCATAAAAAAGGTAATTATTAGCGCTTAAAATAGTTTCCATTTCCTTTTCAATAAATCCTTTGATCACTTCGCACATAATTATAGGACGCTGTTTTGAAAGAACATTTGTAGCACCTTCTAATACAAGATTCTCGGTGCCTTCGGTATCTAATTTTATAAGATCAATTACTTGATCCGCTTTTAAAT
>JAGPDW010000286.1:0-2805 GCA_018057345.1 Bacteroidia bacterium | reverse complement strand
ATATTGAATCATGCCTCATTGCTCAAAAAGCGGGCGCTCATCGTATTGAATTTTGTAATGACTACAAAAGCGGTGGAATAGCGCCTTCCTTTCAAGAAATAGCAAAAGCTCGTCAGCTCATAAAAATACCTCTTCATGTGATCATTCGATTTAAAAAAGACGAAGTTAAATTAATGGAAGAGGCCATTTGGTTCTGCAATAAATTTAAGATCGACGGCGTTGTATTTGGTGTATTGAAAGAAAACAGCATCGATATTCTTTCTTGCGTAAAGCTTGTTGAATTGGCGCGGCCAATGAAATGTACGTTTCACAGATATATCGACAAATGTTTAAATATGAATGAGAGCATTGAACATTTGATAGATATTGGTTTTGACAATGTGCTTACATCAGGCGGCAAAGAAACTGCGTTGGAAGGAATGGAAACCATTGCCAAATTACAACAGAGTTACGGCGACAAAATAAACATCATTCCCGGTGGCGGAATTCGTCCCGATAATATTAAACAGATCAAGCAAATAACGCGATGCACAAGTTTTCATTCAGCTGCTTTAGATACAATTTCTAAAAATGCGGATGAAAATACCATCAAGGAATTATTGCATGTAATAAATTCGTAAATTCACATGATGAAGTTTTTAAAACTATTCTCCTGCTTTCTGTTTTTGTATTCAAATGCACAAACTAATTTAGCATTAGATGTAAATCCTTTTATAGGAACCGGCGGACATGGTCATACATTTCCCGGAGCAGTTGCTCCGTTTGGGATGGTGCAATTGAGTCCCGATACTCGAAAAGACGGAAGTTGGGATGGCTGCAGCGGATATCATTTCAGCGATAGTATCATTTATGGTTTTTCTCACACGCATTTGAGTGGAACCGGCGTAAGCGATTGGGGTGATATTTTAATTACACCGGCCAATACTAATAACGGAGAAAGTGGCAAGGGCTACGGTGCAAAATTTAGCCATAAAAATGAAACAGCAAATGCCGGTTACTATTCGGTTAAATTTAATAATGGAATTGAAGCCGAATTAACTACCACCGATCGTGTGGGAATACACCGTTATAAATTTACGGGCGACAAAGCCTTTGTAATAATTGATCTTTTACATCGCGACAAACGCATAGATTGTCATTTGGAACTAGTTGATAGTATTACAATAAATGGCTACCGTATAAGCGAAGCATGGGCCAAAGAACAATATTGCTATTTTACAATGAAGTTGAGTAAGCCCATTAAAAACATCACGTATTTAAAAAATAGCACGTATGATCTTTCGTGGACCTCTCTGCAAAAAGAGATCACTGAAGGGGCCATCATTGAATTTGATATTAAAGATAAAAAGCCACTCGTTGTTAAAGTTGCTTTATCCAATGTAGATAATATAGGTTCAGCAAAAAATCTACAAGCAGAAGCTACCGTTTGGGATTTTGATGCCTACAGAAAACAAGCAGAGAAAAAATGGAACAGGCAATTGGCTAAAATCAACGTGAACGAGCCCGATCAAAACAAAAAAACTATTTTTTACACCTCACTCTATCACTGTTGTATTCATCCAAGTTTGGATATGGATGCCGATGGTCGATATCGCGGAAGAGATAACACGGTTCATACAGCACAAAATTACGTTCACTATAATGTATTCTCTCTTTGGGATACGTATCGCGCACTTCATCCTTTATTTACCATCATTGAACAAAAACGAACGAATGATTTTATTAACACATTTTATAACCAATACCTCGAAGGAAAAAAATTGCCTGTATGGGAATTATCATCCAACGAAACCAACTGCATGATCGGTTATCACTCCGTATCTGTAATTGCTGATGCGTTCACAAAAGGAATAAAAAGTTACGATACATTGGCACTTTACAAGGCGATGAAGGATGCAGCATCCACCGACGAGTTTGGTATAAAAAAATTCTATTCTAAAAAATTCCTTGAAGTAAATGATCAAAGCGAAAGTGTTTCCAAATCACTAGAATACGCTTACGATAATTGGTGCATTGCGCAAATGGGAATTCGATTTAAAGACAAAGATGTTCCCCAACTTTTAAAAACAGCACAAGCCTACAAAAATTTATTTGATGCAAGCACAGGATTTATGAGGCCGCGTGCAAACGGTAATTGGTACTCGCCTTTTTCGCCAACCGAAATAAATAATCATTATACCGAAGGAAACAGTTGGCATTATTCATTTTACGTACCGCAAGATATAGATGGATTAATAAAACTTCACGGTAGTGATTCAAAGTTTGAAGCTAAACTAGATGAGTTATTTTCTACAAGCGCTAAAACCAGCGGACGAGAGCAAGCCGATGTTACGGGATTAATTGGGCAATACGCGCATGGGAACGAACCAAGTCACCACTCTGCATTTTTATATCATTATATTGGTAAGCCGCAAAAAACATCGCAGCAAGTAACGAATATCCTTACTAAATTTTACAAGAACACGCCTGACGGATTAATAGGCAACGATGATTGTGGGCAAATGAGCGCATGGTATGTTTTAAGTTCATTGGGAATGTATCAAGTTTGTCCTGGAAATCCACAATTTGTATTATTCAAGCCTTCATTCAAAGAGGCAACTTTAAACTTCGAGAATGGGAAGAATTTGCGCATCGAATCAGAACCGGGAAGTATTACGAATGTGTCGGGTATAAATATCAATGGTACTCCGGGGCAAAGTGCTTTTATAAATTATAGTAACTTAATAGAAGGTGGTAACATTATCTTTGAATACAGGCAAATGCTTGCAGCCAATAATACATTTGGATCTGTGAGCAGACCAAGTT